>JBKBXN010000064.1:0-14459 GCA_046314055.1 Brevundimonas sp.
ACGGTCCGTATCGAAGGCAACGCCGACGAACGCGGCACCCGCGAGTACAACCTGGCGCTGGGCGCCCGCCGCGCCGAGGCCGTCCGCACCTATCTGATCAATCGCGGCGTGCCGGCCGGTCGTATCGACACCATCAGCTACGGCAAGGAGCGCCCGATCGCCGAGGGCTCCAGCGAGGACAGCTGGGCGCGCAACCGCAACGCCCACACCGCCATCGTCTCGGGCGCCCCGCGCTGAGACGATCGATCGGCTGAACGAATGGAGGCGTCGGTGAAAACCGGCGCCTCTTTTCATTTCACCCCGGCGTCCGCTAAGTGAGCTCAGGCTCTGCCGGGGGATAGGCGCGTGGATATTGAAGGGGCCGGTGGCGCGATCACCGGGGGATTGGTCGCGGGGGCGATCGAAAAGCCGACCGGTCATGCGGGCGAGGCCGGACACGGACTCTGCTCCGACTGCGGCGCGCCGACCAGCGGCAATTTCTGCTCCAATTGCGGCCAGCCCACCCACGTCCACCGCACCCTGCTGCACCTGGGCGAGGAACTGCTTCATGGCGTCATGCACTTCGACGCGCGGATCTGGCGCACCCTGCCGCTGCTGGCGTTCAATCCAGGGCGGCTGACGCGGGAATGGGTCAAGGGGAAGCGGACACGGTATGTGTCGCCGCTGGCGATCTTCCTGTTCACCCTGTTCGTCATGTTCTTCGCGCTGAGCTTCATGCCCCAACCGTCGGCGCCCGTCGTGCTGGCCGACGACATTCAGGCGCAGCGTCAGGAATTGGTCGAAGCCGAGGGCAGCCTGGCCGAAGCGCGCGCTGAGGCGGCTACGGACCCGTCCGGCATGGCCAGTGTAGGGATCAAGGCAGGCGAGACCCTGGTGGCTCAGAAGCGGGCGGCGCTGACACGGCTGGAGACCGAACAGCGCGAGGGGCGGGCTGACGGGCTGAAGCCCGGCAGCTGGCAGGCCAGCATCAAGGACATCGCTTCGGGCGACGATGTCTCGGGCGGCACGACCAAGCTCAAGATCATGGGCGAGGAGCCCGACAAGAACGGTCACAGTTTCGGCGCTACGGTACTGAAAAAGCTGCAAAATCCGGACCTGGCGGTCTACAAGCTGCAGCAGACCATGTACAAGTTCGCCTTCCTGCTGGTGCCGTTCTCGATCCCCTTCCTGGCGCTTCTGTTCCTGTGGCGACGGGGCTTCACCCTGTATGACCACGGGGTGTTTGTGTTGTATTCCCTGACCTTTATGGCCCTGCTGTTGATGGCCATGGTGTTGGCGGGGACGATCAACAGCACCCTGGGCGGTTGGGTCAGCGTGCTCGGCGCCCTGGCCATACCGGTCCATGTGTTCGCCCAACTGAAAGGGGCTTATAGTCTGTCGATCTTTTCGACGCTGTGGCGGACGATCCTGCTGCTGTTCTTCTGCAACATCGTGGTGGTTCTGTTCGTCATGTCGATCCTCTATCTGGGCCTTGGGCACTGACCACGCCTTGCGGCGGCCCCAAATCGGTGGAACCTAGCGACCCATGACGCTCAACCTGTCCTTCATGCGCACCCGCGCCTTCGCCGCCACCGCCATCGGTCTGGTCCTGATCGCCGGGGGCGCGGTCGCCCAGCAGGCGGCGCCCAATATCATGCAGCCGATCGAATGGGACAAACGTCGCCTCGAGCAGTTGGATCGCAATGTCCGCCGGCTGGAACGGGCGCTGACGCAGCGCAATGCTGCGGGCGAGCCGGTGCTGGTCGAGCCGGATCCCGAGGTGATCACGCTGCAGAGCCAGTTCGGCTTGATGAACCAGCGACTTGGGGATTTGGAAGCGACGGTGCGCCGCATCAACGGCGACAATGAACGGCTGACCTTCCAACTGGACGAGGCCCAGCGCGACAGCGCCGCCCTGCGCACGCGATTGCTGGACGCCGAAGCCCGGATCGAAAAGCTGGAGACCGCGGCCGAGCTGAATGCCCCCATCGAAGCCAATTCCCCGACCGGCGACGCGGTTCAGGACCTGGCCGCCGCCGTGCGCCTGATGGGCGAAGACCGGCCGCGCGGCGCGCGGGCGCTGGAGACCGTGGTCGCCACCTGGCCCGACACGCCTCAGGCGCGCGAGGCCAACTCTCGCCTCGGCGACGTCCGCGTGTCCGCCAACGACAAGGCGGGCGCCGTGCCCTTCTACGCCGCCGCCCTTAAGGACTGGCCGCGCATCGGCTGGGCCGCCGATACGACGCTGAAACTGGCCGACGCCCTGTTCGCCACCGACCGCAAGACGCAAGGCTGCGCAGCCCTGGGCGAGTTCACGCGCCGCTACGCGCCTGCCGCCTCTGACCCGCAGAAGGCCCGCGCGACCCAGATGAAGACCGCCAACGGGTGCAGCTGACGCCTGACGGCGCGGCAAACGACGCGGGTCTGACGGCCCGGGTCTTCGCTGCGCTGGATCAACGGCTGAGACCGGATCACGACCGGCCCGTCGTCCTGGCCCTTTCGGGGGGCGGGGATTCCATCGCCTTGTTGAGGCTGGCGGCCGCCTGGGCGTGCGAACGCGGCCGGCCCCTGTTGGCCCTGACGGTCGATCATGGGCTGAACCTCCGCAGCAAGGACTGGAACCGGTTCGCCGGCGCTGCGGCGCGCGCCGTGGGCGCGGACTGGCGGGGGCTGGCCTGGGACGGTGACAAGCCAATGACAGGTGTGACGGCGGCGGCGCGCGCGGCGCGGCATCAGCTGATCGCGCAAGCGGCGCGCGCGGCTGGGGCGCGGGTCATCCTGTTTGCCCATACGGCGGACGATGTCGCGGAGGCCGACCTGATGCGGGCCGAGGGCTCTACCCTGGGGCGGGTGCGGGAGTGGTCGCCGTCGCCGGTCTGGCCGGACGGGCGGGGGCTCATGCTTCTGCGGCCCCTGCTGGCCGAGCGGCGCGAGACCTTGCGGACCTGGCTGGCGGGCCAGGGAGCGGAGTGGATCGAAGACCCTGGCAACGCCGACCCGCGCTTTGGCCGCAGCCGGGCGCGACGGGCGCTGGCGGGAATTGCGCCGGGCATTGAACGGGGCGGCGGGGCGGCGGAAACGAACGACGGTGGTTCTCTCACTGAAGTTTTGGTCGCGGCTGACGGGACCGCGTGGACCGCACGCGACGTCGGCGCCAGGTCGCTGGCGGCCGCTTTGGTCTGTGTCGGCGGCGGGGCGACGCCGCCGCGCGGAGATCGGCTGGCGCGACTGGTGCAAAGACTGCGGGCGGGGGAGGATTTTGCGGCGACCCTGTGCGGGGCGCGGATTGAGGCGATCGGCGCGGCCGTGGTCCTGATGCGCGAGGCCGGGGAGCTTTTGCGCCGCCCGTCGGCGCCTGTGGTTCTGGCGCCCCGTCTCGAAGCTGTCTGGGACGGAAGGTTCGCTTTCCTGACGCAGACGCCGGGGTGGTCCGTCGTTCCGGCGCGGGGCCGGCTGTCCGCACTGTCGGTGGCCGATCGGACCATGCTCGGCGCGCTGCCGGTCGGGACGCGTGGCGCGTTTCCGGTCCTGATCCGGGACGGAGAGCCGGGACCGGTTCTTGCAAGTCCGCAGGTCGAAAGGCGCGAACTGGTCTCCGAAAGGCTCAGGCTGGCGCTGGACGAAACGACGCATGAAGACGATCTGATTGCGCCGCCATGGCGTAACGCGGCGGAAGCGCCTATTTTCCGTGACAGACAATCCAGACCGTCGGTCCAATCGGAGCCGACGGACGACCGAGGACCTCAATGAACCTGCGTAATCTGGCGATCACGGGCGTTATCATCCTGGCCCTGCTTGCGGCCTATGCCGCCGTCTCGCAAGGCGGAGCCATGACCGGCATGGCGGCCCAGGGACCCGGCGCGGGCCGGCCCGAAACCATCACCTATTCCCAGCTGGTGCAGCGGGTGCAGGCCGGAGACATTAAGGAAGCCACCGTGCGCGGCGACCAAGTGACTGGCGTCTACAAGAACGACGGCCGCTTCACCGCCACCACCCCCTATCCCAACGAACAGTTGGTCAACGACATGCTGGCCGCCAACGTCAACGTCGACGCCAAGACCACGCGCCAGTCGATCTGGATGAGCCTGCTGATGGGAATTCTGCCCATCGCGCTGCTGGTCGGGGTGTGGATCTTCTTCATGCGCCAGATGCAGGGCGGGGCGCGCGGGGCCATGGGCTTCGGCAAGTCCAAGGCCAAGCTGCTGACCGAGCACAAGGGGCGCAAGACCTTTGACGACGTCGCCGGCGTGGACGAGGCCAAGGACGAACTGCAGGAGGTCGTCGACTTCCTGAAGGATCCGGGCAAGTTCCAGCGCCTGGGCGGCAAGATCCCCAAGGGCGCCCTGCTGGTCGGCCCTCCCGGCACCGGCAAGACGCTTTTGGCCCGTGCTGTGGCGGGTGAGGCGGGCGTGCCCTTCTTCTCGATCTCGGGTTCGGACTTCGTCGAAATGTTTGTCGGCGTCGGCGCCAGCCGCGTGCGCGACATGTTCGAACAGGGCAAGAAGAACGCCCCCTGCATCATCTTCATCGATGAGATCGACGCCGTCGGTCGCCATCGCGGCGCCGGCCTGGGCGGCGGCAATGACGAGCGCGAACAGACGCTGAACCAACTGCTGGTCGAGATGGACGGCTTCGAGGCGTCCGAGAACATCATCCTGATCGCCGCCACCAACCGGCCCGACGTGCTGGACCCGGCCCTGCTGCGTCCCGGCCGGTTCGACCGTCAGGTTGTGGTGCCCAACCCGGACGTCTCGGGCCGCGAGCGCATTCTCCGCGTGCACATGAAGGACGTGCCCCTGGCCGCCGACGTGAACACCAAGACCATCGCGCGCGGCACGCCCGGTTTCTCGGGCGCCGACCTGGCCAATCTGGTCAATGAGGCGGCCCTGACAGCGGCCCGCAAGGATCGTCGCATGGTCACGCACCGCGACTTCGAGGACGCCAAGGACAAGGTGCTGATGGGGGCGGAGCGTCGCTCCATGGCGATGAACGAGGAAGAAAAGCGCCTGACCGCCTATCACGAGGCCGGTCACGCCATCGTCGCCATGAACGTCAAGATGGCCGACCCCGTGCACAAGGCGACCATTGTTCCGCGCGGCCGCGCCCTGGGCATGGTCATGCAGTTGCCGGAAGGCGACCGCTATTCGATGAAATACCAGCAGATGATCGACCGGATCGCCATCATGGCCGGCGGTCGGGTGGCCGAGGAGCTGATCTTCGGCAAGGAGAACATCACCTCGGGCGCGTCGTCGGACATCGAACAGGCGACCAAGCTGGCGCGGGCCATGGTCACGCGCTGGGGCTTTTCCGAGAAGCTGGGCACGGTGGCCTACGGCGACAACCAGGAAGAAGTCTTCCTGGGCCACTCGGTCGCCCGCAGCCAGAACGTCTCGGAAGAGACGGCCCGCACCATCGACGAGGAAGTCCGTCGTCTGGTCGCCTCGGGTTGGGACGAGGCCCGCAAGATCCTGACTGACAAGGCTGATCATCACGAGAAGCTGTCGCAGGCCCTGCTGGAATACGAGACCCTGTCCGGCGAAGAGATCAAAGACCTGCTTGAGAAGGGCGTGGCCCCGAACCGCGACGAGAACAACTTCCCCAACGCCGGGCCGTCGGTCTCGGTGCCGGTGACGCCGGTGTCGGACGGGACGGACATCGAGTTGCCGGTCGCCGCTCCGGCCGCGACGAGCGTGCCGACGGTTCACTGACCAGAGGTCATGCCTGAACATTGAAGCCCGCCGGGAGAACGATCTCCCAGCGGGTTTTTCTTTGACCGGTCGCGCGGGCCCCGCCGCGTGAGCGAGTGGTGGCCCTACGGGTTAAGAGAGCTGTCGAGCCGCGAACTAGTTTGCATTGCAGACTGGTCTATGAGATACCGTCTCGTCCGCAACGGGAGGGTTGTCATGGCGCTACACGAAATCGATCGAACCGAGCGGCTTCACGCCCTCGACGGGCTGCGGGGCGCCGCCCTGCTGTTGGGCGTCGTGCTCCACGCGAGCATGTCCTTTTTTCCGACGCAGATATGGATCGTCGGCGACGACCAGCGGTCGGTGTGGGCCAGCGGACTGTTCTTCGTCATCCACCTGTTCCGAATGACGACCTTCTTCCTGATCGCGGGGCTGTTCGCGCACATGATGCTGGGGCGAGTCGGGGTGTGGGGGTTCGTGAAGAACCGCCTGGTGCGGATCGCTGCGCCGCTGGCGGTCTTCTGGGGTCTGGTGCTGACGGCCATTGTCGTGGTGCTGATCTGGAACGCGGGCCTGCAAGGAATGACGGCCGCCGATGCGCCGCCGACGCCGGAATACGACTGGACCAATATTCCGCTGACCCACCTGTGGTTCCTGTGGGCGCTGCTGATCTTCTATGTCGCCCTGCTGCTTCTAAGGGCGCCCTTCGCCGTGCTGGACCGGAGCGGCGCCTGGGGGCGCGTCGTCGATAGGATGACGGCCGGCCTGATAGGTCCGTGGGGGCCGTTCGTCCTGGGTGCGCCGCTCGCGCTGGCCCTGTGGTTCCAGCCGAACTGGATCGCCTTCTTCGGCGTGCCGACGCCGGACGCGGGACTGATCCCCAATATGTCGGCCCTGGTCGGGTTCGGCCTGGCCTTCGGCTTCGGCGCCTTGCTGGATCGTCGGCGTGACCTGCTGGGCCGAATCCAGGCCTGGTGGCCGGCCTATCTGGGATTGGCGATGGGAGCCGGAACCACGGCCCTGATGCTGGCGGGCGGGCCGGACCCGCATCTTGTCCCGATGACCGATCCGGCGACCAAGGCGATGACAGCAGCGGCGTTCGGGATTGCGACCTATGCCTCGGTCTTTGCGGGCATGGCCCTGGCTTTGCGGTTCTTCGGGGGACACAGCCGCACGCGGCGTTATCTCGCCGACGCCTCATACTGGATCTACATCGTCCATCTGCCGCTGGTGATGGCCGCACAGGTGCTGGTTCAGGATTGGGCCATGCCCTGGTTCGTCAAGCTGGGGCTGGTCGTCGGCGGGGTGCTGGCCGTTTCGGTCGCCAGCTATGAACTGCTGATCCGGCACAGCTTCATGGGCCGCTGGCTGAATGGCCGCCGAGTTCCTTGGCGGCGTAGCCCCGCGCCCGCCCTGTCACCCGCCGAATAGCTTGCCAACCCCGGCCGCCGCGTCCATCCGAGGGACGCGCCCGCCGCAGAGGAATCATCGATGATCGACACGTCCCGCAGCACGCCCGAGGCCGACCTGGCCTTCCTCCGTTCGATCGTCCAGGGCGGGGGCGATCCGAGAGCGACCCTGACCATGGGGGTCATGTATCTGGCCGGCGGCCTGTTGTACGGCCTTCAGTGCCTAGTCCACATCGGCCAGTCGCTAGGCGTCGTCCGTTGGCCGGGACCGGTCAGCCTGGCCTTTGTCACCGGGATCACCGTCGCCTTTCTGGTGGTGATGGTCTGGGCCATCCGCGAGGACCGCAAACGGCCGAAGGCCAGCCCGATCGTGACCCGGACCCTGAACGCGGCCTTCAGCGGGGCGGGCATGGCCAATATGGCCATCATCATCGTCTTCGGTTTCGGGTCGGCGCGGGACCAGGACTTCGCCGTCTGGCTCTATTACCCGGCCATGATCTTCGCCCTTCAGTCGGCCGCCTGGTACGTGGCCTGGACCCTGAAGAAGAAGGGCTGGATGCTGGCGGCGTCGCTGGGAGGATGGGCGACGGCGGTGGCGCTGGGCCTGCTGGTGCGCCAGCCCCTGGTCTATCTGTACGTCGCCACGGCGGCGCTGTTCCTGCTGTTCGCGGGGCCGGGCTGGATCATCACCCGTGAGTCGCTGAGGAAGCGCACCGTCGATGCGGACGCCGGCTGATCCATGGGGCTGAACGACCTGGGGCGGATCGACGAGGTCATCCACGGCCGTATGCGGCTGGGGATCATGGTCTATCTGGCCGACGCCGAAGCGGCCGACTTCACCGAGCTGAAGACGGTGCTGGAGGCGACCCAGGGCAATCTGTCGGTCCATATCAAGAAGCTGGAGGAGGCCGGCTATGTCGCCGTGGCCAAGAGCTTTGTGAACAACAAGCCGCTGACGCGGGTGTCGATCACGCCTGAGGGGCGCAAAGCCTTCGCGGCCTATCTGGACGCGTTGGGCGGGCTGATCGGGAGGCCGGGATGACGGTTCAGGTCATGGGGATCGTCAATGTGACGCCGGACAGCTTCTCCGACGGGGGACGGTGGGCGTCGACGGCGGCGGCGGTGGACCAGGCGATGCGGCTGGTCGAGCAGGGCGCGGACGTACTGGACGTCGGGGGCGAGAGCACCCGGCCGGGGGCGGAGCCGGTGGGCGAGGCCGAGGAGATCGAACGGGTCGCGCCGGTGATCGCGGGCGTGCGAGCGCGCTGGGGCGGGGCGATCAGCGTGGACACGATGAAGCCTGCGGTGGCCCGCGCGGCCGTGGCGGCGGGGGCCGGCATGTGGAACGACGTGACGGCCCTGACCCATTCGCCGGACAGTCTGGCGGTCGCCGCCGAGCTGGGGTGCGAGGTGGTGCTGATGCACATGAGGGGCGAGCCGCGGACCATGCAGGCCGATCCTCGCTATGACGAGGTGGTGGGCGAGGTGGTCGCATATCTGGCGCAGCGCGCCGAGGCGGCGGTGGCGGCGGGCGTGGCGGGCGAGCGGATCTGGCTGGACCCGGGGATCGGGTTCGGCAAGACGCTGGCGCACAATATGGCGCTGACGGCGCGGCTGGGCGAGCTGGTCGGGCTGGGGTTCCCGGTGCTGTACGCCGCCAGCCGCAAGCGGACGATCCAGGCGGTCGACGCGACGGCGGTGGAGGCGACCGACCGGCTGGGCGGCTCGCTGGCTCTGGCGCTGGAGGGGGCGAGGCGCGGGGCGCGGATGGTGCGGGTCCATGATGTGCGCGAGACGGTTCAGGCGCTGAAGCTGCAGGCGGCGGTGACGGCGGCGGAGTGACACGCTTGCCCCCGGCGACGGCCTGGGCCATCTGGTCCCCATGTCCTGGGTCATGTCGATCAATCCGTGGGTGACGCTGGTCGTCGCCGGTCTGCTGGAAGTGCTGTGGGCGTCCGGCCTCAAGAACGTCAGCCTGCAACGGCCGCTGACGTCGCTGGGCGTGCTGGTCGCGCTGGCGGCCAGCATGGTCCTGCTGTGGGTGGCGACGCAGAAGCTGCCGATCGGGACGGCCTATGCGATCTGGACCGGGATCGGAGCGGTGGGCGCGGCCCTGGTCGGGATCGTCGTCTATGGCGAGCCGGCGACGGCGGTGCGGGCGGTGTGCATCCTGCTGATCGTCGCCGGGATCGTGGGCCTGAAGCTGTTCTCGGGGGCGCACGCATGAGCGGGCTCTATCAAGGACGGGTGCTGATCCTGGCCGGGTCGGACAGCGGCGGAGGCGCGGGCGTCCAGGCCGATATAAAGGCGGTGACGATGATGGGCGGGTTCGCCGCCACGGCGATCACCGCGATCACGGTGCAGAACACCCTGGGGGTTCACGGCGTCCATCCGCTGCCGCTCGAGCTGATCGCGGCCCAGGCGCGGGCGGTGCTGGAGGACATCGGGACCGACGCCTTCAAGACCGGCATGCTGGGCTCGGTCGAGGTGGTCGAGACGGTGGCGGCCCTGCTGGACGAGGCGGACGCCCCGGCGGTGGTCGACCCGGTCATGGTGGCCAAGGGCGGGCATCCGCTGCTGCCCGATGCGGCGGTGGAGGCGGTCCGAACGCTGATGATCCCGCGCGCGGCCCTGCTGACCCCCAATGCGCCCGAGGCCGAGGCCCTGACCGGGCTGGCGGTGCGCGACATCGACGGCCAGCGACGGGCGGGCGAGGCCCTGTTGAAACTGGGCGCCCGGGCGGTGCTGATGAAGGGCGGTCATGTGGACGGGCCGACGGTGATCGACCTGCTGATGACGACCGACGGGGAGACGGTGCTGGAGGCCGAACGGATCGACACCCGCCACACCCACGGCACCGGCTGCACCCTGGCGAGTGCGTGCGCGGCGGGCCTAGCCCTGGGGCGGCCGCTGGAGGTCGCGGTGGCGGAAGCCTGGGCCTATGTCGGCGAGGCGATCCGGCGGGCGCCCGGCCTGGGCGGCGGGCATGGGCCGCTGGATCACGGCTGGCCGGTGCGGGGCTAGGGCGAATGGCGTGGCGCTAAAATAGGGCGCCATCTGTGCCATGTCGCGTAAGTGTCTGTGGTGAAAGCGAAAATTTCCGGTGCGAAATGGCACTGTGTCACGTGGCGACTTCTATGGGCGTCTGGCGATGTCAAAGACCGAGCCGCCATTATAAGCGGGGCTGAATGGGTGCCGGGTATTTGGTCGAACTAATGTTCAAGTCTCTGAATTGCTGAAGGCTTGTCTCGAAAATTGTGCGCGTAATAGGTGCTCGGGGGTGGGATGGCCAGCCGTTGCAGGCGCGTGTTTTCCTTTGGGGTCGTCATCCTCGCCCTTGTGGCGAGGATCCATACGCCCGGTGTTTCCACGCAGTGCGCCGTCGTCGATACCGGGAGTATGGATCCCAGGGACAAGCCCTGGGATGACGGGGGAGGGAGAGGGCTGGGGATGACGGCGCGCGACGTCTCCCGCTGAACGGACGGGGAGGCTAAGGGTAGGCAATGAGCGACGCCCTGAGCCTGAAGCTGATCGAAATCGTCCGCGCCGATCCCGGTCTGATGCACGTCTTGCGGACGGTGCGGGCGCTGGACCTGCCCGACTGGCGGCTGGTGTCGGGCGCCGTCTATCAGGCGGTGTGGAACGCCAAGACGGGACGGCCGTCGGGATACGGGATCAAGGACTATGACCTGGCCTATTTCGACGGGTCGGACCTGTCCTACGAGGCCGAGGACGTCGTGATCAAACAGGTCGCCGCCGCCTTCGACGAACCCTTCCGCAGCCAGGTCGAGGTGCGCAATCAGGCGCGGGTGCACCTGTGGTTCCAGAACCGGTTCGGCGAGCCCTATGAGCCGTTGCACGCGACCGACGAAGCCCTGGGCCGGTTCGTGGCCCCGACCTTCGCCGTCGGGGTGCGGCTGGAGGCGGACGACACGATCACCGTGGCGGCGCCCTTCGGGCTGGAGGATGTGTTCGCCATGGTCGTCCGGCCGAACCCGAACCGGCCGCTGGCCAAGGGGTGGGCCAAGACTGTCGAGAATGCGCGTGGCCGGTGGCCGGAGTTGAGCGTCGTTCAGGCCTAGTTGCCCGTGATCATGTGCGTTCGGCAACCGCTTGAATCAGGAACGCGACCTCCGCCGCCGTCCAGCAATCGCTTCGTTCAGTGGCTACGACTTCGCCGCAAATACAGGCGCGGTTCGGGCCATCAAGTCCGTCCGAACCACAGCAGCCGTTGTCTGAACCCGTCGAACGCAAACTGTCGCCGACGATGTCATCAGGATTTGCGATGACAGTGTTTGAACCGTCGCCCCGCTTGATCAAACGGCCTTGGGGAACGGAAGGTGCAGCCATATTGGCCGTCTCCGCAAAATCGGATTGCGGCCCCCACTCACATTCTGAAGTTAGGATGGCGCCGCACGAGGCGCAGACCAACTTGACCAAGGTTCAGGCTCCGCGAGACGAGTAGCTGAGTTTGACCTGGAAGGACCGACTATACAAACAGAGTCGCATTTGCGCCGTGGACTCGACTAACTCATCCATAGACGGATGGTCGCCGTATCAGGCCCATGACTCTGACCGACATCCTCCTCCTGCTGGGACTGAACCTGGCCCTGATTACAGCCGTGATGCTCGGCCTGTGGCTGGTCGCCCTGAAGCTGAAGGACGTGAGTTTCATCGATGCGGTCTGGCCGCTGGGCATGTTGTTGCTGGCCCTGGCGACCCTGCCGCGCGCTGATGGCGATCCGGCGCGCAAGGCGCTTCTGGTCGGGCTGTGCGCGGTCTGGGCGTTGCGGCTGGGCTGGCACCTGTTCCGGCGCTGGCGGGCCAGCGGGGCGGATGGGCGGTATGTGCAGATCGTAGAGGATCAGGAACGCAACAAGGGCTGGTCGTTCGCCAAGACGGCGCTGTTGTTCGTGTTTCTGCCCCAGGCCGTGCTGGCCTGGTTGACGTCGCTGCCGGTGCAGATGGGTCAGGTGGAGGCTAAGCCCCTGGGCGTGATCGCCGGAGTCGGGGCGGTTCTGGCGGTGGTCGGGATCGTGTTCGAAAGCGTCGGCGATGCTCAGTTGGCGGCGTTCAAGCGCGATCCGGCCAACAAGGGCAGGGTGCTGGCTGCCGGCCTGTGGCGCTATACGCGGCATCCGAACTATTTCGGCGACGCCTGCGTCTGGTGGGGGCTGTGGCTGATCGCGGCGGAGACCGGCGTCGGCCTAGGGTCGATCGCGGGGCCGATCTTCCTGACCTTCACCCTGACGCGCTGGTCGGGGATCGGGATTACCGAGAAGGCGATCAACAAGTCGCGGCCGGGATATGCGGACTATGTGAAGCGGACCAGCGCCTTCGTGCCGTGGCCGCCTAAGGCGGGTTAAGGCGCAAAAAGCCCCCGCCGCGAACGACGGGGGCCGGTCGGCGCCGACCTTAGTTGGTGGTCGGGGTGTTGTTGGTGGTCATGCCGCCGTCGGCGTTGCCGCCCTGCTGCTCGATCTGGTCAGCGCGACGGTCGGCGTTGTCCTCGACCTGGTCGGCCTGACGGTTCAGGGCGTCTTCCTGGGTGTCGGTCGGGGCGGCGTCAGCCTGGGCTTCCAACTGGTCGGCGCGGGCTTCGCCCGTGGCTTCGACGGCGTCGGCGCGGCTTTCGGCAGCCTTGTCGGCGGCGCTTTCACCGCAGGCGGCGACGCCCGAGAGGACGAACAGCGAGGCGGCGGCGATGGCGAACTTCTTCATGGGGTTTCCTTCCGTTTTGGAGCGGAGGAAACGTCACGGCGGCGGTTGGGTTCACGCCGCCGTGATTATTTCGTGAGTCGTCAGCCCTCGGCCTCGGCGAAGGCCACGCGGGCGGCGCCCAGCAAAGCCGCGTGCTTGTGCATGATCACCTTGGTCGGAATCTCGGACATATAGTCCTTGAACCGGCCCTTGCGTTCGAACCTCTGGCGGAAGGGGCTGGCCTTTATGAAGGGCAGGATGCGCGGGACGATGCCGCCGGCGATATAGACGCCGCCGCGCGAACCGGTGGTCAGGGCGATGTCGCCCGCGACCGCACCCAGGATGGCGCAGAAGCGGGCCAGGGTGGCGCCGCACGGGCTGTTGGGGTCGTTCATCGCCGTCTGGGTGATCTGAGCCGGGTCGTCGATATGGGTCTCGCGGCCGTCGATCTCGGCCAGGGCGCGGTGCATGTTCAGCAGGCCGGGGCCGCAGATCAGGCGTTCGATGGAGACGCGATCATAGCGGCGGCGCAGGATGCGCAGGATCTCGTCCTCGACCGGATCGCCGGGGGGGAAACAGGCGTGGCCGCCTTCCGACGGCATGGCCATTTCCTTGCCGTGGGCGTCGCGCACCAGGGCCGAGACGCCGAAGCCGGTGCCGGGGCCGAGGACGGCGACAGTGGCGTGCGGATCGCCGTCGACGGGGCCGCCCAGGCTTTCCAACTGGTCTTCCGGCACCACGGGGGCGCCCCAGGCCAGGGCCTCGAAATCGTTGATCAGCTTGACCGGCTTCAGGCCCAGGGTCTGAAGCTCGGCTTCCGACACGCGCCAGGGTGAGTTGGTCAGGTCGATCTCGCCGTCGGTGACAGGGCCGGCGACGGCGATGACGCCGCCGGTCGGCTTGACCTCGCAGCCCTCGATGAAGGCGGCGACGCCTTCCAGGAAGGTCGGATAGGTCTCGGCCGGGAAGCTTTCGTGGTGGTCCAGCACGGGCTTGCCGTCCACCATGCGGGCCACGGCGAAGCGAGCATTGGTGCCGCCGACGTCGCCGACGAGGAGGGTCTTGTCATTCATGAGGCGTTTCCTGCGGTCGGTGCGGCGGATCAGGCGTCCACGGTCCGGTCGACGAAGTTCGGATCGGGAGGCGTGTCCGTATGCGATTGGGCGCCGCTAGGGAAGGCGAAGCAGACGGTCGCGCCCTCTTCAGCGGTGGTGACGACGTGGCGGAAGGCCCCGAACAGTTCGCGGCCATAGCCCCAGGCCGTGCCGGCGGCGTTGGCGTCGCCGCGAGCGGCGGCGGGACGGGCCGACAGGTCGCCGACGCCTACCGTGGTCAGAACCCCGGCCTCGGCGTCCAGGCGAATGATGTCGCCGTCCTTCACATGGGCCAGGGGGCCGCCGGCGAGGGCCTCAGGCGACACGTGAATGGCGGCGGGGGTCTTGCCGCTGGCGCCCGACATGCGGCCGTCGGTGACGAAGGCGACCTTGAACCCCTTGTCCTGAATGATCGACAGGGCGGGCGACAGGCTGTGCAATTCGGGCATGCCGTTGGCCTTGGGGCCCTGGAACCGCACGACCGCGACGAAATCCTCCGTCAGCTCGCCCCGCTGAAAGGCCGCCAGCAGGTCGTCCTGATCATCGAACACCCTGGCCGGGGCCTCGATCACCAGATGTTCGGCCTTGAC
>JBKBXN010000065.1:0-14432 GCA_046314055.1 Brevundimonas sp.
CGTCTGACGGCCCTCGACGCCGACCGCGACGGCACCGTCAGCGTCGCCGAGCGTGAGGCCGCCATGCAGGCCAACCGCGCCCAACGCGCCGACCACCGTTTCGCCAAGCTGGACGCGAACAGCGACGGCTCCATCAGTCGCGCCGAGTTCGACGCGGCCCACGCCGCCCGCCCGGACCGGGCGGACCGCGGCCCCAGACCTGAACGCGCCCGATCCGGTCCTCGCGGCGGTCCCCGTCACGCCATGCGCGGTCACGGCGGTCCGGAAGGGCGCGGTCCCGGAGGTCGTGAACGCGGCCCCGTGGTGATCTCCGAGGTCGCCGCCAAACTGGGGGAGCAGTTCGACAAGATGGACGCCGACCGCAACGGCGTCGTCACCGCTGACGAACGCCGCGCCGCCATGACCGCCCATCGCGCCGAGCGCCAGGCCGAGCGTGGGGCCGAGCGTCAGCAACGCCGCGCCGACCGTCTGGGCCAACAACCGGCTTCCCCGCCGCCGGCTTCGGAGTAAGAACAGTGTCGGGGTCGGCCTTCGCGTGCGAATCGGTCCCTTTCGTCAGCAACGGAAGAGGCGGGTTTGGTCGCGATCGTCGACCCCGACGAGGATCTGGTGCGCCGCGTGGGTCAGGGCGATCCGGCGGCCGCGCAGACGCTTGTCGCACGCAAGCTGCCGCGCATCCTGGCCCTGGCCCAGCGCATGCTGGGCGACCCGGCCGAGGCCGAGGACGTGGCCCAGGAGACGCTGCTGAAGGCCTGGCGACAGGCGCCCAAATGGACGCCCGGCCAAGCCAAGTTCGATACCTGGCTGCACCGGGTGGCCCTGAACCTCTGCTACGACCGGCTGCGGCGACGGCGCGAGATTCCCACGGACACGCCGCCGGATCAGCCCGACGAGGGACCGGCGCCGGATCGGGGCCTGTTGGCGGCCGAAACGGGCGTGCGGGTCGATGCGGCGCTGAAACGCCTGCCGGACCGCCAGCGCGAGGCCGTCGTCCTGTGCCATTATCAGGAACTGTCCAATATCGAGGCGGCCGCCCTGATGGAGATCAGCGTCGAGGCGCTGGAAAGTTTGTTGTCGCGCGGACGCCGCGCACTGCGTCTGGCCCTGGCGGATATAGCCCCAGGGGCGAGTGAAGGAGACGGACGATGAAGGCGGAACGGTTGCACGCTCTGGCGGACGCTTACGGCGCCGACCTGCGTCGGTGGCCCGCGTCCGAACGCGCCTTCGCCGAGACCCTGATCGCGGCCGATCCGTCGTTGAAGGCCGTGCTGGATCAGGCGGCGGCGCTGGACGCCCTGCTGGACGCCTCGCCCGCGCCGACGCCGTCGGCTGATCTGGCCGCGCGCATCCTGGCCGCTGCGCCGAAAGCCAAGGTCCGTCGCTTCCATCTGGACCGGATCGCCTTTTATCTCGGGGCCGGCTGGGCGGCGGCGGCCTGCGCCGGCGTGGTCGCGGGCGTGGGCCTGACGACCCACGTCACGGCCAACGAGCGGGCCGACGCGGTCCTGTATCAATCCACCCTGGTCGCGGTGGACGACACGGAGGTTCTGGGATGAGCGGTCGCACGCTGAAGATCGCACTGGCGGCGTCGGTGGCGCTGAACCTGTTCGCCCTCGGCGGGGGAGCGGCCTTCCTGATCAGCCGCGCCAAGGTGGATGAACGGATCGCCGAACAACGCCGTCCCGGCCGCGAAGGCGGCTTCCCCCAGCTGATCAGCCGCCTTAGCCCTGAGGCCCGCCGCGAGGTTCGCACCTCGATGCGCGCCGTCGCCCTGTCAGCCCGCCCCGACTTCGAAGCGGCCCGCGAGGCGCGACGCCAGGCGGTCGAGGCGGCCAAGCAGCCGCAGATGGATCCGGCGCGGGTCCAGGCCCTGCTGGACCAGTCTCGCACGGCCGAGCTGCGCGGCCGGGCGCGCCTCGAGGGCGGGACCATCGCCATGCTGGAAAAACTGGACGTCCAGGACCGGACGGCCCTGGCCGAACTTCTGGCCCGCAAGGGGCCGGGCGGCGCGCGTCGGGACGTGCGGGGCGATGGAAAATCGCTGCCGCCGCCGCCCTTGGACGCGCCTCCGCCGCCCTGACGTCTTAGCCCTTCGACGCCCGGAACGCCGCCACGGCGTCCACGGTGGCGCGGACCTGGGCCTCGATGGCGGCCCAGTCGCCCGACTTGACGGCTTCGTCCGTCACCAGTTTCGATCCCATGCCCGCCGCCACGATGCCTGCGCCGAACCATTTGGCGATCGAGGCCTCGTCCGGATCGACGCCGCCCGTCGGCATGATCTTGACCCAGGGCATCGGCCCCTTGATCGCCTTGACGAAGTCCGGCCCCCCGACCGACGAACCGGGGAACAGTTTGACGATATCGCAGCCCAGCTCGTGCGCCTCGCCGATGTCCGTCACCGAGCCGCAGCCGGGGAAATAGGCGACCATGCGTCGGTTGCAGACCTTGGCCACGTCGGGGACCAGGCAGGGGCTGACCACGAAGCGCGCGCCCCGGTTCAGGTAAAGCGCCGCCGTGCCGTTATCGACCACCGAACCGATGCCCAGCACCACCTCCGGGTCGGTCTTGATCAGTTCGCGATTGATCTCGCCAAACAGGTCGCAGGCGAAGTCGCCGCGATTGGTGAACTCCACCACCGGCGCCCCGCCGCGAGCGCAGGCGCGAATGACGTTCAGGCTGACCTCGGGATCGGGATGATAGAAGACCGGGCAGACGCCCTGGGTCTCGAGCGCCTGAAGCACGCTGACGCGATCATGGGCCATGTCTCAAATCTCCGCCTGTCCCGACCCGCGCCGGAACGCCTGTGTTGCACCGACCGGTCGCCCGGCCTTCACGCCCTGCTTATCCCAGCCGCTACGGAAAGCGAAAGCCGCGCGGCCGGGTTCGGCGAGCGATGGCGGAACATATTGTTTCACTGACGCCGCTGGACCGGCCGGGAAGAACTGCTCAGAGCGCGGCGGCGATGTACTCCGACGCCAGGCTGGTGAGGTCGCGAAAGGTCATCTCGTCCACCTCGAGCTGCAGCCCCAGACACAGGCCGGGCAACTGCGCCTCGAACCTTTCGAACTCGCGCGCCATGGCGCGACCGCCGGGAACGGTCTTTGATCGGCTTTGCACTCTCAACCAGGTCGCGACGGCTTCGATACAGGTCGCCGGATCATTGCCGTGCGCGTGAATATCCTGTCCGGCCAGGTCCGAAATGAAGCGCTGGTACCTGTACCGCTCCGTATCCAGGACCAGACAGCGCTTACGCTTCTGAACCGCGCCGCCGAACCGCTTGGCCCCCAGAAACAGCCCCAGTTCCAGTGGCATGTTGAACCGAGGCAGGGGAGGGTCGCCGTCCGGTTCGGTGCGGGAAATGTCGTGGACGCCATAGCGGCACTGGTCGACGATTTCGGAAATGGAGGCCCAGCGATTCTGGCTGGCGTCATCGACTTCAAGGGCGCAGCGGGCGCGGAAACCGGATCGCGTGATGGCGAAGACGATCGCCCGGAACATGACCTTGTAAGCGGGGTCGAACGGGCAGTTTATGAAAACGTCCCGCGCGAACGACGCCATTATTTCCGATTGGCCGGCTCGATCCGAGCGATGACGGCGCTTCGCGCTTCTCGCGCCGTGAAGTGATTGGGGGTCTTGGACGGTTGCAGAACCATCACCCCGTCCGACGTCCGACCCACGGTCGCGTATCGACCTGTCGGCGTGTTACGCGCGGTCTTCTCGCCGTTCTTGGAAGGAGAGTTCGCCATGGCCCAAAGATCATGCATAGCGGGGCTAAGCGCAAGGGCTTCCGCTCTTCAGCCTTACCCCGGCGCGCACACCGTCCGCGTCAGTTCATAGGCCGCGAACACCGCTTCCGCCCCCGCGCCGTCCTTCATGGTGATCGTCCACTTCAGCCCCGCCGCCTCCAGGGCCCAGCGGTTGATGAAGCGGGCGTCGGGATAGACGTAGGCGACCTCGAACCCGTCGGCCATCGGGACGCCTGCTCCCGTGGCGGTATACCCCGCCCGCAGTCGCCGATGAAATCCCGAAGCGACTCCATCGGCGACGGCTGCGGTCATGGGGGGATCAGGCCAGCATGCGCACCTTCGGCTCGCGGTCCCACTGACGGGTGCGGGCCGGCGTGAGGAAGGCGTCGGCGCCCGACGACAGGTCGATCACCCCCTCGTCCGGCTCGACCCCCGCCTTGTCCAGCAGGGGTTGGGCCTCGGCGGTGAATCCGACGGCCTTCAGGTGGCCGAAGGCGTCCTTGGCGAAATCGACGGCGGCGCCTTCCTTCATCAACTGGGCGCAGCCGTCCGCTGACAGGACGATGGCCACGGCGTCGAACAGCACCGACGGACTGCCGGCCAGTTGCCCGTCCGCCGCCAGGGTGGAACCGTCGGCCAGTTTGGGCCCGCCGATCTTGGGCGCGACGACGAAGACCGAACCGCCGTCGCCCTCCACCGCCTTGCGGACCTGAGCGATCACCGCCCCGTCCGACCCGTCGGCGACCAGGATGGCCACCTTGCGGCCCTTCAGCGTGTCCGGATATTTGCCGATGATCCGCAGCGCCGGCGACGGCTCCAGATCGATCGGCGCGACCGCCGGCTTGGACGCCTTGGGCAGGGGCAGGTTCAGCCCCTCCGCCACCCGCTGGGCCAGGGTCTCGTCGACGTTGATCAGATTGGACAGAACCCGCTCACGCACGTGCGGCAGCGACACCTTGGACAGTTCGAACACGATGGCGCTGGCCAGGTGGGCCTGTTCGGGCGCGGTCTGGGACTGGAAGAACAGCCGCGCCTGGCTGTAGTGGTCGGCGAAGCTCTCGGCCCTCAGCCGCACCTTCTCGCCCTCGACCGGGATGGGCGTCGTGCGGAAGCCGCCCTTGGGATCTTCGCGCGGACCGCCGTCCTCGCCCGCCTCTGCCAGGCTGTTGGGCTCGTAGTTGGCGCGGCCCTTGAAGACCTGGGTCTGCATATGGCCGTCGCGCTGGAAGTTCTGGAAGGGGCAACCCTTGGCCTGGTTGATCGGGATCTGGTGGAAGTTGACCGTGCCCAGGCGCGACAGCTGGGTGTCCTGGTAGGAGAACAGCCGCCCCTGCAGCAGGGGGTCTTCGGAAAAGTCGATGCCCGGTACGATGTTGGTCGGCAGGAAGGCCGCCTGTTCGGTCTCGGCGAAGAAGTTGTCCGGGTTGCGGTCCAGCACCATCCGCCCGATCACCCGGATCGGATAATCCTCTTCGGGCACCAGTTTGGTGGCGTCCAGAATGTCGAAGGGCAGGGCGTCGGCTTCTTCCTGGGTGAACAGCTGAACCCCGAACTCCCACTCCGGGAAGTCGCCCTGGTCGATGGCTTCATACAGGTCGCGGCGGTGATAGTCGGGGTCGGCGCCGGCGATCTTGACTGCTTCGTCCCAGCAGGTGGACTGGGTCCCCAGCTTGGGCCGCCAGTGGAACTTGACCAGGGTCGCCACGCCCTCGGCGTTGACCAGCCGGAAGGTGTTGACCCCGAACCCCTCGATCATCCGCAGCGAGCGCGGAATGGCCCGGTCGGACATGGCCCACATGATCATATGGGTGCTTTCCGGCATCAGGCCGATGAAGTCCCAGAAGGTGTCGTGGGCGCTGGCGGCCTGGGGATAGCCCTTGTCCGCCTCCATCTTCACCGCATGGATCAGGTCGGGGAATTTGATCGCGTCCTGAATGAAGAAGACGGGGATATTGTTGCCGACCAGGTCCCAGTTGCCCTCGGTCGTGTAGAATTTGACGGCGAAGCCGCGCACGTCGCGCGGCGTATCCACCGACCCGGCGCCGCCCGCCACGGTCGAAAACCGGGTGAACAGTTCGGTCTTCTTGCCGACCTCGGTCAGGATCTTGGCGGTGGTGTAGTCGGACAGGCTGTCGGTCAGTTCGAAGAAGCCGTGGGCGGCCGAGCCTCTAGCGTGGACGATCCGCTCGGGGATCCGCTCATGGTCGAAATGCTGGATCTTCTCGCGCAGGATGAAGTCTTCCAGCAGGGTCGAGCCACGCGGCCCGGCCTTCAGCGAGTTCTGGTTGTCGCTGATCGGCGCGCCATGATTGGTGGTGGTGCGAGTCTCGGGCGTCGAGGCGGTCTGGTGCAACTCGCCTGCGTCGCCCAGGGCGGTCGGCCCGGCGGTGGTGGGGGTCTTGGCCATGTCGCATCCTGTGTTTCGAACAGCCCAGTCCTGTCATCCAGGCGGGCGCTCCGAACCAACGTCGTCGCGCAGCAATCGTTCTGGCCGTTTACGTACAAAGCCTTTGCGGAATCGTCGCTCGCCACACCTTGGACGTCGCCATTGATCGCTTTAGCGCGTGGCGGGATCAGGCCGACCGGCGCGCCTTCGGCTCGTGATGTTCACCTTCCATCTCGCCAAGCACTTGAACGATGCGTTGCAGCAGTGTCGCCGGGGTGATCGGCTTGGCCAGGTGACCGTCCGCGCCGGCGGCGACGCTCTTGGCGATATGTTCGGGCAGGGTGTTGGCGGTCAGCATGATTAGGGGGGTGTCGCGCCCCGCTTCGCCGGCCTCTCCCGCTCTCAATCGGCGGGTGGCTTCGACGCCGTCCATCTCCGGCATCATCATGTCCATCAGGATGAGATCGAAATCTTGCCGCGCCACAGCCTCCAGCGCCTCGCGCCCATTCTCGGCGAAGCACGGGCTCAGGCCAGCCGCTTCCAGGATCAGGCCTGCGACCTGCCGATTGGTGTCATTGTCGTCGGTGACCAGGACGCGCAGGCCGGCAAGCTCCTTCCCTGTCCGCGCGCCGTCGTCGGCGGAGCGACCCGACCGTTCGGCCGGGCTGACCGCCGGCAGGTCCAGCTCGACCCAGAAGACCGAACCTTCTCCCGGGGTCGAGCGGCAGTCCATGACCCCGCCCATGGCCTGCACGATGTCGCGGCAGATCGCCAGGCCCAGGCCCGTGCCGCCGAACCGCCGCGTGATAGTCGCATCGGCCTGCTGAAACCGATCGAAGATGGCGTTTCGCTGTTCGGGGGTGAAGCCGATTCCGGTGTCCTGGACCTCGAACCGGAACCGCCGCCCAGCACGAGAGACGCTGAGGCGGACCTCGCCCGTTTCGGTGAATTTGACGGCGTTGGCCAACAGGTTGCCCAGCACCTGTTTGAAGCGCGCCGAATCCAGCAAGACCCGCTCGCCGACGACGTTCTCCAGGTCCAGCCTCAAGCCAATGTTTTTTTCGTCGGCCTTCAGTCGGCCCAGGTCGGCGGCGCCCCGGACCAGCGACTCCAGGTCCACGGGGGCCGCGTTGAGTTTCATCTCTCCGGACTCGATGCGCGCCAGGTCCAGGATGTCGGCGATCAGGCCGCTCAAGTGGTCCGTCGCGCCGGTGATGATGCCGACCAGACGCTGTTGATCCGACGTCAGGACCGAATCCGCCAAAAGCCCGGCGCAGGCGGTCACCCCGTTCAGGGGCGTTCGCAGTTCATGGCTCATATTGGCCAGGAAGGCCGTCTTGGCCTGGCTGGCTTCCTCGGCCTTGGCGACGGCGCTGGCCAATTCCCGCGCCTGGGCGCGGCGTTCGGAAATGTCGCGGATATTGGCGTGCACCCGCGGCCGCCCATCCTCGTGAGTCACGGACATCCACAGTTCGATGTCCAGCGGCGCGCCGTCTCGCCGCAGCGCGGGAAGCTCGAGGCGACGGCCGAGCCTGGCGGCGCCGCTGTCCCTCCAGCGACGAATGCCCTCACGGTGCCCGTCCCTGTGTTCCGGTGGAATGATGATCGTGACTTCGGCCCCAAGGGCCTCCTCGCGGCTGAAGCCGAACAGGCGCTCGGCGCCGTCTGACCAGCCGATGATGCGACCGTCGCTGTCGCAGTCCACCAGAGCGTCGGCCGAGGCCGCCAGCGCCTGGCGCATGGCGTTCGTGCGGTGCCGCTCTGCGAGTTCCGCCGCGCAGGCGTCGCCGACCAGCCTCAACCTCGCGGCGAGCTCGGCGTCGAAGGCGCGGGGTTCAGGATCGACAACGCACAGGGTGCCGACCATGCAGTCGTTCACCAGCAGCGGCACGCCGACATAGAAACGGATGTGCGGCTCATCGACGACGTAACGCCCGGCGCTGAAGCGGGGATCGGCGCGCGCGTCCGACACCCACAACAGGTCGCGCGGATTCAACAGGGCGTGGTTGCAAAGGGAATCCCACCGACAGATCGAAGAGGCGTCGAAGCCTTCGGCCCCGACGACCCGGACCAGGTCGCTTTCGATCAGGTTCACCAGGCCGATCTGCGCCTGGGCCAGATTCGCACCCAGTCGGGCCAGCGCTTGCAGACTGGGGTCGGGCGCGCCGGCGTTCAGTCCCAAGGACTGAAGCATGGCCAATCTGCGGACTTCGTCGTTCACGCTTGGCAGCTGGATCATATGACCCTCCTGCCGCCAGCTTTAGATATCGCGGGTTAATCTGCCGTTTCACGATGCCTACGGGTTGTGTCGATCAGCGCCGCAATCTTTCACCCTTCTGTTTGACGTCCCCATTTTTTCGCCGTCGGGTCTGAAATCCGCTAGGAAGCCGCCGACCCTTCAGGAGCTTCCGCCATGATGACCGCCATCTTCGTCTTCATCAAAACCGAGCTGGGCTACGCCAATGACGTTGCCGCCGACATCGTCGACAATGTCGAGAATGTCTCCGAGGTCTATTCCACCTCGGGCCAGCACGACCTGTTGGCCAAGTTCAACCTGCCGCGCGACGCCGACATTGGGACCTTCGTGACGAAACAGGTCCAGACCCGGCCGCACGTTCGCGACACCTTCACGGTCATCACCTTCTCGCCCTTCCTGCCGTCCAAGGGCTGAGCGGTCCCTCGCGACAGGGTGACGCTGGCGCATCGGGGGGCTAAACCGACGCCATAGGGAGACAACCAAATGACGCGATCCAACGCGCCCGTCTATCAAACCGGCTTCGGCAATCATTTCGCCACCGAGGCCGCGCCCGGCGCCCTGCCGGTGGGCCAGAACTCGCCGCAGAAGACGCCGATGGGCCTGTATGCCGAACAGCTGTCGGGCACGGCCTTCACCGCCCCGCGCGCCGAGAACCGCCGCAGCTGGCTGTACCGCCTGCGTCCTTCAGCCCAGCACGGCCCCTATGTGACCTTCGACCAGGGGCGCGTCCGCTCGGGCCCCTTCGACGAGACCCCGCCCAATCCCAACCGGATGCGCTGGGACCCTCTGCCCATCCCGGAGACCCCGACCGACTGGATCGAAGGTCTGGTGAGCTATGGCGGAAACGGCGAGCCCGACGCCGGAACAGGGGCGGGCGTCCATCTGTATGTCGCCAACAGATCGATGACCGACCGCGTCTTCTACGACGCCGACGGCGAACTGCTGATCGTGCCCCAGCAAGGCGCCCACCGCTTCGTCACCGAGATGGGGGTGATCGAGGCCGAACCCGGCCACATCGTCCTGATCCCGCGCGGCGTCCGCTTCCGCGTCGAGATCGACGGACCCGTTCGGGGCTATGTCTGCGAAAACTACGGCAGTCCGTTCCGCCTGCCGGACCTGGGGCCGATCGGCGCCAACGGCCTGGCCAATCCGCGCGACTTCGAAACCCCGGTCGCGGCGTTCGAGGACGTCGATCGCCCGACCCAGTGCGTCCAGAAATACGGCGGCCGCCTGTGGGCCACGACCTTCGATCACAGCCCGCTGGACGTCGTGGCCTGGCACGGCAATCTGGCGCCCTGCCGCTATGACACGGCCCGGTTCAACACGATCAACACCGTCAGCTACGACCACCCCGATCCGTCGATCTTCACGGTCCTGACCAGTCCGTCCGAGACGCCGGGAACGGCCAATATCGACTTCGTCATCTTCCCGCCGCGCTGGATGGTGGCCGAACACACCTTCCGGCCGCCCTGGTTCCACCGCAACGTCATGAGCGAGTTCATGGGGCTGGTGACCGGCGCCTATGACGCCAAGGCCGGCGGCTTCGCGCCCGGCGGCGCCAGCCTGCACAACCGGATGAGCGGCCACGGCCCGGATCAGGCCAGCTACGAAGGCGCGATCCGTGCGGAACTGAAACCGCACAAGATCACTGACACCCTGGCCTTCATGTTCGAGACCCGGGCGCCGATCCGTGTCACGAAATGGGCGTCGGAATCACCGCAGATGCAGCTGGACTACGACGACGTCTGGTCAGGTTTCACCAAAGGACAGGTCAAATGATCCGTATCGCTCTCATCGCCGCCGCCGCCCTCATGGCGGCCGCCTGCACCCCTCAGACGACGACAGGCGCCGGCTCCGACGCCCCGATGCAGAGCGCCGACGCCTCGGCCTGCGCCACGCGGGGGGGCACGATGAAACAGGTCGGCCGGATGCAATCCTGGCAGTGCGTGATCTCTTACGCCGACGCCGGCAAGCGCTGCACCGACGGCGACCAGTGCCAGGGCGATTGCCGCGTCGAAGGCAACACCGGCATCGAGGCCGGCGCGACCACGGCCGGCGTTTGCCAGGCCACCAGCGACCGCTTCGGCTGCAATACGCCGGTCGAAGACGGCAAGGCCGGCCCGACGCTCTGCATCGACTGAGGCGTAAGGTTCAGGGCGAAGAGCGCCTGCCAAGAATAGGCCGTCATCCTCGCCCCTCTTCCAATGTCGTCATTCCAGGGACAAGCCCCAGGATGACGACGTTGAGAGGAAGGTCGGGGGTGTCCCTCAATCCCCGTGTTTGCCGTTGCTGGAAAACTCCGGCGGCGCCGCCTTGTGCACATATTGCTCCGCCACCAGCCACGCCTTGAACGGCCGTAGGCAGCCCAGGCACATGGCGATCAGGATCGGCAGGGTCACCACCCCATGCACCCAGATCGGCGGCTTCACCGTGAAGTCGAACACCATCAGCAGAATCATCCCGACCACCCCGACCGCCGTCATGACGAAGAAGGCGGGGCCGTCCGCCGGATCGGCGAACCCATAGTTCAGCCCGCATTTGGGGCAGGATTCACGCAGGGTCAGATAGCCGCGGAACAGGGCCCCCTCGCCACAGCGGGGGCAGCGGCAGGCCAGGCCTGTCTTAAGGGTGCTCAGGCGAGGATAATCCGTCATCCGGTCTATATGGAGGTTCGCAGCCCCGTTGTCGCGTGGACGACTTGTCCACCGGCGTTCAGTCTTCGGTCGGGCGCGCGGCGGTCCAGATGAAAACGAAGTCGCGGTGCTCGGCCCAGGTCTGGCCCTCGACGTGATCGCCCGCCTGGCAGGCGGCGGTGTGGTAGGGGCCTGCGCCGTCCGTTGTGCGGAAACTGACGCAGAGCTTGCCTTTTTGCCGCTTCCTCCGGCCGGCCAGGATCTCGCTGTCGTAAAAATCGCCCGTCACGGTCCCGCCGGGCGCGAGGGTCAGATGCATGGTCTTCAGGTAGGGCTGGGCCGGATCGACGGACAGGTCCACCGTCCAGGCCCCGTCGAGGGCGGACGGTTCGGCGGGCGTGGACGGGGTGGCGGCCTGAAGCGCGAGGGCGAGCAGAAGCGGCGTCATGGAAGCCTCCAGTTCAGTTCTGAACGGACCACGGCGGCGATCAGCCGTCAACGAACGCGTCGATTTCTGTGAAAGCGGGTTAACCGCGATTAAAGAGCTTGTGAGGCAAGGCTCCACGGATATGTCCGGGACCTCGCACAACAAGCGCTTCCTGAAGTCGACCGTGGCCGCCGCCGCGGCCGGGGCGATCGTCTTTGCGCCCCTGACGCCCCTGGCGCAGGAGGTCGGCCGGTCGGGCGATCCGCTGTCGATCAGCATCGGCCAATCCAGCGAATTCACCCGGGTCGAATTCGGCGGCGTCATCGGCGTGCGCAGCCAGGTGCGTCGTGAGGCCGACAAGGTCATCATCCGCCTGGGCGTCTCCGCCGCGCCCGACGTCTCGCGCCTGCGGGTCGATCCGCCGGAGGGGGTCAGGGCCGTCGAGACGCGGATGGCGCGGGGCGGGGCGACCGATCTGGTCATCACCCTGGCCGAGGGCGCCGACGCCCGGTCCGGCGTCGCCGACGGCGCCGTCTGGCTGAACCTCTATGCGCCGGGCAAGGCGCCCGAGCCGAAGCCGGAAGAGCGGGCGGCTCTGGTCAATTCCGTCGTCCCGGTCCGCGCCGTCTCCTCGCCCGAAAAGACCGTCCTGACCTTCCAGTGGGGCGCGCCGGTCGGCGCCGCCGTCTTCCGCCGCGGCGAGGCGGTCTGGGTCGTGTTCGACACCGCCGCCAAGATGGACCTGACCGGGGCCAAGGCCCTGGGCCCCGCCAAGGACGCGCGCTGGGCCGCCGGCCCTGACTATACGGCCGTCCGTATCGCCGCGCCCGACGGCCTGCCTGTCGTCGCCGAGGGGCAGGGCGGAACCTGGACCGTGACCATCGGCGGTCCGCCCGCCGGCGCCTCGGGCGTCGAGATCGACCGCTCGGAAGACGGCTCCGCCAGCCTGGTGGCGCGGATGGCCGGGGCGACCAAGACCGTCTGGCTGACCGATCCCCTGGTCGGCGACCGTTTCGCCGCCGTCACCGCCCTGGCGCCCGGCAAAGGGTTCTCGGGCACGCGCAGCACCGTCGACCTGACCCTGATCCCCACCGCCCAGGGTCTGGCGGTCGAAACCGCCACTGACGACCTGAAGATCGAAGCCGAGGGCGACCTCGTCACCCTCAGCCGTCCCCAGGGCCTGACCCTGTCGCCGCCGTCTGCGACCCTGGACGCGGCCGATCATGAGGGCGACGCTCCGAAACGTGCGGCCCACCCCGCCCTGATCCTCGAGGAATGGGCGGCCCCCGGCGAGGACGGCTTTTCCGAACGCTACCGCCGTCTCCAGGACGCGGCGGCCCAGGAGACCATCGACGGAACGGACAATCCCCGCGCCCCCATTGCGGCGCGGATGGCCCTGGCCCGGTTCCTGGTCGGGTCAGGCCTGAACTATGAAGCGATCGGCGTCATCAACGCCCTGATCGCCAAGGCCCCCAATATGCAGGGCGAGCCCGAGGTCCGGGGCCTGCGCGGCGCCGCCCGTGTCGGCGTCGGCCGGCTGGAAGAGGCCCAGGTCGATTTCGCCGGCTCGGCCCTGTCCAATGATCCCGCCGCCAAGG
This sequence comes from Brevundimonas sp., assembly GCA_046314055.1. Classification (GTDB taxonomy): domain Bacteria; phylum Pseudomonadota; class Alphaproteobacteria; order Caulobacterales; family Caulobacteraceae; genus Brevundimonas. Next base: position 13,048 of record JBKBXN010000065.1, read on the forward strand.
TCTGGCAGGGCTATATCGCCGCCGAACAGGGCGACTGGGAGGGGGCTCGCCGCGCCTTCGCCGCCGGCGCCTCGGTGATCGACGACTTCCCCAAGGAATGGCGCGCCCGTTTCGGCGCCGCCCACGCCCTGGCGGCGATCGAGACCAACGACCTGACGGCCGCCCGCCAGCTGCTGGACTATGTCTTCAGCCAGAACGCCTCAGCCGCCGATCAGTTGACGGCCCGTGTCGTTCAGGCGCGGCTGTTCGACCTGTCCGGCGACAAGAACCGGGCGCTGGCGGTCTACAAGGCCGTGGCCCGCGCGCCCCTGGACGGCATCGCCACCCCCGCCAAACTGGGCGCCATCAGTCTCGAGATGGAAAAGGGCGTCCTGACGCCCGACCAGGCGGCCCAGCAGCTGGAGTTGCTGAAGTGGCGCTGGCGCGGCGACGCGACCGAACTGGCGGTGGTCCGCAAGCTGGCGAACATCTATCTGCAGCAGGGCCGCTATCGTGAGGCCCTGGACGCCCTGCGCGGCGCGGGCAAGCGGATGGCGGGCGTGCCCGGCGCCGCCGAGATCCAGGCCGACCAGTCCAACGCCTTCCGCGCCCTGTTCCTGGAAGGCGCCGCCGACGGCCTCCAGCCGGTCCAGGCCCTGGCCCTCTTCTACGACTTCCGCGAATTGACCCCCATCGGCGCCGACGGCGACGAGATGGTGCGCCGTCTGTCGCGCCGCCTGATCGACGTCGATCTGCTGGATCAGGCCGCCGAACTGCTGAAACACCAGGTGGACGAACGACTGGACGGGGTGGCCCGCGCCCAGGTCGCCACCAATCTGGCCACCGTCTATCTGATGGATCGTCAGCCGGAGAAGGCGCTGCAGGCCCTCTGGGGCTCGCGCACCACCCTGCTGCCGACCGCCGTCAACGCCGAGCGTCGGGCGCTGGAGGCCCGCGCCCTGATGGACCTGGGCCGCTACGACCATGCGCTGGAAGTGCTGGACAAGGACCAGTCCGGCTCGGCGCGCGAGGTGCGCGGCGACATCTTCTGGAAACAGCAGAAATGGGCCGAGGCGGCGCCCTTGTACGAGGCCCGGCTGGGCGATCGATACAAGCAGGGAACGACGCCCCTGACCCCGGTCGAGGAAAGCTGGCTGATCCGCGCCGGCGTCGGCTATTCGCTCACCGGCAATCGTGCGGCGCTGGATCGGTTGCGCGGCCAGTATTCGCCCTTCATCGCGCGGGCCCGATCCGCCAACGCCATCCGTGTGGCGCTGGACGATGATTTGTCGGGCGTGGCGGGGGCGGCCGATTTCTCGGGCTTGTCGGCCAATGCCGACACCTTCGTCGGCTGGGTCAATGCGGCCAAACAGGATTTCAGAAAAGAAACGGGCGGGAATCGCCCA
>JBKBXN010000066.1:0-14158 GCA_046314055.1 Brevundimonas sp.
AAGGTGGCCTTGAAATCCTCGACCACGAACTCGGGCAGCCCCGCCGCGACCCAGCCGGGCAGTTCGCCTGGCTGGGCGGTGATGCGGCTGCGTTCCTGCTTCGACAGGGGCCGGGGGCCATAGCCGTCGCCCGAGTGCAGGGCCTCGATCTCTTCCACCGACAGGCCGTCAATGGCGTGCAGCGATCCGATCACCAGGGCCCGACCGTCTTCGCGCCCGCCCATGATCCACGACAGTCGGCCGCGCGCGCGCAGCACCTTATAGACATGATCGGCGATGGCCCGCCGATCCTTGGACCCGGCGTATCGGTTGGCGGTCCCCCAGGCCTTCAGGACGGTTTCCGCCGGTTGGCGGCCCTGGGCCATGGAGTCCAGGACGGAGGCGGCGGCGGCGAGACGGGCGGCTGGGGTCAAGGGGAGCTTTCAGGTCAGGAACAGGGCCGCCAGCACCATGACCAGTCCCGCGAGCGAGACCAGCCAGACCAGCGACCGGATATAGGGCACGCCAAGGGCGTAGAGGGGCAGATAGACGACGCGCGCCCAGAAAAAGAGGGTCGTCCCCCACACGGTCAGGGGACCGGAGGCCTGGATCAGATGGGCGACCAGGACGGCGCCGATGAACAGCGGCAGGGTTTCATACAGATTGGCCTGGGCACGCTCCAGACGACCGGTTAGCGGTCGAACCGATGTCGGCGTCTGGTCGCGCGGCCCTGCATTCCATTTCGAACCGAACTCGGCCGTCCGAGCCCCGGCGGGCAGGAAGATCTGCAGCAGGGCCAGAACCAGCGTCAGCGCCAGATAGGTCAGTTCGGTCGTCATGGCCCTTATCCCTGTCTGTAGTTCGGCGCCTCGCGCGTGATCATCACGTCATGGACGTGGCTCTCCCGCAGGCCGGCGCCGGTGATGCGCACGAAGCGAGCGCGCTCCTGGAAGTCGGCGATGGTGCCGGCCCCCACATAGCCCATTGAGGCGCGCAAGCCCCCGACCAGCTGGTGCAGGACCGGCGAAATCGGCCCCTTGTACGGCGTCTGGCCCTCGATGCCCTCGGGCACCAGCTTCTCGGACGAGACTTCCTTCTGGAAGTAGCGGTCGGCCGAACCGCGCGCCATGGCGCCCACCGACCCCATGCCGCGATACGACTTGTAGGAGCGGCCCTGGTACAGGAAGACCTCGCCGGGGCTTTCGTCGGTGCCGGCGAACATCGAACCCATCATGGCCACGTTCGCGCCAGCCGCGATGGCCTTGGCCAGGTCGCCCGAGTATTTGATGCCGCCGTCGGCGATGACCGAAGCGCCCGTGCCGCGCGCGGCTCGCGCCGAGTCCATCACCGCCGTCAGTTGCGGCACGCCCACGCCCGCCACGATACGGGTGGTGCAGATGGAGCCCGGGCCGATGCCGACCTTGACCGCATCCGCGCCCGCGTCGATCAGGGCCCGCGTCGCGTCATAGGTGGCGACATTGCCGGCGATGATCTGCAGCCGGTTGTTCTCGCGCTTGATCCGCTCGACCACCTGGGCGACCGAGGCCGAATGGCCGTGGGCGGTGTCGATCACCACCACGTCCACGCCTGCGTCGGCCAGGGCCATGGCCCGCTCATAGCCGGCGTCGCCCACGGTCGAGGCGGCGCCGACCAGCAGACGACCCTGGTCGTCCTTGGCCGCATGGGGGAAGGCCTGGGCCTTCTCGATGTCCTTCATGGTGATCAGGCCGACGGCCCGATAATCCTCGTCCACCACGATGACCCGTTCGATCTTGCGGGTCTTCAGCAGTTGGCGCGCCTCTTCCTTGCCGGCGCCCTCGCGAACCGTGATCAGGTCGCCCGTCGTCATCAGCGCGGCGGCGGTCAGGTTCAGGTCGTTCTCGAACCGCATGTCGCGGTGGGTCAGCATGCCGACCAGCTTGCCGGTGGCCGGATCAACGACGGGGAAGCCGGTGATCTTCTTGGCGGCGACGATCTCGCGAACCTCGCCCAGGGTGGTCTGCGGACCGACGGTCACGGGGTTGACCACCATGCCGCTCTCATAACGCTTCACGGCGCGGACCTGATCGGCCTGCTCCTCGATGGTCATGTTGCGGTGAAGCACGCCCAGGCCGCCGGACTGGGCCATGGCGATGGCCAGGCGGCTTTCCGTCACCGTGTCCATCGCGGACGACAGCAGCGGGATGTTCAGTTTGATGTCGCGTGTCAGTTGGGTCGAGACATCGACCATCGCCGGCATGAACTCGGACGGGCCGGGTTCGAGCAAAACATCATCGAAGGTCAGTCCTTCGCGTATCTCCATAGGGAGTCTCCGTTTTGCGGGCCGCGTATAACGGGGTGCAGGGGGCTACGGCAAGGGTCTTGCGGCTTATGGCCCCGATAGATTTTATTGGTTTGCAACCGAGGCGGCCAATGACCATTCTTCCAACATGGTCGGCGTCATCCTCAGCACCGCGCGCAAACTGGCTCTGAAGATCGCCAGCTACGGCGTCATGCACCTTGTCGTGGCCATCCTGGTGGCCTTCGCCATCACCCGCGACTGGCGCATCGCCTTGGCGGTCGGCATGGTCGAGCCCTTCTTCCAGACCATCGCCTATTCGATCCACGACCGCGTCTGGCATCGGGTCGAACGTCGCCGCATGGCTTCGAACATCGAAGAGGCGGCCGAGGCCTTCACCGCCCGGCTCGACATCATGTCGCCGGACGAACAGACGCGCGTCCACGACCACCACGGCCATGGGCACAGCCACAGCCACGCCCTGCCCCGCTCGTTCAAACAGGTGGCGATCAAGACCGTCACCTACGGCGTCATGCATTTCGCCGTCGCCGTTGCGGTGGCCTACGCCTTGACCCAGGACATCCGCACGGCCCTGGCCATCGGCACCATCGAACCCCTGGTCCAGACGGTCTTCTTCACCGTCCACGACCGTATCTGGACGCGGATCGAACAGCGCCGCGCCAGCCGGCAACCGGCGACGGCTTAAAGCCTCCGCGCTGCCCTTCCGGCTGGACGCAGGCTTGACGTATTCGCCCGTCTCAAACTCTTCGCGCAGCCGCGCCAGAACTCCGCCGGCGTCTCCGCCCTAGAAGTTCTTCGACACGAAATTGCCGCCCGGCCGCAGGGTGCGGATGGCCAAGTCGTAGCGATCAAAGATCGAACATTTCGTCCAACACTTGTGTGTTCCCGTGGCGATAGCCGCGTCCTGTCCGGCCAGTCATTCCCGGAACAACGAACAGGTCCAGTGTCACAGGCGACGCACCCACAACCCTAACAATTGGAAGTCAGGTCGATCCTGCTGGTCGTGCGTATGGCGGGAACCGCGCCAACGGCGCGCCTCGAGCCGCTGCTTCCGCACGCTGGGGTCTGACGCCACCTACAGCAGACACGGGATTGGCCGCCCGACACGACGTCATGGCGAGGCTTAGAACCAGCCGCACAACGCTTTAGTCCGGAAACCTAAACCTCCCGACCCCACAATATCGACACGACCAATACAAACTACAGGCTTCGTTACGGCGCCCAAACTGGGCAGTAACCATACTGTATTTAAGTACAAATACATATATTGGTTATACTTTAGGGAATTCGATGACGAATTTGCTGAGGGGACATGATGTTTGAAGCTCTTTTTTCTAACAACTTTAGCCTAAATAAAACTTCTACCAGGAATATCGACGAATCCGACATAGCCAAATTTAATAAAATCAACAATCTAGCGTATCATAGATTTAAATACAACGTTAGCAGAAAGCTATTCGACATTCTTCGCAATATTCGCACCAAACATGGCGGAGATTTTGAAGAATACCTCATACTGTATGCACTTTTTCTGACATCCGATTATCACCGCATGATGACATCATATCAGCATTCAGAAAATACCCTCAAGAGAAGACCCCAAGGCGTCAATTTGCTTTCCATCTCCGACATCACAAACATACCCCGAGAGACCGTACGTCGTAAGGTCGCTAAACTCGTAGCCGAAGGCAGCATCACTCGGGGCGATGACGGATTGCACTACTATTCAGGCAACGCCGTACAAGACGACATCACCGCCCGCATACTTGAAGACCTTCCCATCGCTCATGGGGCATCGGTAGGTGGCGTCCTTGCGGACGGGAGCCGGACCATAGGTAAAGCAGCCGGAAGGTGACCGTCACTGCGTCCTGCGCTCGGTCAATCGCCTCTGAAAGCACCTCCCCGGATGGAACCCCTTCTTGAACAAGGGGGGCAAGATCTGCAGGCAGCGCCGTGATGCTTCTGGCGGCGGTCAGGCATCCGGCCGGGGCTAATCGGCGTTGTCTGTCGATATCCATGGCGATCAGGTTTGCGCCAAGACAAACCTGATGGATCAGCGGCGTCATGAAGCCCACGGAAGGTGTTACGGGACCCAAAACTTTCAGAATGGACGGACCGACCATTCTTTCGGTTTGAACATCTGCAACCGGACTCCACGCGAAGGTGGATATGACTACATCCCCGCCCCCGCTTAGAAAAGCGAGCTGCAGCAAATCTCTATCCCACTGACGCCCGACTAGTCGGATATGGAAGAAGATATCTCGCGCCCCGATTTGTTTCACGCCCCTGGCTGTGTTCATCGACGCGCCATCCGTCGCCGAGGCTTCAACTTGGTGGCCATCAATCCTTCGATACCCTGCTCGTCAAAATTGCGCCCCCAAGCCGCCAACTCGCCTTGGCCGACACCATAGGTGCGGCACAGCTCTTCCTCCGCCAACAGACGGGTACGGACCAGAGTCAGAGCAGCCACCTTGCGCTGAGCGGTCCATCTATTGCTGGCAGGACTAATGTAGCCCAGCAAAGTCGCTTTGAGTTGATCCGTGTCCATATGAGAAACACAGAGGTCAGCGACTGTTCGACTACGGTCCAAGCTCATCTATGCATTCCTCAGCGTATTGCTGCTGAATCCTAAGCGAACTTGATCAAAAAACGAGATTTGTGGCGCCCATACTGGGGTATCCCCTCATGGGTCGGTTCTGCCCGCTCGAAGGCCCGGACCGCAGTCCGGGAGCCTCCGTCCCCTCACCGCTTGTTCAACGCCACCAGAAACACCTCGGCGCTGTCTTTCCGGCTTGATTCCGGCTTGACGTATTTAACCGTCTCGAACTCCTCGCGCAGGCGCGCCAGAACCCCGCCGGCGTCGCCGCCCTGGAAATTCTTTGACACGAAATTCCCGCCCGGCCGCAGCGTGCGGATGGCGAAGTCGGCGGCGATCTCGATCAGGGCGATAATCTTCAGGTGGTCGGTCTGGCGATGGCCGACCGTATTGTGCGCCATGTCCGAGAGCACCAGATCGGGCGCGCCGCCGATGGCGTCGATCAGCTGCTGGTCCACGCCCGGATGGGTGAAGTCGGCCTGCAACAGGGTCGAGCCCGGGATCGGCTCGATCATCAGCAGGTCCACGCCCGCCACCGCCCCGGCTCCGCGATTGACCGCCACCTGGATCCAGCCGCCCGGCGCCGCGCCAAGGTCGATGACCTTGCTGCCGCGCTTGATCAGATGAAACCGGTCGTCGATCTCGATCAGTTTGAACGCCGCGCGCGAACGCCAGCCCTCGGCCCGCGCCTTCTCGGACCATTTGTCGGACAGCTGACGCTTGATCCACTGCTGGCTCGACATCGACTTGGTGTCGGCCGTCTTCATTTTGGTGCCCATGCCGCGCCCGGCGGCGGTTCCGCCCGTGGGCGGCCTCACCATTCGGCGACGTTCTTGCGGCTTTTCATCTTCACTCATCGTTCCCACATAGCCCCGACCGGCGTTGCGGGCTATGTCCCGCCTCAAATCAACCCCCAAGAGGACGACCTAAATGGCCGACACCCTGACCTTCACCCTGGACACCGGCGACGGCGAAGCCCGCGACGTGGTCATCAAGCTGCGCTCCGACCTGGCCCCCGGCCACGTCGAACGCATCACCGAACTGGCCTCGGAAGGCTTCTACGACGGCGTCGTCTTCCACCGCGTGATCGCCGGCTTCATGGCCCAGGGCGGCGACCCGACCGGAACCGGCACCTCGGGCTCCAAGAAGCCGAACCTGAAGGCCGAGTTCTCGGCCGAGCCGCACAAGCGCGGCGTCTGCTCGATGGCCCGCACCTCGGATCCCAACAGCGCCAATTCGCAGTTCTTCATCTGCCTGGACGACGCCACCTTCCTGGACCGCCAGTACACGGTCTGGGGCGAAGTCGAATCCGGCATGGAACACGTCGACGCCCTGCCCAAGGGCGAGCCGCCGCGCGCGCCGGGCAAGATCGTCAAGGCGACCGTCAACTAAACCAACAACCTTGACGTTTCTCGCAGATCGTGTCGGTTGCATACCGATACGATCCGCGGGGGACGTGGGGTGCGCATACTGCTGGTGATCGAGCCGTCAGGCGGCGGCTCCGGGCGTCATGTCATCGATCTGGCTCAAGGCCTGATCGACGCCCGCCACATGGTTTCGCTGATTTATTCGCCCACGCGGGCCGAGCCTCGCTTCGAAGCCGAGGCCGCCGCCTTACCCTTGCAACACCTCGAACGCCTGCCCCTGCGCCGCGCCGTCGGCCCCTGGGATATCAGCGCCCTGATCGGCCTGCGCCGTTTAATCGGGCGCCTAGGACCTTTCGACATCATCCATGGCCACAGCGCCAAGGCCGGCGCCCTCGCTCGACTGGCGGCGCCCCCGTCCGCCGCCCGAATCTACACCCCCCACGCCCTAGCCACGCAGAACCCGATAAAGGTCGGCGCGACGCCCTACGGCCTGGTCGAGACCCTGCTGGCGCGGCTGGCCAGCGAGGCTGTCATCGCCGTGTCGGACGAAGAGGCGCTTCACGCCGCCCGCCGGGGCTTTCCAATCGAACGTCTACAAACGATCCCCAACGGTGTGGCGGCTTGCCAAACCGCAGACCGTCTCGCCGCCCGCCGGATCATGGGCCTGGACGACGACGCCTGGGTCGTCGGTTTCGTCGGCCGGCTCTGTCCCCAGAAGGATCCGGTCCGTTTCGCCCAAGCGCTCTGCCTGGCCCACGCGCGCGATCCCCGCATCATCGGCGCCATGATCGGCGAAGGCCCGCTGTCCGACGACGCTCGCGCCGTCGGAGGCGACGCGGTCCGGCTGTTGGGCGCCCTCGACGCCCGCCGCCTGATGGCCGGGTTCGACCTCTTCGTCATGACCAGCCGCTACGAAGGCTTCTCCTACGCCATGGTGGAGGCGGCGGCGGCGGGCCTGCCAATTCTAACCACGGCCGTCGGCGGGGTCTCGACCCTGGCGCAGGCCGGCGCGCGAATCTCGTCCCTGCCCCTGTCCGCCACGGCCCGGCAATGGGCGGACGCCCTTGTCGCGGCGTTCCAGCACCCGACGCCGCCCTCCGTCACGCCGGCCCTGCTCGAACGCTTCTCGGCCGCGCGCATGACCGCCGACACCGTCGCCGTCTACCGTATGGCCTATGCGCGCCGCTGGGCCGCCCGTGGCTGAGCCGTCCGTCTTCATCAACGGCCGGTTCCTGACCCAGTCGCTCAGCGGCGTCCAGCGCTATGCGCGCGAGATGGTCCGCGCCCTGGACCGCAGGCCCGGCGCCGGCGCCCGCTATGTGCTGCTGACGCCCCAAGGCGCCGACGCATCGGACTTGGACCTGCAATCCATCCCCGTTCGTTCCGTCAGGGGCGGGCGCGGTCACCTTTGGGAGCAGACCGCCCTGACCTGGGCCGCGCGCCATGGACAGTTGCTGTCGCTGGGCGGCGCGGGCCCGATCCTTCATCCGCGCCAGCGGGTCGTCATCCACGACGCCGCCGTCTTCCGCCACCCGGAGCATTTCCGCCGGAGCTACGCCGCCTTTCACCGGGGGCTGGGACGCCTCCTCGCCCCCCGCGCCCGGCTGACGACCGTCTCGCAGTTTTCCCGCGGCGAACTGGCGTCGGTGCTGAACAGGCCCACATCCTCGATTAAGGTCGTCCCGAACGGCGCAGACCATCTGGCGCGCACCGCCCACGACGACCGTGTCCTATCGACGCTCGGCTTGTCCGGCCGCCCCTATTTCGTCGTCCTGGGCAATCTGGCGCCGAACAAGAACATCGCCGTCATGATCCGCGCCCTGCGCCGCCTGCCCGATCCAGACCTGCGGCTGGTCCTGATCGGCGCCGACGATCCCGCCGTCTTTGACCGGTCCGCTCCAGCCTCCGATCCCCGTATCCTCTTCGCCGGCCGCCGCACCGACGCCGAAGCCGCAGCCCTGCTGCGCGACGCCCTCGCCCTGGTCTTCGCCAGCCTCTATGAAGGCTTCGGCATCCCCCCGCTCGAGGCCTTCGCCCAGGACTGCCCCGTCATCGCCTCCGACATTCCGGCGGTGCGCGAGGTCTGCGGCGACGCCCCCGACTATTTCGATCCGCACGACGACGCCGCCCTGGCCGATCACATGGCCGCCCTGTTGTGCGCGTGCCCGCCCCCGCGCCGTGTGGCCCAGGGCCGCGCCCGACTGGCCTTCTACACCTGGGGCGGATCGGCGCGCCGGCTCGAGACCCTGCTGGCCGAAGACCGCCTCGCCAGCACCTCGCGATAGACGGCGAGATGGGCCTGAGCCACCGACGCCTCGGTCCAAATCGGATTGAACGCCGGCCCTGGATTTCGCCACAAGCCCGGCGCTTCAATCACCGCCCGCAAGACCCCCGCCAGCGCCCCCGCGTCGCCGGGCGCCACCAGCTTCACTTGCCCTCCGCCCGCCGCCGCTTCCGGCAGGCCGCCGATACGCGACGCGATCACGCCCCGCCCCCGCGCCAGAGCCTCGACCACCGTCCGCCCGAACGGCTCGGCCCAGATCGCCGGCGCCACGACCACTTCGACGCCGTCGTAAAACGCCTCGATCTCCACCTGCCCCAGCCAGTCGATCCGGGGATCGGGAAAAGCCCGACGCAGCCGCGCGACATAGGCCGTCTCCCCCCGCCCCGCGATCCTCAGCCGCCAGTCCCCGCCCAGTCCTGTCGTGGCCTTCAGCAGGACCTCGATCCCCTTCTCCGGCTCGATCCGTCCGATAAAGCCGAAGACCGGCGGCCCGTCCCGCATCTCCACCATGCGGCTCCCCCCGCCAGCCGCATTGCCGATCACCGTCGCGGGCGTGTCGCCAAAACAGCCCGCCGCCCGATGCCGCTCCAGCACCACCCGGCTGATCCCCACCACATGATCCACATCCGCCGTCGTCCGCCGCCGGGGTTCGCTCAGCAGCACGCAGTCGCCGCAGCGCCGCTCGCAAACCCTTCCCCGCCGAAACAGCGCCGCCCGACTGCACAAGGTCGAATAGTCCCTCAGGCTCTGCACCAGCGGCAGTCCCGCCCGCCGCGCCGCACAATGGACCGACCCTGCGAACCCGGTCAGCACATGGGCGTGGATCAAGGTCGGCCGTTCCGCCTGCACCACCCGCGCCACCGCCTGGTCCATCAGCGGACTGACCGCCTCCAATCCATGCCACAGGGCGCGCAGCACGCCTGCGGGTCGCCGCCGCTCATAGGGCCAATACAGATGGCGCAACGACAGGCGATGGACCCGCACCCCGTCGCGAACCCCCAAGCCTCCACCGATCTCGACCAGCGTCGCCACCGACACCGTCACCCCTGCCGCCGCCAGACCACGCGCCAACTGCTCGACGCTGCGCTCCGCCCCGCCCACGTCCTCCGGCGGATACAGGCTGTTGACCAGCAGCACCCTCACGGCGCGACTGGACGGCGCCAGGCCAGGGCCGCGACCAGACAGATCAGGAAGACGAACCCCGCCCCCTGGGCCAGATCCTCGCTGAGCATCATCGTCAGCAGATAGACCGACAGGGGCGTGAACGCGTCCAGCCGCGTCGCCGACCACAGGTGCAGAACAAGCGCCGCGACCGCCGCCAGAACCCCCACCGTTCGCCCCATGAACAGATAGCCGTTGTGGCTGACCGTCAGCGCCCGAAACGTCCCCAGTTCCTCCGCCGTGGACCAGCCGACGCCCAGCGGCCGAGCCGCCACGAAATCCAGGGTGCGGGTCCAGGTCGCGATCCGCCCGCGCAGGTTCTCTTCGATCTGCGCCCGATCCAGACGCGCGGCCAACCGGCTGACATCCACCTCGACCCGCGTCACCTGGATCGCAACCAGACCCCCGGCCAACAGGCAGACAGCCAGCAACAGCCCCAGCGGATTGCCCGTCTCTCGCCACCGCCGCCCCACGACGGCCCGCGCCAGCCAGGCCGCCGCCGCCGCGATGAGTCCGCCTCTCGACAAAGTGCACAGGAAACCGACCGCCGCCGCGCCCGCCGCAGACAGCGCCACCGTCCGCCGCGACCACCGCCGGCTCAGCACCTCAAAGGCGGCGGGGACGGCAAGGCCGATCATCCCCATGGCGGCGTTCGGATGTTCGGCCACAGTCGTGATCCGCACCTGGGCCACGACCGAGGTATAGGCCGCGCGCGGCGAGGCCAGCCCTACGGCCTGCAGCGCATCCCGTCCGACTAGGGACAACAAGCCGTAGGTCGCCAGATGACAGACCGCGCCGCCCAGAACGGCGGCGAAGAATAGCCGACGCCGCCCCGCATCCTCGACGATCAGGACGGCGACCGCCGGTGCGATCATCGCCGCCGCCAACCAGCGGAACCAGAAGGCGACGTCCGAGACGTTCAACGTCTGCCCGATACTGGACACCTGGATCAGCATCGTCGCCAGCAGCACAAAACCCGCCACCGGCCCCGCCGCCCGCGCCACCGGCCCCATCCGTCCCCATTGCAAAGCAATCAGCGGCAGCGCCGCCGCCAAGGCCAGATCACCCAGGCGCGGCGCACTGACCCAGCCCGGCACGAGAAACACCGGCAGGGTCACCCCCACGCCCAGCAGCACCAGCACCCACGCCTCATAGGCCGCCCGGACGTCCGACAGCCGAACGCCCCGCCACGGCGTCGCGCGCGGGATCATGACGCGCAATATTCGACCTCGGGATCGAACCGCGCCCCATCCAGAACTCCCGCGATAAGAACCCCCGCCTTTCACCACTGCCCCTTCGCCGCCAGCCTCAGCGCGATCCGCCCCCGGGACGCCGCATAGCGCAGGGCCGCCCCCGTCCCCTCATGGCGGCGCTTGGCCAGGATGACGTTGCGCGTCAGCAGCCGGTGCAACCGCTCGCGTCGCGGATCGGTCTCGGTCTCCAGGCTCAGTCCGCCCGGCGCGGCCCGGACATGTTCGACCCGGCTGGCCCCGACCAAAAACCCGGGACGGCGCGCCGACAGCCGCAGCGTATATTCGGTGTCGTCGCCCCAGATGAACATGGGGGCCAGCGGCAGTCCGTATCTCTGCACCGCCGACCGTGCGACCAGCAGGGACACGAAGGTCGCCTGTCTTACGGGCGCAATCCCCCGCTCCAACCGATCGCCCCAGACGGCATAGCCCAAGGCGTTGGTTCGCAGATCGATCTCGGCTGTATTGGTGAGCAGCCCCTCGGGCGTCCGCACGGTCGAACACAGAAAGGCCGGCTCCACCCCCTCCGCCGCCAACTCGGCCTCGGCCTGCAACAGCCGCTCCAACGCGTCGGGCGCCGGCAGGACGTCGTCGTCCATCAGCCACAGCCGACCCGCCCCGACCTCCATCGCCGCCCGGACGCCGGCGTTGAAGCCGCCCGCCCCGCCGGTATTGACCGACAGCCTCAGCCGGTCGATCCGCCCTGCCCAGGCCTGATCCAGCCACTCCGCCGTGCCGTCGTCGCTGGCGTTGTCCACCACCAGGATCCGGTCGCAGGGCCGCGTCTGGGCGGCCAGATGGCTCAAGCACCGCTCCAGCAGGTCCCGCCGGTTCCAGGTCACCACCACGGCCCAGACCCTCGAGGACCCGCTCACGCCGCCGCCTTCAGGATTGCCGGCGCCAGCGCCTTCTCGACCAGGCTCAGCCCCCGCCCCACCGCCTGATCCATATTATAGTAGCGATAGTCGGCCAGCCGCCCGGCGAACCAGACCCGCCCCTCCAGCGCCCGCGCCATCGCCCGGTACAGGTCCGCCAGCGCCTGCGAGGCCTCGCTCGGGATCGGATAGAAGGGCTCGGTCAGGCCCGGCTCATGCGGGATCGGATATTCGGTCAGCAGACAGGTGGTCTCTGCCCGCTCGCCGGTCAGGTGACGAAAATCGGTGACGCGGGTAAAGTCGAACTCGTTCGGATAGTTGACCGTCCCAACCAGCAGTCCGTCCTCCACCGCCACGACCCGCTGTTCGAACCTCAGGCTCCGATACGGCAGCGCCCCGGCTACACGGCCAAAATAGTCGTCCAGCGCGCCGCAATAGACCATCCGCTCGAACCGTCCCGGCTCGATCTCGGCCAGATCCGTATTCAGGGACACATGGATGTTCGGGTGATCCAGCATCCGCTGGAACAGGGCCGCATATCCGTCGCGCGGCATGGCCTGATAGCGGTCGGTGAAATACCGGTCGTCGCGGCTGACCGCCACCGGCACCCGGGCCGTGACGGACGGATCCAGCGCCTCGGGCTCCATGCCCCACTGTTTGCGGCTGTACGCGGCGAAGACCTTGTCGAAGACATAGTCGCCCAGGAACCGCAGTTCCGCATCCTCCCCCGCCCGCCTCAGATCCGCGATGGTCGGCCGCGCCCCGAAGCCGAAGGCGGCGATCAGTCGCTCCGACAACCGCTCCGCCATCCCCGCCGGAAACAGCATCCGCATCGAATCCAGGTTGAACGGGATCGGGACCAACTGCCCGTCCACATGCCCCCGCACCCGATGGAAATAGGGCCGCCACTCCGTGAACTGGCCCAGATGGTCGAAGATGCGCCGGCTGTTGGTGTGGAAGATGTGGGGGCCATAGGGATGGACCGTCCGCCCGCCCTCGTCGCGCCGGTCATGGGCGTTGCCGCCGACATGGTCGCGCCGGTCGATGATCAGGACGGTCTGATCCAGCCCCCGCGCCAACCGCTCGGCCACCGTCGCCCCGGTGAAGCCCGCCCCGACGATCAGCCAGTCATACCGCCGGGACATGACGCCCCCTTGCGAACAGGAAACGCCAGTGCGGACGCAGGCAGACCAAACAGGTCAGCACCACCACCGCCTCCCCGATCAGGCGCGCCCAAGCCATGCCCTCCGCGCCCCCTGCCGGCGCCAGCGCGGCCGCCGGTCCCAGGGTGGCGACGCAGCCGACGGCGACCATCAGGGCGAACCGCCCGTCCATCCGCAGCGCTGTCATCAACTGCAGCCCCAGCACCTGGCTGACCGCCACCAGCGGCAGGACGAAGGCCAGCGTCCTCAACACCCGCACCGCGTCCCCAAACCCTTCCCCGACCAGCATCCGCACCAGCAGCGGCGCCGCCAGCCACAGCCCCGCCGCCACGCCCAGAAACAGCCCCGGCGTCACGATCAGACTCCACCGCGCGGTGCGAAAGGCGGTCGGCGCATCCTCGGCCAACAGACCGGCGATCCGGGGCCCCACCAGTCCCGCCAGCGGCCGCATCAGCGAACTCGCCGCCGCCACGACCTTGTCCGCCACGGTGTAGATCGCCGCCTGCCCCGGCCCCGCCAGGGCAGCCACGACGAAGCCTCCCGCCCCCGTATAGGCCACCACCGCCGCCCGACTGGCGAAAAGCGCGCCGCCCTCGATCAGCCCGCGTCGGACGAATCCCCGTTGCGGCCATTCCAGCCGCACCCGCCGCAGCATCAACCCCGCCCCAACGCCGACGCCCAGCCAAAGCCCCGCCGCCTGCACGGCCAGGGCCCCGGCCACGCCCAGCCCCGGCGACAGGATCACCACCACCGCCGCCGCCAGCGTCCCCCCGACCTCGGCCAAGGCCGCCGGCGCCGGGTCACGCAGGCCTTGAAACACCCAGACCAGGCTCGCCCCCTGCCCGACGCCCTGGGCGATCCCTGCGCCCACGACGGCCCAGGCCCCGTCCAGCACCGGATTGATCCAGCCCAGCCAAAATCCCAGGACCACGGCGGGCAGCACCAGCACCGCCCGCAACGCCAGCGCCCGGCCGATGATCGACCCCGCCGCCTCTCGCGCCGCTGCGATATCGCGCGGCCCCGACAGCGACGCGCCATAGTCGACGACAACCGCCACCATCGTCGCCAGAGACACGGCCGCCACATAGAGGCCGAACCCCTCGACACCGAACCGTCGCGTCAGCACCGGATAGAGCAGCAGGGGCGCCAGGAACCGCAGCCCATGGGCGCCATAGACCAGCCCG
>JBKBXN010000067.1:0-14157 GCA_046314055.1 Brevundimonas sp.
AGCGACGACGAGGTCGAGGCCCTGCTGCGCGAGGTCGGGCACCCGCTGACCGTGGCGGCGCGGTATCGGTCTGGGCCGCAGGCGCTGATCGGGCCGGAGCTGTATCCGTGGTGGCTGTTCGCGGTGAAGACGGCGCTGCTGGTCATGGCGTGCGTCACCCTGGTCGGGGTGGTGGCGCGGGTGCTGGGGGGCGACCTGTATGTGGGACAGTCCCTCGGCGATGTCGTCGGCGGCCTGGTCAGCGGGGCGGTGTCGGTGATCGGGGTCGTGACCCTGATCGGCTTCGTGCTGGAGCGGCAGGAGAAGAAGCCGGACTTCATCGCCAAATGGCGGGTCAAGGATCTGGGCCTGTTCGAACTGGGCGGCGACATCGACGCCGAGACCTGGGGGCAGAGGCTGGCGCGCGGCGGGGCGACGCTGCGTGAAGGCGCGGCCGCCAAGTCGGGGCCGGCGGTCAGGAAGAGCGCCGAGATGTCGCCGGTGGCGCGGGCGGTGTCCAGCGCCATCGCCTGGGCGGTGCTGCTGCTGTGGTGGACCGGCCTGCTGCCGGTGGCCTCGATCCGGCCCGACGAGGTGGCGGGGGTGCTGGACGGCGTCGACTATGGCCGGATCCTGGGCCAGATCGTGGCGGCCGCCTATTGGCCCGTGACCTTGTTCGCGGCGGCCAAGGTGGTGTTCGACCTGATGCGGGCGGCGTCGGGCGGCAATGTGCGGCTGACGGCGCTGGGCGATATCGGCTTCGGGGCGGCGGCGGCCTGGGGCCTGTTGTGGCTGTGGTTCTGGTCGCCGCTGAGCTCGTTGATCTGGGTCGGCACGGTGACGGAATTGGTGGACCGGGTGCGGGACCTGTTCGATCGTTCGGCCGGCGACGGCGGTGAACTGGCGACGATCCTGATGATGATCGTTGTCTGGGCCTTCGTCGGCGAAATCTGGCGGATGGTGCGGGCGGCGGGACGGTTGGTCGCGGGGAAATAGACGGCGTTGAACCTCCGGCCGCTTCCACCGTTGCTGTCGATCGGCGGCGCTGGGCGGCCGGGGGCGAGAGCATCTGAGTGACGTTACAACAGGGTTTGGCCTTCGGCCTGGTGGGCCTGACGGTCGCCGCCTTCATCTGGGGGCGGTTCCGCTATGACCTGGTCGCGGTGGCGGCCCTGGTCGCGGGCTTGGCCATAGGGGTGATTCCGGCCGAGGCGGCGTTCGAAGGCTTTTCCAACGATGTGACTGTGATCATCGCCTGCGCCCTGGTGGTGTCGGCGGCCTTCGCCAAGTCCGGCATCGTCGAAATGGCCCTGAAGCGGGTCATGCCGTATCTGAAGACCGAGCGGTCGCAGGTGCCGGTGCTGACCACGGCCGTGACCCTGTTGTCGATGGTGACCAAGAATGTCGGCGCCCTGGCCATCATGATGCCGGTCGCGTTGCAGGTCAGCCGGCGCACGGGGACCAAACAGTCGCGGCTGCTTATGCCCATGGCCTTTGGGGCCATGGCGGGCGGGATGGTGACCCTGGTGGGGACCGCGCCCAACATCCTGGTCGCCGAGGTGCGTCAGGACATGGTCGGGGCGCCGTTCCAGATGTTCGACTATGCGCCGGTGGGGCTGATCCTGACCGGGGTGGCTCTGGTGTTTCTGGCGTTTGGGTATCGGCTGTTGCCCAAGGATCGGACGGGGAGCATCGGCCTGTCGGCGGCCCTGTCGGCCAACGCCTATCTGACCGAGGCGCGGGTGCCCGACGACTGGACGCTGGAGGTCAAGGCGATCAGCGCCCTGAGGGCCATGGCGCCGGACGAAGTCCAGGTGATGGCCCTGATCCGCGACGGCAAGCGCAAGACCCGGCCGCGCGGCAACACCCTGGTGCGGGCCGGGGACACCCTGCTGATCAAGGGCGACCAGGAGGCGCTGGAGGAATTCATCGTCGCGACCAAGCTGAAACTGGTGCGCGGCGACCGGCCGGTGCTGCTGGAAGAGGCCAAGGACGAGGTCCATCTGGTCGAGGCGGTGATCGGGGCGGATTCGCTGCTGATCGGACAGTCGGTGCGGTCTCTGGACCTGTACGGCCAGCATGGGCTGAACCTGCTGGGCGTGTCGCGCAGCGGCTATGAACTGACCCAGCATCTGCGGACGGCCAGGCTGCAGGCGGGGGACGTGCTGCTGCTGCAGGGGTCCGAGGCCGGCCTGCCCGGGCGGCTGGCGACCCTGGGCCTGCTGCCGCTGGCGGAGCGGGAGATGCGGCTGGGCGGTCAGCGGCGCAAATTCCTGCCGGCCTTGGTGCTGGCGGCGGCCATGGTGATGGTCGGGTTCGGCCTGATCCCTGTGGCTATCGCCTTCTTCGGCGCGGCGGTGGTGACCGTGGCCCTGGGCGGGCTGAAGATGCGTGAGGCTTATGCCGCGCTGGACGGGCCGCTGTTGGTGCTGATCGCCGCCCTGATCCCGGTGTCGGACGCGATCCAGCAGACCGGCGGGGCGGACCTGATCGCCGGGGGGCTGAAGTCGGTGTTCCAGGGCATTCCGCCCGTGGTGGCGGTGGCGGGCATGATGTTCGCGGCCATGGCTGTGACGCCTTTCCTGAACAACGCCGCGACGGTCCTGGTGGTGGCGCCCATCGCCGCGACCCTGGCGCAGCAGCTGGGCTATCGGCCCGACCCGTTCCTGATGGCGGTGGCGGTGGGGGCGGCGTGCGACTTCCTGACCCCCATCGGGCACCAGTGCAATACGCTGGTCATGGGGCCGGGCGGGTATAAGTTCTCGGACTATCCCAAGCTGGGGGCGCCGCTAAGCCTACTGGTGCTGGTGATCGGTCCGCCGACCATATTGCTGTTCTGGCCGATGTAGGACGCGCCGGTCCCTGTGCTGGGACCGGCGCTTAGCGGCCGTTAGGTCGAGCGGGCGGGAGCGACGGCGCAGGTCAGTCGGCCGTTGTCGTTCTGGATCTGGGCGCCTCGGCAACTGCGGACACTGAGGGTCGAAGAGACCGATTGGCCGTCCTTGGCGATGCAGCGCGCGCGCAGGCGGTCGCCGTTCAGGCTGATGCTGCGGCAGGTCTCGCGATAGGCGCCGACCGGCAGGGCGCGGCCCGAGGCGGCGGGCTCGGGGCTCGGACGATCCTGGGCCGTGGCGGTGAAGGCGACCAGGCCGGCGGCCCCGACGGCGGCGCCGATATAGGCAAGGGTGGAAAGAGACAGTCGTATCAAGGCGTAGCTCCCGTTTTTCTATTCGCGCCTCTGCGGGCGAAAAACGAGGTTATGCCCGTCTGAGCCTGTGTCCAGCCCTGATCGCCAGGACGTTACCAGCGGGGCGAGACGTGGGCCGGGCCCTTGAACACCGCATTGGCGAACAGGGGCTTCAAACCTTCCAGATAGCCGCGCACGGTCGGGTCCTGGGTGAAGGCGATCAATTGACCCGATCCGAGCGTCTCGACCATCACGACCGGCTTGAAACCGAGCTGGGCCTGGTTCTCGGCCCACAGCTGACCCGAGGCCAGCAGCCGGTCGGAGCCTTCGAAGCGGACGGCGTTGACGCCCTCGCCGCGCATCAGCGGGGCGTAGATGTCGGCGCCCCGCACCAGGACGTTCAACTCGGACGGCAGGCCGGCGCCGATCCAGTGGTCGGGATCGACATGGGCGCGGGCCAGGACCCCGGCGACCGAGTCGGGGCCGTGGTCGCTGTGGGCCAGCAGAGCGGCGTAGTCGGTCTGGTTGGCGATCCGGGCGGCGCCCTCGGGTTTGTCGTCGTCCTGGTCCGAGGCGCCGGTCTCGCGACGGGACGCCAGCATGTCGCTGTCGGGGTCGGTCAGCAGGCGGGTGGCGGTTCCGAGGCTGATGAGGGTGCCGCCGCGCGAGACCCAGTCGTGGAGCGCCTTGACCCCGTCCTCGCCCAGGACGGACTTGTAGTCCCGGCCCTCGGGCAGGATCAGGACCTGGTATTGCGACAGGTCGGCCTCGCCGAAGCTGGCGGCGCGGATGGCGGTGACGGGATAGCCTAGGTCGCGTTCCAGCAGCCAACGGGTCGCGCCGGCGGCGTCGGGGGCGGCCGGGCTGTCCCAGGCCAGAGCGATGCGCGGCGCGCGCAGCCGCACCACGTCGCTGGAGCCGAAGCCGGCGCCGCGCTCGACCCAGGACTCGTCCACGCCCACGACCTCGGCCCCTGTGTCGGCGGCGAGACGGCCCAGGGTGGCGGCCAAGTCAGCGGGGGCGCCCGCCTTCGGAAGGATCAGAGTGCCGGCGGGCCAGTCGCGACCATTCTGGGTGAAGGGTTGGTCGGCCGAGCTGACGGTCAGCCCGGCCTGGAGCGCGGCGGCGAGGAAGCGGGGCTGGGCCGATCCGGGCGCGACGAGGAAGCCGAAGCGGGCCTCGGCGTTCTGGACCGCGGCGGGCGTGACCAACTCCGGGCCGCGCGCATCGACGGCGACGCCGGGCGCGCTGTCGCAGCGGGTCGCATCGACGCCGAACATCAGGGGCAGGGACCAGGCGGTGACGTCATAGATCTCGTCGCCCAGGCCGCGGGCGCGACGGCGCTCCTGCTCGGCCAGGAAGGCGGGCGGGATGGGCACGTCGCGGGTCAGCAGCACCTCGGCCATCCGGCGCTGGGGCTGGGCCAGGTTGATCACATAGTCGCCCGCACGGTGTTGATCGGCGCAGGCGAAGGCCTGACGCGCGACCCCGACCTCGATGCCCGAACGGACCAGCAGGCCCGCCAGACGGTCGGCGGCGGCGGGATCCGAGGCGCGGGACAGGACATAGGCGCCGCGTCCTGCAACGCCGTCGCGGTGATAGGCGTAGAAGTCGTTCAGCAGCCGGTCGTGATTGCGCGACGCCGTTTCGATGGTGGCCAGGGTGGCGGTCAGGTGGGCGCGGACCGTGTCGGCATAGGTGAAGACCTCGCCTGAACTGCGCCGCGCGGCCAGACCGCGCGCCGAACCGGCTTCGTAGGTCATGGAGACGGCGCCGAGATAGCCGGGCCAGCCGTCGCCATAGCCGGGATAGAAGGCGTCATAGACCTTGCGGTTGAAGTAGGGCAGGCCCGCCGCGTCGAAACGGGCGCCGGTGTTGCGGCCGAACAGGGCGCGGTTTTCCAGGGTGCGCGGCCAGATCCACGGGTTCAGCGGCTCGGCCTCGGGCGGGAAGAAGAAGGTCTCGTCCGAACCCATCTCGTGGCTGTCGACGACCACCTGGGGCCGCCATTCGCGGACCTGGGCCGAGTGTCCCTGGGTCTCTGGCTGGGTCTGGATGAACCAGTCGCGGTTCAGGTCGAACAGATAATGGTTGTAGCGGCCGCTGGGCCAGGGCTCGTCGCGCTCGGCCGAGGCCGGGTCGGGATTGGGCGCTGAGCCACGGCCAGAGGCGAAGCTGTTGAGGAAACGCTCGCGTCCGTCCGGGTTCTGCGTCGGGACGAAGACCACGACGGTGTTGGCCAGCCAGGCCTGGGCGGTCGGGTCGGTCAGCAGGCGGCGGGCGGCCTCCATGGCGGCGTCGGCGGGGCTGATCTCGTTGCCGTGGACCGAATAGGCCATCCAAACGAGGACCGGCTGGTCCGCGATAAGCGCGGCGGCTTGTTGGGGCGAGGTGACGCGTGGGTCGGCGAGGGCGCGGGACTGGGCCTTGATCTGGTCCAGACGGGCGATGTTGGCGGGCGATCCGACGGCGGCCCAGAACAGGGGGCGGCCTTCCCAGGTCCTGGCGTAGTCGCCGATGACGACTTGGTCCGGAGCGGCGGTCTTCAGCGCTTCGAAATAGCGGCGCACGTCGGCGGCGCGGGTGATCTCCAGACCGCTGTCATAGCCCAGGATCTGGCGCACGGCGGGGACGTCGGCGGCGGTCTGGCGCGCCGAGACGGGCTGGGTCGCGAGCAGGGCGGCGGCGCAGGCGCCGGCCAGGGCGAAGGCGAGCGGACGTACGGAAAGACGACGACTGGACATGAACTGTGAATCCCCGGGAGGCAGTCACCTTAGTCGGCGCACGGAAAAAGAAAACGGGCTTGACGTGTAACCTATAGGTGATATGTCACCTCAAGGTTACGTCAGGAGGACGGCATGAGCAACAGCGACGATCAAGCGATCCAGCGCGCCAAACTGGAAAGAAACAGGTGCTGGTGGACCGCGCTCGCCCTGGCCGCAGTCGGCGCCGCAGCCATGGTCGGTGGCGGGGGCTTTGCAATCGTGTCTGGCGTAGAGGGCGATCAGGCGACGGCCGCCGGTGTGGCGGCGGGGGTGGGTTTCGGTCTGACGCTCATCGGCGTGATCTGGGCGTGGAGCGCGCGTCCAGGCCAGCCGATCTATGTGGCGGCGAGCGGCGAAGGGGCGCGTCGTGACAAGTTGGAGCGCGCGCGCACCCAACAGCTTGTGATGCTGCCCGTCGTGCTGCTGCTCTTCATGGCGCAGGCGCATCGGGCGATGGAGCGGATCCTGGGCGGGGACCATAATCTGGGCGCCTATGTGCAGGTTCTGCTGCCGGTTCTTTACGGCTGGCTTATCCCGCTTGTGGTCATGGGGTGGGACGCGCACACACGGAAGAACCGCCGGTTCCTGGAAGACGAGCTGACCCAGCAAATGCGGGCCAAGTCGATGATCCTGGCGTTTGTGGTGCTGATGACGGGGATCACCGTGGCGCTGGGCCTTGGGCTGTGGCGCGCCCAGTACGGCATCATGGCCTTGCCCTATGTCCTGGCGTTGGGCGGGGCGTCGGCGGGGCTGCGGTTCGCCTGGCTTGACCGGGAGGCGGGGCGGGATGGGGAGTAGTCGGCTGGGGCTGAGGTTGAAGGAGGCTCGCACGGCTGCGGGTCTGACGCAGGCTCAGCTGGCCGACGCCGCCAAGGTTTCGCGCAAGACGATCAATACGGTGGAGAACGGGGTCTTCATCCCCTCGACCATCGTGGCCCTAGATCTGGCGCGGGCGCTGAACACGACGGTGGAGGCGATCTTCTATCTGAAGGACTGATCATCGATGTCCGAAAACCGCGAGACATCGTCGGGCCGAGTCGCCATCTTGGCGTCATGGAACAGACGCTGGATCAGGAGGCCTGCTGGAGAGCCTTGGGGGCGCGGGATGCTCGGTTCGACGGGCGGTTCTTCACGGGCGTGACCTCGACGGGGATCTATTGCCGGCCGGTCTGTCCGGCGCGGACGCCCCGGCGCGAGAACGTGGTGTTTTATCCCACGGCGGCGTCGGCCGAGGCGGCGGGGTTTCGCGCCTGTCTGCGCTGCCGGCCCGAGACGGCGCCCGAGATGGGGGCGTGGCGGGGCACGTCGAACACGGTCAGCAGGGCGTTGGCCCTGATTGAGGCAGGGGCGCTGGACGGAGGCGACGCTGACGCCTTGGCGGCGCGACTGGGGGTGGGGGAGCGGCATCTGCGGCGGCTGTTCCGCCAGCACCTGGGCGCGGCGCCGGTCAGCGTGGCCCAAACGCGGCGTGTCTTGCTGGCTAAGCAGTTGATCCACGAGACCGACCTGTCGATGGCCGAGGTGGCGATGGGCTCGGGTTTCGGCAGCGTGAGACGGTTCAACGAGACGTTTCAGGCCCTGTATGGCCGGCCGCCCTCCGAGCTGCGGCGGCGCAAGGGGGAAGGCGAGGGCGGAGGCGTTGTGAAGCTGGGCCTAGCCTATCGTCCGCCTTATGACTGGGCTGCGATGATGTCGGCCCTCGCGGAGCGTGGCGCGCTGGACGAGGCCGTTGCCGATGGGGTCTGGCGACGGCGGCTGCGGGTCGCGACGGATGGGACGGAGGGCGAGGTTTCCGTTCGGGCCGGGTCCCAGGGCAAGGCGGTGGTCGAGGCGCGGGTGGACGAGCTGAAAGCCCTGCCCGGCGTGCTGGCGCGGGTGCGGCGGGTGTTTGACCTGGCCGCCGATCCCGAGGCGATCCGGCGCGATCTGTGGGCGGATCCGGACCTGCGCGCGGCGCTCGAGGCCCGGCAGGGACTGAGGCCGGCGGGCGACTGGATCGACGCCGGCGAGGATGCGCCCAGCGACCGGCTGGCGGATGCGGCGCTGGCGGCGCGGGCCGAGCGGTGGCGGCCGTGGCGGGCCTATGGGGCACTGTACTGGAACACGAAGGAGACGGGCGATGCCTAGACAGTCGATGACCTTGACCCTGGATCGGATCGGCTCGCCGGTGGGCGAGGTGCTGGTGGCGACCGACGGCGAGGGGGCGGTGCGGGCGCTCGACTTCCACGACTACGAAGAGCGGATGCGGCGGCTGCTGCGGCTTCACTATGGACCGGTCGAACTGATCGAGGGGCGGGCGCCGGAGGCGGTGCGCACGGCGGTCGAGGCCTATTTCGGCGGCGATCTGGCGGCGTTCGATGGGGTGGTGGTCGAGACCGGCGGGACGGTGTTCCAGCAGGCGGTGTGGGCCGCGCTGCGGGCCATTCCGGCGGGCGAGACGCGCAGCTATGGGCAGCTGGCGGCGGCGATTGGGTCGCCCAAAGCGGTACGGGCGGTGGGTCTGGCCAATGGCTCCAACCCGGTCGGGGTGATCGTGCCTTGCCATCGGGTGATTGGGGCGAATGGGACCCTGACGGGCTATGCGGGCGGGCTGGAGCGGAAGCGCTGGCTGCTGGCGCACGAGGCCGGCGGGCGACTGCTCTGATCGGCGAGGCAACGGCATCGGTCCCGGACCGTTACCCAAGGCCACAGACCGAAAGAGTATCGACGATGAAACTATCCAATGGCGCGCTGGTAGCGGTGGTCGACGGCGAGAAGCTGTCCCTGTTCAAGAACACCAATGCCCAGGAGATCCGGCTGACGGCGCTGGAGACGCCGGCGATCGAGGATCGGGTCTCGGGCTCGGCCGGTCGTCGCTCCAGCGAGGCCAATCCCGATAATGACACCCAGGCCGAAGACGGTTTCGCGATGGGCGTGGCCGAGGTGCTGAACAAGTGGTCCCTCACGAACAAGATCGACGAGCTGCTGGTCATTGCCGCCCCCAAGACCCTGGGCGAGTTGCGCAAGCACTGGCACAAGGATCTTCAGGGGAAGCTGGCGGGCGAGATCGCTAAGGACCTGACCGGACACAGCACGGATCAGATCGCTGCGGCGATTGAAAAAGCCTGATTTATTAGGCGGTTAATTGAAGGGGGGCGGCCGGCGACGGCCGCCCCCTTTTTCGTGGTTCAGGCGCCGTCCAGGAACAGGCGGCAGGCGGGGTTGGCGGTCTCGTCGACATAGGGGTAGCCCAGGTCGGCGAGGGCGGCGGACAGTTGGGCCTGTTCTTCGGGGGGGACGCTGACGCCCGCCAGCACCCGGCCGACGTCGTCGCCGTGGTTGCGGTAGTGGAACAGGGTCAGGGCCCAGGCGGGCTGGAGGCTGTTGAGGAAGCGCAGGAAGGCGCCGGGCCGTTCCGGGAACTGGAAGCGCAGGATCCGTTCGTGGGGCAGGCCGACGGTGCGGCCGCCGACCATGTAGCGGACGTGCAGCTTGGCGGTCTCGTTGTCGCTCATGTCCTCGACGGCGTAGCCGTTGGAACGGAGGGTCGCGATCAGGTCATCGCGCTCGTGCGGGCCGTTGCGCAGCGCGACGCCGACGAAGATCTGGGCCTCGCCGTCGCCGGACCAGCGGTAGTTGAACTCGGTGACGGACCGGCCGTCGAGACTGTCGAGGAAGCGGCGGTAGTCGTCGCGGTCGTCCTTCATGGCCACGGCCAGCAGGGCCTCGGCGCCCTCGCCGATCTCGGCCCGTTCGGCGACGTGACGCAGCCGGTCGAAGTTCAGATTGGCGCCCGAGTTGATCGCGATCAGAGTCCCCGCGCCGGGATGGGCGGCGGCCCAGGCCTTGAGGCCCGCAAGCGCCACGGCGCCCGAGGGTTCGGCGATGGCCCGGCTGTCGTCGAAGATGTCCTTGATGGCGGCGCAGATGGCGTCGGTGTCCACCAGGACGATCTCGTCCAGCAGGTCCTTGCACAGGCGGAAGGTGTGATCCCCGGCGCGGCGCACGGCGACCCCGTCGGCGAACAGGCCGACCTCGTTCAGGGTCACGACCTCGCCCGCGTCGATGGAGGCCTTCATGGTGGGGGCGTCGATCGGCTCAACCCCGATGACGCGGGTGTCGGGGCGCAGGAATTTGACGATGGCGGCGACGCCGGCGGCCAGGCCGCCGCCGCCGATGGGTACGAAGACGGCCTCGATGGGGTCGGCGTGCTGGCGGGCGATTTCAAGCCCCACAGTGCCCTGACCGGCGATCACCTCGGGATCGTCGAAGGGGTGGATGAAGGCGGCGCCGGTCTGGCTCTCCAGATGACGGGCGTGGGCGTAGGCCTCGTCGAAACTGTCGCCGTGCAGGACCACTTCGCCGCCCAGGGCGCGGACGGCGGCGACCTTGATGCCGGGGGTGGTGGTCGGCATGACGATGGTCGCAGGGATGTTGCGGCGGGCGGCGGCCAGGGCCACGCCCTGGGCGTGATTGCCGGCCGAGGCGCAGATGACGCCCCTGGACAGTTCGGCCTGCGACAGGCCGGCGATCTTGTTATAGGCGCCGCGAATCTTGAACGAAAACACCGGCTGCAGGTCCTCGCGCTTCAGCAGCACGGGCCGTGCGAGCCGCGCCGACAGGCGACGCAGCGGATCGAGGGGCGTTTCCTCCGCCACGTCATAGACGCGGGCGGTGAGGATGCGGCGGATGGTGTCTTGCATGGAAATGTCGGGAAGGCGGCGTTCTGAAGAATGAAGTCGGCTGCTGTCTAGGCGAACCTGCCGGTCTTGGGAACGGTTCTTGCCGTCGGCGATGGCGGTGCTTGGCGCAAAAACAGGGTGACAAAGCGCCAAACGTGCCAAACGCGCCAAACCGCCACCCACGAGCGGCTGCCGGAGGGGGCGACCAGGCGCGGAACTGGAAAGGGCGGTTTTCATCGCGTCTATCGTAAGGGCGGTCGGCGCTCAGGCTTGAAACTCGCCTCGACAATTCCGCAAGGCGTTGAAATTGCGAAGCGGCGACCAGCGGCATTGTGGGCGATGGGCGGCTGAACCTCTCACAGGACGGCGCGGGGAGCGGCGCAGGCAAACGACCCTCTTGACGGGGCTAGTAACCCATAGGTTATATGTCACCTGTAGGTGACGTGAGACGGTTGTGGACGATCAGGAAAGACGAGACGTGCGGGCGCGAGAGCGCAAGCGTACGCAGCGCCTGGCGAGTTGCGCCGGTCTGGGCGGAGGTGGACTGGCCCTGCTGGTGACCGGCCTTCTGGTCATGGAGGAGTGGCCGGCGAATCCCGACGCGGGGCGTCTGATCGGCGGCGTGACGATGGCGGTGGGCGTCGTCGCCATCATTGCGAGCGCCTTCTTCGCGCGGCGCTTCCTACCGAATGCAAATACCTACAAGCTACAGACCGGCTCCGCCTATCGCGACACGGTGCAGCGGCAGAGGGCTCATTCCATGGCGGCTATGCCGTTCGGTGCGGGCCTATTGACCTTCTTTTCGGTCAAGGCCGGCTGGGGTCTGGCTTCGGGTGCGCCCGGTGGGACGGACTATTTGATGGTGGCGGTTGGCCCCATGACCGCCGGCCTCATGCTGCTGATGGTGGCCGGGCTGGACAATCCAAGCGACAAGCGGATGAAGCGGCTGCTCGAGGACGATCTGACTCTGTCATTCCGGCACAAGGCGCTGGCTACGGCCTTGGGCGTCGCCGCCGTCGGGATGATCGGCGTCTTTGCACTTGGGCTCTGGCGGCCGGCTGCGGCGGTCGCGGCCTTGCCGGCCTTGCTCTACCTAACCGCCACTTCGGCGGTGTTGCGCTACTATCTTCTGGATCGCGAGGCGGAGCGTGGGTGAGGCGGACTGGAATGCGGAGCGGATCGCTCTGTCGAGAACGCGGGCGCGGGCGCGGCTGAAGCGCATGAAGCGCGAAGGCCTGATGCTGGCAGGTCTGGCTTTGGCCGCCGTCGGGTTGATCGTCGTGGCGGTGCAGATGAGGAGCTCGCCGCTGCTGTCGATGGCGGCGCTGGGGTTCGGCTTCGCCGTGCTGGCGCTGACGATCCTGTTGGCTTTCGATCTTTGGGGGCGCCGGGAGGCCGATCTCGAGACGTTGGCGGGCGGGCTGGACAGGGACCAGATTCAAAGCGCCGAGGCGCTGAACCTGGTCTGTTTGTCAGCGGTGGGTCTGCTTTATACGGCCTTCGGAGTGGAAGCGGCCTGGCGGATCGCGTCCGGCGTGGGCGACGCCGACGACTGGAAGCCAGCGGTCGCATCTATGATGATGCCGGTCGTCGTCATAGGCGTCATGCTGGGCGGGAAAACATGGCGAAGGCGCGCGGGGGCCCTGCCCAAGGCGGCCGACGAACTCACGATGCATTTCCGCCGCAGCGCGACGGCTTGGGCGTTTCGGGTGTCGCTGGCGTCGGTGGCCATCCTCTATCTCGCAGGTCTTTTTCAGGCGCCCCTGACGGTCGCGGGAATGCCGGTCGTGTTCCAGGCGGCGGCGATGACCGCCGCGCTGCGCTACTGGTGGCTGGATCGGCAGGCGTCGCGTGGCTGAGCCTCGGCTGGCTGTGCGGCTGAAGGAGGTGCGGACGGCCGCCGGTCTGACGCAGCAGGAGTTGGCGGACCGAGCCAAGCTGTCGCGCAAGACGGTGAATACGATCGAGAACCGGGTCTTCACCCCGTCCGTGGTGGTGGCCCTGAGCCTGGCGAAGGCTCTGGATGTTCCGTTGGGCGATCTGTTCGAACTGATCGACTGAATAATCCGCTTGCGTGCGGCTTCCATCGGCCTACATTGGATGTGCTTATGCTAACTTTGAGCATAAGGGTCTAGGGAGACGGTCATGGCGGACGGCGCCTTTGGTCTGACGAAGGAACTGGAGCGGGAGACCGCCGGGGTATGGGCGAAGGTCAAGGACCACGTCACGCCGCTGGAGTGGCCCGAACAGGCGCGGCTGATCAGCGAGATCAACCGGCTGAAGCGCGAGCGCGACGCCGTGATCCTGGCCCACAACTATATGACGCCCGAGATCTTCCACGGGGTCGGCGACTATGTCGGCGACAGCCTGGGCCTGGCCAAGGAGGCCGCGCGGTCGGATGCGAAGGTGATCGTCCAGGCCGGCGTGCATTTCATGGCCGAGACCTCGAAGATTCTGAGCCCGGAAAAGACCGTGCTGATCCCCGACCTGCGGGCGGGATGCTCGCTGGCCTCGTCGATCACGGGGGCGGATGTGCGGCTGATCAAGCAGCGCTATCCGGGCCTGCCGGTCGTGACCTATGTGAACACCACGGCCGATGTGAAGGCCGAGACCGACATCTGCTGCACCAGCGCCAACGCCGTTCAGGTGGTGGAATGGGCGGCCAGGGAATGGGGCGTGGACCGGGTCATCCTGATCCCCGACGAATATCTGGCGCGCAATGTCGCGGCCCAGACGACGGTCGGGATCATCGCCTGGAAGGGCCGCTGCGAGGTGCATGAACGGTTCACGGTGGACGACATCGCCGAGATGCGCGCCGCCTATCCGGGCGCGGAAATCCTCGCCCACCCCGAATGCCCTGAAGACGTGCTGGCGGCGGCGGACTTCGCCGGATCGACGGCGGCCATGACCGACTACGTCGAGGCGCGTCGGCCCAAACAGGTGGTGATGATCACCGAATGTTCGATGGCCGCGAATGTGGCCGGGGACGTGCCGGGCGTGCAGTTCATCGGGCCGTGCAACCTGTGCCCGCACATGAAGCGGATTACGCTGCAGAACATCCACGACTGCCTGCTGCACATGCAGTTCGAGGTGACGGTTCCGGCCGACATGATCGAAC
This sequence comes from Brevundimonas sp., assembly GCA_046314055.1. Lineage (GTDB taxonomy): Bacteria > Pseudomonadota > Alphaproteobacteria > Caulobacterales > Caulobacteraceae > Brevundimonas. Next base: position 13,711 of record JBKBXN010000067.1, read on the forward strand.
GCGGGCGCCTGGCGGTGCAGCGGATGATCGACCTGCCGCCGCCCGCCGTTCCGGCGCGCTATGACCTGGTCAAGGCGCGGCATCACGTCGATGTGGAGCTGATCTGAGCGTGACGCGGCGATCGGTCTCGTGGTCGGGATCGGTTGCTGCGCCCATCTGGACGCCATGAGCAATATCGACACCCCGAACCGCACGCCCGATCGCATCCCCGGCCCTTGGGATCCCAAGCCCGAGGATCCGGCCGTGCGCGCCGCCCCCGCAGCCCCGGCCGAGATTCCGGTCGAGAAGGACCAGAGTCTGGTCTGGGCCCTGCTGTCCACGGCCCTGATGGGCGGCTTCCTGTGGTGGATCACGCAAAGCGCCATCGTGGCGGGCGCGGTGCTGATCGGCCTGTTCGTCCATGAGGCGGGGCACGCGCTGGCGATGAACAAGATGGGGATGGGGCCG
>JBKBXN010000068.1:0-14027 GCA_046314055.1 Brevundimonas sp.
GCCCGCGAAACGGCCTTGATAAGCGCTCATCGCGACCACGCCACGAAGGTCTGGCCCTGTTCGCCCAGTTTCTGGATGCCGAGGCGAACTGTGTCGCCGGCTTTCAGATAGAGGGGCGGCTTCTGGCCCAGGCCGACGCCGGGAGGGGTGCCCGTGGTGATCAAATCACCGGGCTCCAGCGTCATGAACTCCGACAGGTAAGACACGATCTCGGCGACGCCGAAGATCATGGTCTTGGTGTTGCCGGTCTGCATGCGCTTGCCGTTCAGGTCCAGCCACATGTCCAGATCCTGGACGTCGCCTACCTCGTCGGTCGTGACGATCCAGGGGCCGACGGGGCCGAAGGTGTCGCATCCCTTGCCCTTGTCCCAGGTGCCGCCGCGCTCGGTCTGGTAGGCGCGCTCGGAAACGTCATTGATCAGCACATAGCCGGCGACGTGATCCAGCGCCTCGTCCTGGCTGACATAGGTCGCCGGCTTGCCGATCACGATGCCCAGCTCCACTTCCCAGTCGGTCTTTTCCGAACCGCGCGGAATGATGACGTCGTCGTTCGGCCCGTTCAGGCAGGTGATGGCCTTGGTGAAGACGACGGGCTCGGCCGGGATGGGCAGGTTGGATTCCGCCGCATGGTCGGCGAAGTTCAGGCCGATGGCGATGAATTTGCGGCTGCCGTTCACCGGCACGCCATAGCGGGGCTGGCCTTCGACCAGGGGAAGCGTGGTCGGGTCGATGGCCTTCAGCGCTTCGAGCTCCGCGCCATGCAGTTGGTCCGGCGTGATGTCGGCGATGACGCCCGACAGGTCACGGATGCGCCCCTCGGCGTCCAGCGTGCCCGGCTTTTCCTGGCCCTTGGGGCCGTAACGCAGCAGTTTTATCTTGGGTCTTTCGTCTTAGCGCGCGTAGGGGCGATGCAGGGCGATGTCGCGGTTCAGCTCGACGCCGAAACCGGGGGCGTCGGGGACCTTGAGCCGGCCGTTCACGGGCACGGGCTCGCCGATCAGTTGCGGATGGAACATGGGCGTGACCTCGTCCGCGCCGGGGGCCATCATCAGAAACTCCGCGAACGGGCTGTTATGGCGCGTCACCACGAAATGGTAGGAATAGACGGATGATCCGTGCGGGATCATCAGCACGCCCTTGGCGTCGGCCATGGCGGAAATCTTGATCAGTTCGGTCACGCCGCCGCACCAGCCCACGTCCGGCTGAATGATGTCGCAGCATTCCATTTCCAGCAGCATGCGGAAGCCCCAGCGGGTGGCCTCATGCTCCCCGGTGGTGACCAGCATGCCCTTGGGGGCGTTCTTCTTCAGCGCCTGATAGCCCCAGTAGTCGTCGGGGCTGAGCGCCTCCTCGATCCATTTGAGACCAAGCTTGTGCGCTTCATGCGCCAGCCGCGTGGCGTAGTTCAGGTCTAACGCCATCCAGCAGTCGAACATCAGCCAGAAGTCGTCGCCGCAAGCGTTCCGCATGGCCTCCAGCTCGGCCAGGTTCTTGTGCAAACCTTCCTCGCCCTCGGCCGGGCCATGGTGAAGGGGCATTTTGCCGCCGATGAAGCCCAGTTCCTTGGCTTTGTCGGGACGGGCGCCGGTGGCGTAGAAGGTCAGCTCGTCACGCACAGCGCCGCCTAGCATGGCGAAGACCGGCTCCTGGCGCAGGCGGCCCAGCAGATCCCACAGGGCCAGATCGACGCCCGAGATGGCGTTCACCACCAGACCCTTGCGGCCATAGTACTGGGTCGAGAAATACATCTGGTCCCAGATCTTCTCGACCTCGGTCGGATCGCGGCCCTCTAGGAACCGAGCCAGGTGTTTCTCGACGATATAGGCGGCGGGTTCGCCTCCGGTCGTCACCGCGAAACCGACGACGCCGTTTTCGGCCTCGATCTCAACCACAAGGGTGCCCAGCACATTGATGCCGAAGCTGCGGCGGCTCTGGCGATACTCGGGATATTTCGCCATCGGGGTGGCGATGTGGTCGTCGATCCAGTGACCGTCGCCCTGGTCGTGATAGTCCGCGCCGCCGCCAGTACCGTCGTTCTTCACGACAAAGGCGCGCACGTGTTTTATCTTGGGGAGCCTGCTCATCGACGCGCCTCGGGGTACGCCCTGGTAAATGGGCGATGGATTCCCATATGTCGGGACATCACTGGATTTCCTCCTGAAAGCACGTCAATGTCGGTCCGATTTCAGGATCAACTTGCGCGCTTTGCTACATTCTGAGAATGAGGATTACGAAATGGGACGAGTGACGTCAATCAAGACCGCGCAGGTCGATGCGGAAGAAGAGGTCGGCGCCAAGGCGTCCGGCAGTCAGACCCTGCTGCGCGGCTTGGACGTGATCGACGCCCTGATGGAGGGTCCCATGCCGCTGGCCGAACTGTCCGAAAAGCTGGAACTGACACGCAGCACCACCCACCGTCTGGCGTCCGCCCTGGTGGATCGCCGCCTGTTGTCGTTCCGTCCGCGCGAGGGTTACAGCCTGGGTCCCAAACTGCTGGAACTGGGCCACGCAGCCAGCCAGCAGATGCACTTGCCGCGCGTCGCTCGGCCCTGGCTGGAGCAACTGTCGGACCAGACCCAGGATACGGTCCATCTGGGCGTTCTGGACGGGCGTCACGCCCTGTATCTGGACAAGGTCGCGGGCCGTCGTCGCATCAACATCGGCTCTCGCCTGGGGGAGCGGCACCCTATCGCCTCGACGGGCCTGGGCAAGGCCTTGATCCTGGATATGTCCGAGCCCGAGTGGATCGACTTCTACGCGCCCGAGGGCGTCGCCTTCGACTCGGCCGCACGCGCCGTATGGTTGGAGCGGATGCGCAGTTATGCGGAAAAGGGCTACGCCTTCGATCTGGAAGAAAACGAGGATCAGATCCGCTGCGTCGCCGCGCCGGTCCGCTCGGTCAATGGGCAAATCGTCGCCGCGCTCAGCGTCTCCTCGGCCGCGCAATATATGTCGGACGCCCGCATGGCGGAGCTCACCAAGACAGTCACTGACGCCGCCAACGCCATCAGCGCCGACCTCGGTTGGCTGCCTAAACCCTGAACATCGTAAAACGCCGGAGCCCCCATGCTGCTTGAGAACAAGGTCGTCCTGATCACGGGCGCATCGCGGGGTATCGGACGAGCGACGGCGATAGAGGCCGCACGCCAGGGGGCGAATGTCGCCTTAAACACCTTCCGCGACGACACGGTCGCCGCAGAGGTGGTCGCGGAAATCGAAGCCTTGGGCCGTAGCGCCATCGTGGTTGATGCGGACGTGGCCCTGCCGGACAGCGCCGCCATCTTTGTGAACGCGGCCGTCAAGGCGTTCGGGCGCGTGGACGTCTTCGTCTCCAACGCCGGCATCTGCCCCTTCCACGCCTTCCTCGACATGCCCGTCGAGACCCTGCGGCGCACGATGGAGGTCAATCTCCACGGGGCATATTTCATGACCCAGGCGGCCGCAAACCAGATGGTGAAGCAGGGGGAGGGCGGCGCCATCGTCGCCATCAGCTCGATCTCGGCCCTTGTAGGCGGTGAGATGCAGACCCACTACACGCCGACCAAGGCGGGGGTTCACAGTCTGATGCAGTCGTGCGCCGTCGCCCTGGGGCGTCACGGCATCCGCTGCAACTCCGTCCTGCCGGGCACCGTCGCCACCGACATCAACAAGGACGATCTCGCCGATCCGGCCAAGCGCGAATATATGGAAGGCCGCATTCCTCTGGGACGTCTGGGCCGGCCCGAGGACATCGCTTCGGTCGTCGCCTTCCTGGCCTCGGACATGGCGTCCTATATGTCCGGCGCGGCCCTGCTGGTCGACGGCGGCGCCTTCGCCAACTTCCAGTAGGACGACAGGGTGATCATCTCCTCGCCGGGCGATTATCGCGAAGCCGCGCGCCGCAAGTTGCCGCCCTTCCTGTTTCACTACATCGACGGCGGCGCCTATGCCGAGCAGACGCTGCGCCGCAACGTCGAGGACTGGCAGGCCATTGCCCTGCGCCAGCGGGTGCTGGGCGGCGTCGGCGAGATCGATCTGACGACGCGGCTGTTCGACGAGACCCTGAGCCTGCCGGTCATCCTGGCCCCGGTCGGTCTAACCGGCATGTACGCACGACGCGGCGAGGTTCAGGCGGCCAAGGCTGCGGCCTCGCGCGGCCTGCCCTTCACCCTGTCCACCGTCTCGGTCTGCCCGATCGAGGAGGTGGCGCCGGCCATTGACCGGCCCATGTGGTTCCAGCTCTATGTCCTGCGCGACCGGGGCTTCATGAAGAATGCGCTGGAACGCGCCAAGGCGGCGGGGGTGAAGACCCTGATCTTCACCGTGGACATGCCGACCCCCGGCGCCCGCTATCGCGACGCCCATTCGGGCATGAGCGGCCCCAATGCCGAGATGCGTCGCATGATCCAGGCCATGACCCATCCCGCCTGGGCCTGGGACGTGGGGGTGCGCGGCATGCCGCATGACCTGGGCAATGTCTCGGCCTATCTGGGCAAGCCGACGGGCCTGGCCGACTACATCGGCTGGCTGGCGAACAATTTCGATCCGTCGATCTCATGGAAGGACCTGCAGTGGATCCGCGACTTCTGGGATGGGCCGATGATCATCAAGGGCATTCTGGACGCTCAGGACGCCCGTGACGCCGTCAGTTTCGGCGCCGACGGAATCGTGGTGTCGAACCATGGCGGGCGTCAGCTGGACGGCGTGTTGTCCTCGGCCCGCGCCCTGCCGGCCATCGCCGATGCGGTGAAGGGCGATATCCGCATCCTGGCCGATTCCGGCATCCGCAACGGCCTGGACGTGGTCCGCGCCATCGCCCTGGGCGCCGACGCAGTCCTGCTGGGACGGGCCTTCGTCTATGCGTTGGCGGCGGGCGGGGAGGCCGGGGTCGCCAACCTGCTCGACCTGTTCGAGAAGGAGATGCGGGTGGCCATGACGTTGACTGGGGCGAAGTCGGTAGCGGGGATCAGCCGAGATATGCTCGCGCTTTGAATCTTCGCCTTCTTCTGTAAGGCGAAGGGTGCTCGAAGCGTCGGCTGAAGAAGGCTCCCGCCGATTCTGGATCGGCGGGTTTGGAGACTACGGAGCCAGTTATGCACGCCGACGGAGCAATCGCCGGCCTTGACGCGCGCTTTATCGAATTGGCTCGCGCGTCAGGCCACCCGCGCGGCACATTCAAATCGGTGGTTCCCGCCGCCTACTGAGTAAACCCAATGCTTGCCATCCTGACGGAGGAATTGGGCATTCCCCGGAATTCGGGCGGCTTCGCCCGGGCACCAGATTTCGGCCCGAGATCCTGCGGGGATGCCCACGTCCAATATCAGATGATCACCGATCCGGCGCCACTCCGATGAAATCCGTCCCCTGACCGTGTCGAGATGTGCGGCGACGTGATCGAGCCCTTGCGGCGCCTCGGGTCGTATCACGATGGTCTGGTAGCCCGGCGCGCCGGGCCGGACGCCGGCGAGGCTCTGATAAAACCAACTGGAGACAAGGCCCCAGTAGTGGTGGTCGTAGGATCGGCTGTCCAAGGACCAGCCTTCGAGCATGGTGTGGATGTCGTTGGCCAACCAGAAGCCCCAGCTGGGTTCTGTGGTCTGAGTGGCGACGCGGTAGACGGTATCCACGTGCCCGGCGTCGCTGAGCAACGTCAGGGCGTAACGGCCTGAGAAGACGCCCATGCTGGACAGGTGGTAGTCGTGGGCGACGATGTCGTCATTGACCTTCTGCAGCACGGCGTCCGCTCGGCCGTCCGGAACGATGCCGAAGGCGACAGGCAGGATGTTCTGATACTGAACGAAGGTCGGCGCATCGCCCTCTTTTGCCGGAACGCGATACATGCCGCGGGCCTCATCCCAGTAGGTCCGATTGTAGGCGGCGCGGATCGCCTGTGCGCGGGCGGCGTAGGTGCGGGCATCCGCTTCCTTGTTGAGCAGAGCCGCGTTCTTGGCCAGCATCTGCGTCATATGGAAGAGATAGGCGGTCGCGACGCTGTCGACGTCGCTAGCGCCGGGCTGGGGCGGAGGACCACCGGCCTGATTGGCCGCCATGAAGGCGGCGATCATTTCGGGTGAAATCGGCGGGCGAGGATTGGCGTATTCGCCCAGGAAGGTGTTGGCGAGCTGACGGTAATGGAAATCGCCTGGCGTGAACCAGGACGCGGTGTAGTCCACCAGTCTCTTTTGGGTGTCGTACATCTCGGCCAGAAGGCGGGTGTCGCCCGTCAGTTGGTAGAGGTCGTCTGGTAGTATGAAGGCGGCTGCGTCCCAGGAGGGCGTGGGTCCGTTGACCATGTTCCACCCCGGCGTGTCCTCATAACCGTACTGAGGCGTCGAAGGCACGATCTCGGGGATTTCGCCGCTGGGCGCCTGGGCGTCTCTGAAATCACCCATCCACTTGGTCCAGACGCGGCTGACGTCGAAGTTCAACGCGGAGGCCAGGGCCGACGCTTGGGCGTCGCCCGTCCAGCCGTTCTTCTCGAACGTCGGGGTGTCGGTCTGGAAGCCGTGCATATTGTTCAGGATGGTGGCGCGGGCCGCCGCCTGAATCTGGTTCAGCAGCGGGTTCGAGCTTTCGAAGCTTCCGATCGAGGCCACGTCGGAATGCATGACTTCGCCGGTCAGGCTGTCCAGCGTCGGCGTTCCCGGAAACCCTCGGACCTCCACATAACGGAAGCCACGATAGCCGAAACGGGGCGACCACTCCTCCGGACCGTCGCCCGCCAAGGTGTACTGATCGGTCTGAAGCTGCGTATCCACCAGTCCGCTGGTGGAGAGCACTGTGCCGTCGGGACGGAGTTTCTCGTGCTGGATCATGGAAACGGTCTGACCGGCGGGACCCTCCACCTTGAGATGGAGGCGACCGGCGAAGATGCTTCCGAAATCGTAGATCCAGACGCCTGGACGAACCTGTTTCAAGCTGACCGCACGGCGGGCGCCGGCGACCGCGATCGGTTGCTGTTCTGCGGCGTCCAGGCGACCGGCTGGACCTTGGACTAGGCGAGCGGCCGTCCAGGCGCGATCGTCAAAGCCGGTCTGAGACCACCCACGCGGCGCCAGGCGTGCGTCGTAACGTTCGCCCGCATAGATGGAGTCATGCCGGGTTGGCCCGGCATGGGTCCGCCACTTGTCGTCCGTCGTGACGATCTGCCGGCTGCCATCCGCCAGAGTGACTTCCAGCTGAAGGCGCGCGCTCGGGCGATTACGCCAAGGCGCCTCATGCCAATACCACTCGTTGGGCTCGACCAGATCGTACCAGCCGCGACCCAGCTCCAGGCCGATGACGTTATCGCCCCGGCGCACTTGGTCGGTCACATCCAGCGTCCGATAGAGGACGCGACGATCGTACGCGGTGAAGCCGTCGCCGATGGCTTCATTGATGGTCTTGCCGTTGATGTCGATGCGAGGAAAGCCGCCGGCGGCGATGTAGAGGCGGGCCTGGACGACGTCCCCGTCTATGACGAACGGTCGCCGAAGGAGGGCGGCCGGGGCAGTCTGGGGGAAGACGATGTCCACGCCCCTGGCGTTCGCGATGTGCAGGCCGTCAGCCTCAACCGTGCCACCGCTGAGAGGATTGTCATTGCCCGAGAAAGCTGCGCGCGTGACGGGGCCGCTCGCCGGCGTGACGGTCAGTTCATGCAGGACGATGGCGTCGGGTACGGGCGCGGCTGGTCCAAACATGCCGGGACCGGCCTGGAAAACGCCCGCCGTACCCTGGCGGTGATCGGTATTCTCAAGCGTGTCGATGACGACGCCGTCGAGGCGCGTGATCATGCGCGCGCCTATAGCCTCGACCGTCAGCGTGTGCGGGCCGCCGACCCACTGCGCCTGTGTAATGGGCAGGGCCACGGTCTTCAGCGTCGTTTCCTTCACCAGGGGCTGGGCTTTGGCGTCATAGGTGCGCGAAAGCGCTGTCAGGGTCGGCTGGCCCTCGGAAATCCCAAGCCGCCAAGCATAGGCGTCGCCAAAGGTCTTGCCGACCGGGCTGGCACGGAACAGGAAGTCGATGTCGCCTCCCGTCGGGGTGAAGCGCCACTCGGTCGTGGCGTCCGACCAGATGTGCTCGGCTGCGGCATCGGCGGAGATCCAGCGCGCCTGCCAATCGCCGGGCTGCAGCAACCCCATTTCCCAAACGGCGGGCGAACTCCAGTCGGAGGTTCGGCCTTCGGCGTCGCGGGTCTGAACCCGCCAGACGTAACGCCCGCGTGAGGCCAAGGCGGGTCCGCCATAGGCGATCTGGGCCTGATCGCCGGACGCCACCTCGCCGCTGTCCCAGACGAGGTCGCCGGACGACAAGCCCGCTTCACTTGTCGCCACCTGAAGGCGGTAGTGGGTTTGCTGCGTTTGTGTGGTCTGTGGAGCCAGCCATTGGAAGCGCGGCCTGAGCACGTCTGCGCCAAGCAGAGTGGGCGCGGATTCGATCTTCAGGTTCGAAGGGCTGGTTGGCGACGCCACTAGCATCGCGGGATTCGGCGCCTCGCCGACGGTATGCGCGCATGCAGCCAGACTCAGACTGGCTGCTCCGCAGAGCGCCAGCGAACGAAGGGACAGTCTCATGTGCATGCCTCCCAGCAGCGTCGCCATTCGGCGCATTCTCTTGTTGGAACGAAAATATACCAACAGATGGTAGCTTGTCCCGTCAATCGGTCAAAATGTTAAAAGCTAAGTCGTAAAACTGCGACCTCTTGACGCCTTTCGATAAATATCGGAACGTTGGCTCACAAAGTGGGACGAGGGGTTCAGCCCTCGCGGGAGGAGATGTCGAAGACTTGCGCCGATTTTGGTGGCGCATCTACGCGGCTGGGTGGCCGCGCGAATTGCAAAACAACATGCCTAGACCGGTCCACAGAAGACGGTGTCGGGCCAGGGAGAGACACAAGATGAAAGCCACCAAGGAAGTCGCACGTCTGCTGTGCAGCGTCGCCTTCGTCGCCGCGAGCTTCGGGTGCGCCGGCCAGGCGCTTGCACAAGACGCCTCTGCATCGACGTCAGATACTACGCAGGCGGACGAGAATGCCGCCGAACTCAACGAGATCGTCGTCACGGGTACTCTGTTGCGTGGCGTCGCGCCGACAGGAACGAATGTGGTCGGCGTCACTAGCGAAGATATCGTGTCTACGGGTGTCACCTCGTCGTCTGATCTTTTGGCTCGTGTCCCGCAGGTGACCAACGCCTTTGGCGGCGTGCCGCAGGGCTCATCGACCATCGCCGAGCCGATCACCCGCCCCAATATCCGCAGCCTGGGCGCGTCGGGCGGGTCCACGACCCTGATTCTTCTCAACGGCAACCGCATGGTGGGGGCCGGCATCCTGCAGACGTCGCCAGACCCGTCCGCCATCCCTCCGTCCGTGCTTGAGCGTGTCGAGGTGATCCCAGACGGCGGTTCGTCGATCTATGGGTCCGACGCCATTGGCGGCGTGATCAACTTCATCACCCGCAAGCGTTACGACGGTGTGGAACTGACCGCGAAATACGGCATAGGCGATGACTACACGACCACCGATTTCAGTGCGATGGCCGGCAAGGACTGGGGTAGCGGCTCTGCCTTGATCGCCTATGCCTATGCCCAACATGACGCCATCGCGGGCGCAGATCGCGACTGGTTCACCCAGGATCATCTGGCGGCCGGCGGGTCGGACTTCCGCTCGCAAAGCTGCACGCCAGGCAACATCACGACGGGCGGCGTCACCTATCGGATGGATACTCGCACCGTGGGCGTCAATCGCTGCGACGAGAACAAGGCGATCGACTTCTATCCTGAGGAAGAGCGTCAGAGCGTCTATGCAGCCCTGAGCCAGCAACTGACCGAAGACCTCAGCTTCGACGTCACCGGCTACTATTCGGAACGCGACACCGTGCGAAAAGGTCAGTCGCCCACGGACGGTACGGGAATTCGTGGCACGGGCACGATCACGTCCGCCAACCCCTACTTCCGGCCCATCGGTGCGGAAACCTCGCAGACGGTCGCCTTCAACTATTCCGCCGTCACAGGCGATGCGCTGGAAAACCCTAGCAACTTCAGCTCGATGGGCGTCACGCCGACCTTGACCTACAAGTTCGATGGCGGGTGGCAGCTTCGTGCGACCGGGAACTACGGTCGCAGCACCAACACGGTTCACACGCGTCAGATCAACACGACGGCCCAGGCGGCCGCCTTGTCTGGAACGACGGCGGCGACGGCGTTGAACCCCTATGATGTCGGCGCGACCAATGCGACGGTTCTCGACAGCATTCTGAACTACGAGCTGTACGGCGACGCCACGCAGGAAATCCGTTCGGTCAGGACCGTCGCGGACGGCAACATCTTCTCGACGGCGGCAGGGCAGGCGCGCCTGGCGCTGGGCGCCGAATATTATGAGGAGACGCTCGACCAGACGCAGGGCCAGGGCACGATCGGAAACCCCATTGGCGCCTCCAGCACTTCGAACCGTGACGTCACGTCCTTGTTCGGCGAAATCTTCGTGCCGCTCAAGGCGCAGGATAGCGGGATCGGCTCGATCGACGTCAACGCCTCGATGCGTATGGACGTCTACAGCGACGTCGGAGACACCATCAATCCGAAGGTCGGTTTTAACTGGCGTCCGGTTTCCGACCTGCGCATCCGGGGCAACTGGGGCACATCCTTCCATGCGCCCAGTCTGTCGGACCTCGGTTCGTCGGTGGACACGCGGGCTCAGGTTCTCGCGGTCAGTCCGTTCCGGGCCGCCGGTAGCCCGGCGTCCGATCTGTTCCGGCCGACGATCCTTCTGGCCGGCGGCAATCCGAACCTGAAACCCGAGGAAGCCACCACCTGGTCCTTCGGGGCGGATTGGAACCCGACGGGGGCTTTGGATGGCCTTAGGGTCAACCTGACCTACTTCAATGTGGAATTCACCGACGCCATCGGCCTTGCGCCCTTCTTCAACGGCGCGTCCTATTTCGCCAATCCTTCTTACGCTTCCTTCTTCATCCTGAATCCGACCCAGGCCCAGGCCGAGGCGGCGACGGCGGGGCAGCGGGTGGAGAATGCGCCCAGCATCACCAGCCTCTACACGGGCGGCGGCGCGACCCCCTATGCGCTGATCGACGCCCGCCGCAACAACCTCGGTTCGCTCAAGGTCGACGGGATCGACTTCGACATCGGGTACGAGTGGGACTTGCCGCTGGGCAAGGTCAGCACTGGTTTGGCCGGCACTTATACGCTCACTCGTGACAGCCAGGCCGTCCCCGGCGCTCCGACGGTCAACGAACTGGACAACGCGACCAGCCGCTATTCCTTGGTCGGCACGTTGGGATGGCGTTCAGGTCCGGTGACGATCGACGCAATCGTCAATCATCGGGCGGGCTATGACGTGGCCGGCATCGTCGGCCAGTCCAAGGTCGATGCCTACACCTTGGTCAATCTATTCGCGCGCTATGAGCTGCCAGGCGATGGCTGGATGGAAAACACCGCCCTGACCCTCAACGTCGACAACGTCTTCGACGAGGATCCGCCCTACTTTAACGGTGCTGCGGGTTACGCGAACGGGGCCACGTTGGGCCGTGTCTTCTCGGTCGGGGTGCGCAAGGCCTTCTGATCCGCCCGTCTTGTCCGGGGCCGTCGCTGCCCCGGACCCTAAAATCAGACGATCCTGGACACTCTCCCCAGAGCGTTAGTCTGAGCCGACGTCGCAAGGCGTCTTCCTGAGCGACTGACCGGCGCGTCTGTGATGCGCCGGTCCTTTTCTCCGCCAATCGCAAGCGAGAACGTCCCATGAAATCCCGGCTACTCTGCACCTCCATCACCGCGCTTCTCGTGGCCTCCACCGCCGCGCCGAGCCACGCCCTGCCTCAGGCATCTGTCGCCGCCGTCCAGGCTCAGGCCGTGCCGGCGGCCGCGCTTGCCCGCGCCGATGCGCTGATTGCGCGCATGACGCTGGAAGAAAAGGCAGGTCAGGTCAGCCAATTCTTCATGATTGGCGATCCGAGCACGTTCGAGCCCGGCGTGCGGTCGGGCGCCACAGGTGCGCTGCTGTTCGTCACCGATCCTTCCGTCATCAATCGCCTGCAGAAGGTGGCGGTCGAGGAGAGCCGGCTCGGCATTCCGCTGCTGTTCGGCTTCGACGTCATTCATGGACTGCGGACGATCTTTCCTGTCCCGATCGGCATGGCGGCGTCTTGGGATCCGAGCGCCGTCGAGCAAGGCCAGGCCGTGGCGGCTGCCGAGGCGAGGGCCAGCGGCATCCACTGGACGTTCGCCCCCATGCTCGACGTCACCCGCGATCCGCGCTGGGGGCGGATCGTCGAGGGGCCAGGCGAAGACCCCTATCTCGGCGCCGCCCTGGCGCGTGCAGCCGTCAAAGGATTCCAGGGGGACCACATCGGCGCGCCTGGTCACATCATCTCCGGGCCGAAGCATTTCGCCGTCTACGGCGCGTCCGAGGGCGGACGCGACTACGACAGCGCCTTCGTTTCGGACAGCCAGTTCTACAACGTCTATCTACCGCCGTTTGCTGCGGCCATCGAGGCGGGCGCGGGCAATGTGATGAGCGCCTATATGGAGCTGAACGACATTCCGGCCGCCGCCAATCACTGGTTGCTGACGGATGTGCTCCGCAAACAGCTGGGGTTCGAGGGTTTTGTCGTCAGCGACGCGAACGGGGTCAAAAGCCTCGTTCCGCAAGGCTTTGCGACTGACGAGGCAGACGCTGCCGCCCGAAGCCTTTCGGCCGGAAACGACCTGGAGATGGCGTTCGGCGAGGCCGCCAACACCCATATTCCGCAGGCGGTCCGTTCGGGACAGTTGAAAGAAGCGGTCCTTGACGATGCGGTCCGCCGCGTCCTGATCGCCAAGATACGCATGGGCCTGTTCGAAAATCCCTATGTGGACGAAGGCGCGACGGAAGCCGTTCTCAGCGCGCCTGAACACCGCCAGGCCGCCTTGGCCTCGGCGGAACGCTCGCTGGTCTTGCTGCAAAACACGGGCGGCGTCCTGCCCTTGTCGGCCGGCGACCATCGCCGGGTCGCCGTCATCGGCCCTCTGGCGGACTCGGCCCAGGACACGCTGGGTTCCTGGGTGTTCGTGCCGAAGTTCGAAGAGACGGTGACGATCGCCGAGGGCGTCCGACGTCGCTTGGGCGCAAACGCCGACGTCACGACGGCGCCCGGCGTCCAGCTTCGGCGCGGCACGCCGTCCATGTTCGAAATGTTCCGGCCGTCGCCGCCGGCCTGGACCGAATCCCAGGCTCGCACCGAGTTCGACCGAGCCGTCGAGGCCGCGCGAGGCGCCGATCTTGTCGTCCTGGCGCTGGGCGAAATCGAGCAGATGAGCGGGGAGGGCGCGTCACGGACCTCGCTGTCTTTGCCGGGTGATCAACTTCGCCTGGTCGAAGCCATCAAGGCGCTTAACAAGCCCATGGTCGCGGTGCTGCTGAATGGCCGCCCGCTGGACATCGCGCCGCTGGCGGATCAGGTCCCAGGAATCCTGGAGGCTTGGCATCCGGGTTCCGAGGGTGGAACGGCCGTCGCCAAGGCCCTGTTCGGCGACATCAATCCGGGCGGCAAACTGCCGATGACCTGGCCTCGCAGCGTGGGGCAGATCCCGATCTACTACAGCCATAACGCGACAAAGGCGCCGGCCGATCAAGGCACACGCTACTGGGACCAACCTTCGACGCCGCTCTACCCATTTGGCTATGGCCTCAGTTACACCGACTTCGCCTTCACCGACATCGCCGTCGATCGCGCGGCCGTGCGGATTGGTGAACCGGTCGTCGTTACCGCAACGGTGACCAATACCGGGCCTCGAGCCGGCGACGAGGTGGCGCAACTCTATATCCACCAACGCTCCGGCCGGGCTTCTCGTCCGGTGAGGGAGTTGAAGGGTTTCGAGCGGGTGACGCTTCAGCCGGGAGAAAGCCGACAGGTGCGTTTCAACCTGACCCAGGCAGAGCTTCGCTACTGGAACGCAGGCGAGCGGGACTGGGTCCTGGACCCTTCGGAGTTCGATGTCTGGATCGGCGGCGATTCCCGCGCGGAACTCAAAACCTCCTTTACGGTGGCCCCGTGATCTTTCAGAGACGTTTCGCGGGT
>JBKBXN010000069.1:0-13977 GCA_046314055.1 Brevundimonas sp.
CGGGTCGGGTTCCTCGCCATAGCCGGCCTGGGGCGCCCGGTTCCGTTAGAAGTGCTGGCGCCGGGGCTGGCTAACGCGACCCTGGTCTTGGTGCTCGGACTTCTCGCCGGCGTGGTGGCGGTGGCGTGCAACTGGGCGGTCGATGCTCGAATTGACCGCGCCGTTCTGAACGCCTGATGCTGCGCGCTGCGATCACCGAAGCCGAAAGCGCGGTCATGGCCGCGCTTTGGCGGAGGGGAGCCTTGTCCCCCAAGGCCTTGCTCGAGGAAGTCCGAAAGGAGCAGTCGTGGGGCGACGCCACCATCAAGACCTTGCTGAACCGGCTGATGCGCAAGGAGATCATTCGATCCGACAAGACGTCGGGCGTTCTGGTGTATGTTCCCCAGGTCAGCCGCGACGACTATCTCGACTATGAGGTTCAGGCGTTTGTCGATCGTCTGTTCGAAGGTGATCGCGAACGCCTGGTGCTTTACCTCAAGGATCAGGCGGCGGTGAGCGTGTTCGAACCCGCCTCGATTGCGAAGGTCTGACGGGTCGTCAGAACGCCCGACCGATCGGACACCTTGTCGAGCACCTTGAACTGGGTGGTCCAGAGGTCGGGCGTGGCTTCGCAGACCATGTAGCCGCGCTGGGAGTTTCGGAACTTCAGCTGGGGATTGGCGGACATGAAGCGGTCGTAGTCGGAGCCACGGTCCGAGCCGTCGCCGCGCGAGCTGATCGAGGTGCCGACGAACTCGACGGCGATGGGGGCGCCTTCGGGCTGGCCGCCGTCCAGCCATAGGCCGCCGGCGTAGTTCTGATGCTCGTCGCCGGTCAGGACCACGACATTGTCGATGCGGCGGTCGCGGATGTGGCGCAGCAGACGGTTGCGGGGCACGCGGTAGCCGGCCCAACTGTCGGTGTTGATCCCCTGGCCGCCTGATGTGTTGCGGTTCAGGTCCATCATCATGACCTGCTGGGCCAGGGCCTTCCACCGGGCCTTCGAGCGGTCGAGGTTGGTCAGCAGCCAGGCCTCCTGGGCGTCGCCCAGCACCTGGGCCGCTGTCGCCTCTATGCCGGGGCAGGTGGCGTTGTAGCGGTCGCCGCAGGGCTGGTCCGTGCGGTACTGGCGGGTGTCGAGGAAGGCGACGTCCAGCAGGTCGCCATACTGGGCCCGGCGATAGGCCTGCATGGCGACGCCGCGCGGGAAGGCCGATTTCCGCATCGGCATGAATTCGTAGAACGCCTGCATGGCGGCGGCGCGGCGCAGGTTGAAGATTTCGGGCGAGACGCCGTCCTGGTCGATATCGCCGACCCAGTTGTTGTCGACCTCATGGTCGTCGAAGGTGCAGAACCAGGCGGCGGAGGCGCGCGAGGTCTGAAGGTCGGCGTCCATCGTGTACTGGGAATAGCGGCGACGGTAGTCGTCGAGGCTGTAGACCTCGCCGCCCAGGTGGACGCGGGTGTTGTCCAGGGGGCCGGCGGCTGACTGATAGATCGGATCGCCGCGATCTTCGTAGATGTAGTCGCCGTAGCAGAAGATGAAATCCAGATCCTCCGCGGCCATCTTGCGGTGGGCGGTGTAGTAGCCCTGCTCATAGTCCTGGCAGCCGGCGACGCCGAAACGGACGGAAGCGGGGGAGGCGCCGGCCAGGGGCGCGGTCTTGGCGCGGCCGACGCCGCTGCGTTCGGTCCCGCACAGGAAACGGTAGAAATAGGGACGGGCGGGCTCGAGCCCCTCGACCTCGACGTGGACGGAGTGGCCCAGTTCGGGCCGGGCGATCGCCTCGCCGGAACGGACGATGGTGTTGAAACCGCGGTCGGCGGCGACCTCCCACTTCACGGCGACGGGCGCCCTGGGCATGCCCGAACCGTAGGCGACGGGATCGGGGGCCAAACGCGTCCAGATGACGAAGCCGTCGGGCAGGGGATCGCCGGCCGTGACGCCCAGCCGGAAGGGGTTGGTGTCGAAAACGGCCTGGGCCAGGGCGGGGCCGGTGGGCGACAGCGCCAGGCCTCCCCCGAAGGCGGCCAGCATCGAACGGCGCGAGAGGGCGAGCGTGGTCATCGAATATCCCCGAACTGGAGCCCGGCTCTATCGCCGCGATGTGACAGATTTTCCAGCCGTGGCGGCAGGGCGCGGGGCGCTGTGTCGCACGTCAGGCGGCGGGGCGGCGGCGCGACAGGAGGACGGTTTTGCGGATCTGTTCCAGCTCAGCGGACCGCTGTTGCGGCGTATGGGTCGCCATCACATAGCGCTGACCCGCGCGGGCCAAGGCCAGCCGCTCTTCGGGCCGGTTGATCAGCCGCTCCATCGCCGCCGCCAGGCTTCCGGGCGTGACGTCGTCCACATAGAGGGCGTGGTCGCCGCTGGCCTCGCGCAGGCCGCCCCGGCCGGACGAGATCAGGGCCGCGCCCGCCGCATGGGCCTCGACCGCCGTCAGGCCGAAAGGCTCGTCCCATACCGAGGGAGTCAGGGCGATGGCGGCGGTCTTCATCTGGTCGCGCACCTGCGACAGGGGGGCGGAACGCAGGACGGCGACACGGGCGCCGTAGCGCTCGAGCGGGGCGAGGTGCGGCCCGGCCCAGGCGGCGTGCCTGTCCCAGTCGTTCAACATCAGAACCGCGCGCCAGTCGGGATGGGCGTCGAGCACGGCGGGCAGGGCGGCGCACAGGACGTCCAGCCCCTTCTCCGGCATGGCCCGGCCGGCGAAGGCGATGACCGGCTGACGGTCGTCGGGCGGGGCGAACCAGACAGCCGCGTCTATGGCGTTGGGCAGGGCGTGGGCGCGGTCGGCGAGGCGGGGATAGGTGCGGGCGAAGGCGTCACGCTCGGCGACGCTGACGAAGATGAAGCCGTCCATCCGGCCAAAGCGCGCGGCGTATCGCCAGCGGTCGAACAGATGCCGAGCCGGCTTGAGGGCGTTGTGCCGGTACAGCAGGTGGGCGGCGTCGGGGAGACGCGAGGAGACGGCGAGGGCCTGTTTGACCTGCTGGTGGTGCTCGATCAGGTCGGGCTGGAAGTCTTTGAGGGCGGCGATCAGCGCCTGCTGGCGACCCTGGCGCGGCAAGGCGACGACGTCCGGCGCATTGTGGTCTTCGGCACCCTCGCTGCAGAAGACCCGGGTCTCGTGTTCCGTGCCGGAGGTCAGCAAGGTGCGGACGACCGTCTCCATCGAGTTGGGCTGGGCTTGGGAAAAGAGACAGCCGGGGGGCAGGAGGACGGCGGTGCGCAAGGGATGATCCGACGAGAGATTCGCCGCCTATAGGCGGTTTGTGTCGCGTCCGCGATGGGTTTGTAACGGCGGTCCGACCCGCCGTTACGGTCAGCGCCGTCGCGCCCGCAGCCTCAGTCGCATCGGTTCGCGGCTGCGCAGGGTGATCTGGTGGACCGGGCGGGGTTCGACCGTGGTCAGAGCCTCGACCTCGGCGGCGCGCAGGATGGCGGCTAGGGCGATCACCGCCTCCTGGATGGCGAAGGCGGCGCCGATGCAGACTCTGGGACCGGCGCTGAAGGGGATGTAGGCGTAGCGGTCGATGGACTTGCGGTTCTGCGGCAGGAAGCGTTCCGGCTTGAAGGCGTCGGGGTCGTCCCACAGCAGGCTGTGGCGTTGCAGGATCCAGGGCGAGATGATGACGGTGGCGCCGGCCTTGATCGGCTGGCCGCCGATCTCGTCGTCGGCCAGGGCCTTGCGCGCCATGGTCGGGGCGGGCGGGAACAGGCGCATGGTCTCGTCCAGCACGGCGCGGGTCCAGGGCAGGGCCTCGGCCCATTTGGGGTCGGAGACGTCGAAGGCGTCGGCCTCGGATTGCAGGCGGGCCAGGTATTCGGGCTGGCGCGACAGCAGGTGCAGGGTCCAGCCCAGGGCGCGGGCCGTGGTCTCGTGCCCCGCCAGGATGAAGGTCAGGATGTTGGAGGCGACCTCTTCGTCGCTCAAGCCGGGTCCGCCGTTCTCGTCGCGGGCCAGCAGCAGGGCGCTGAGCAGGTCGTCGGGGGGCGTATCGCCGGCCTCAATCCGGGCGCGGCGGGCCTCGACCAGTGTGGTGACGCGCTGTTCGAAGAAGCGGGCCGAGCGGAAACTGGCCAGTCGGCCCAGGCGCGGGGCCCAGTCCGGCGCGCCCAGCACGTCCAACGGATCGATGCGGGCCCCATTGGCCAGGAACTGGTTCAGCGCGCGCTCGAACCCGCGCGCCTCGCCACCCAGCTCGTCGGAGAACATGGTGGCGGACAGGATGTCGAAGGTCAGGCCGGACATCTCGGAATCGATGTCGAGCACCCGCCCGCGCGCGGACAGGGACCAGCCGGCGACGCGGGCCTGGCAGACCTCGGCCATGCGGGCGTTTAGGGTGGCCATCTTGGCGGGGGTGAACAGGGGGGCCAGGATGCGGCGGGCGCGACGCCATGTGTCGCCCTCGGTCAGCAGCAGACCCTCGGCCAGCATGGGGCCCAGGACGCGGCGTTGCAGGTCGCCCTTGACGTAGTTGGCGGCGTTCTCGGTCAGGACGTGACGGACGCCCTCGGGGTGGCTGACGACCAGGATCTCGCCGAAAGCGCTGTTGCCGTGCAGCTGCGGCTCGGTGAAATGCCGCTCGGACCACATGCGGATCGGGTCGCGCCAGCTGATCCAGAGGAAGGGCAGCAGGGGCAGGGGGCCGCCCGTGCGACGGGGCGGGATGGCGGGGCGGAAGATGTCGGTCGCGGTGGCGTCCATCAGACGCTCCTATGCAAATCGCCCGTCAGCCAGGCGCGTGGTCCGTAAAACGCTCGATCTGGTGCGTGCGTTCATGAAGCATAGTGGACCAGCACGACGTCAACGAGAAGGCGACGCCCTGCCGATGGCGCCGAGCAGTCGCGCCATATCTTCAGCCGCCAGATCCTTCGCGCGTTGGCTTGAGGCCGCGGGCTTCGAAACAGGGGTCGACGGCGCCGCTGGAGCCGTTTGAGACGCCCTCTTCTTTTCGCGCCGCTCGAACAGAAAGCGTTGAAGACCCCAGACGAGGTGAGGCGTCCACGGTTGGCCGCAGGCGGTTTTCTTTCCCGCCTTGTTCAGCAGGCCGGCGACCTCGTTGGGCCTCGTGAAGCCGCTCTTGAAACAGGCGCGGAGCAGAGGGTCGAGCTCATCCAGGAACGCCTCTTTGGAGCGATCGCGAAAGGCGAAATGCTTCAGTTCGTCCCTCGTGATCTGCGAAGGCTTGGACGGCGCGCGTCCGGCAGGCCGCTCCGGCTTTTGCTCCCGGGAGTGTCTAGCCGGCGTCGCCTTGGCCTTGGGGGAACCCGCCCGTTTTCCACCGCCGAGATAGGATCCTTTGGCCATGCTCAGTTCGCCGCCGGAGCGGGGGGCGGCGCCCAGGCCTTCAGCTCGGCGATCTCGCGCGTCTGGGTTTCGACGATGCTCTGGGCCATGCGCCGGATTTCCGGATCGCGGCTGTCGCGCAGGGCGGCCCGGGCCGTGGCGACGGCGCTTTCGTGATGGGCGATCATCTTGGCGACATAGGCCTGATCCGCAGTCTGAGACGCTGCCTGGATCTCGGCCGTGGTGCGGGTCGCCGCCGCCTGGTTGGCGGCCGACGCTTCACGCAGCGCCTGCTGCACCGGATCGCCGCCGCCGTCGCAGGCCGCCAACAGGAAGAGCAGCGCGACAGGCGGGGCGGCGCGGATCATGCCGCGTCGCCGAGCCAGCCCGGCATCCAGCCTTCGTGCCATTCGCGCAGGTGGGCGACGGGGATGCTGAACAGCTCGCCCTTGTCGCCCTTGGAGCCGAAGGCGTCGCCGCCGGCGTGGCCGACGACCGAGGCGTGCAGGCCGGCGGCCTGGGCCTTGGCGATCAGGGCGTCGGCGTCGGGGACCGCGACCAGGTAACGGGCCTGGTCCTCGCCGAATAGGAAGATGTGGGCGTGGGCGGCGCTGGAGGCGTCGAGGGTCACGCCGACGTCGGAGGCCAGGACCAGGTCGGCGGCGGCGCCGATCAGGCCGCCGTCGGACAGGTCGTGGACCACGGTCAGGTCGCCGGCTTCGATCAGGTCGCGCACGAAGTCGCCGGTCTTCTTTTCCAGCGCCAGATCGACGGGCGGCGGGGCGCCGTCCTCGCGGCCCAGAACCTCGCGCAGATAGATGGAGGCGCCCAGTTCGCCGACGGTCTGGCCGATCAGGACCAGAGCATCGCCCGCCGCCATGGTCGAGAAGTTGGTCACCACGTCGTAGTTGGGCAGCAGGCCCACGGCGCCGACGGTCGGGGTCGGCGGAATGGCGACGCCGTTGGTCTCGTTATAGAGCGACACGTTCCCGCTCACGACCGGGAAGACCAGCTCGCGGCAGGCCTCGGCCATGCCGTCGATGGCGCGGACGATCTGGCCCATGATCTCGGGCCGCTGCGGGTTGCCGAAGTTGAGGTTGTCGGTGATGGCGATGGGGCGTGAACCGACGGCGGTCAGGTTGCGCCAGGCCTCGGCCACGGCTTGCTTTCCGCCCTCGTAGGGGTCGTTCTGGACATAGCGGGGGGTGCAGTCGCTGGTGACGGCCAGACCCTTGTCCGTACCGTGGACGCGGACCACGCCGGCGTCGGCGCCGGTGGCCGAGTCCTGCAGGGTGTCGGCCATGACGTGGCGGTCGTACTGTTCCCAGATCCAGCGCTTGGACGCCATGTCGGGGCAGGCGATCACCTTCATCACCGCATCGGCCCAGTTCTCGGGCGCGGGGACGTCGGCGGGGTTCAGCCTGGGCTGGAGCTCCGGCTGGACCCAGGGGCGGTCGTACAGGGGGGCGTCGTCGAACAGGGGCGCCAGGGGCACGTTGCAGACGGTCTCGCCGTGATGCTTCAGCACCAGACGGCCGGTGTCGGTGGTGACGCCGATGGTGGCGGCGTCCAGGCCCCATTTCTTGAAGATGCGCTCGCCGTCGGCCTCGCGGCCGGGCTTGAGGACCGCCAGCATCCGCTCCTGGCTTTCCGACAGCATCATCTCATAGGCGGTCATGCCCTCTTCGCGCTGGGGCACGGCGTCCATGTTCAGTTCGATGCCGACGCCGCCCTTGCCAGCCATCTCGACCGAGGAGGAGGTCAGGCCGGCCGCGCCCATGTCCTGGATCGCGGCGACGGCGCCCGAGGCCATCAGTTCGAGGGTGGCCTCGATCAGCAGTTTCTCGGCGAAGGGGTCGCCGACCTGGACGGTGGGGCGTTTCGATTCCGACTCGTCGTCGAACTCGGCCGAGGACATGGTGGCGCCATGGATGCCGTCGCGGCCGGTCTTGGAGCCGAAATAGACGACCGACAGGCCCGCCGAGGGGGCGGCCGAATAGAAGATGCTGTCGGCCTTGGCCAGGCCGACGCACATGGCGTTGACCAGGATGTTGCCGTTGTAGCCGGCGTGGAAATTGGTCTCGCCCGCCACGGTCGGCACGCCGACGCAGTTGCCGTAGCCGCCGATGCCGGAGACGACGCCCTTGACCAAGCGTTTGGTCTTTTCGTGGCTGGGATCGCCGAAGCGCAGGGCGTTCAGCAGGGCCACCGGGCGGGCGCCCATGGTGAAGACGTCGCGCATGATGCCGCCCACGCCCGTCGCCGCGCCCTGATAGGGTTCGATGTAGGAGGGGTGGTTGTGGCTCTCCATCTTGAAGATGCAGGCGTCGCCGTCGTCGATGTCGATCACCCCGGCGTTCTCGCCCGGGCCGCAGATGACGCGGTCCCCGGTGGTCGGGAACTTGCCCAGGTGGATCTTCGAGGATTTGTACGAGCAGTGCTCGGACCACATGACCGAGAAGACGCCCAGTTCGACATGGTTGGGCTCGCGGCCCAGCCGGTCGAGGACGACCTGATATTCATTCGGGGCCAGGCCGTATTCGGCGGCCAATTCAGCCATGGTCTTTTGAGGAGCGGTCATGGGCGGGGCTTCTAGCCGCAGATGGGCCGATAGGCTATATTCTAGACAGTATTTTGGGAGTTCTAGAATGGGCCTCAGCATCAAGCGCGCCGAGACGGAGCGCAAAGCCCGCGCCGTCGCCGAGCGCCTGGGGGTCAGCCTGACCGAGGCCATCGACATCGCCCTGGACAAGACCTGGAAGGAACTGACCGCCGATGAGGCGGCGGCGGAGCGGGTGAGGAAGCGCGAGGCCCTGTTCGCTCGTATCCAACAACGAGGCCCAGGCGACGGGCGGAGCCTGGCGGAGATCGAGGCTGAAATGTACGGCGACGCCGGCGAGCCCATCTGATGGTGATCGACACCTCTGTCCTGTTCGCGATCGAGATGATGGAGCCCGAGGCGGCGCGTTTCGACGAGATGATCAGGGGCGCGCCGCGTCGGCTGATGAGTGTGGCGAACGTGCTGGAGCTCGTTACCGGGCTGACCGCGCGGCGGGGGCGCGACCAGCGGCCGACCGTGGACGATCTGGTCGCCGACTATGACCTTGACCTGGTCCCCGTCGATCAGGCGCAGATGCGGATCGCCTGCGAAGCCATGGTGCGGTTCGGCAAGGGAAGGCATCCGGCGCGGCTGAACTATGGCGACTGTTTCGCCTATGCGCTGAGCCTGAGCAGCGGCGAACCGCTGCTGTTCAAAGGCGACGAGTTTTCGAAGACGGACGTGGCGATCACGATCTGAGTAGGGGGGAACGTCCGGGGGCTCGGCGTCATTTCGTGTGTAGCAACACGGAGTTCAACATGACCGACACCCCCATCGACCCCGCCGCGACCCCGGAAGACGAGGATCTGCCCGAGATCGCCGCCGACGACGCCGGCGCCTCGGCCATGGCCGAGCAGGCGCAGAACGAAGATGAAGTGAAAGACGAGGGGGAGGGCATCTGATGTCCTCCACCCCCTCGACCAAGGTCACGCCCGCCACCGGCCAGCAGATGGATCGGTCCAATGATCCGGCGACGACGCGCGAAATGGACAAGGCCGCGCCCGAGCAGGCGATGATCAGCCGTCGGCAGCGGCTGACCGGACAGGCGACCGGGATCGGCAGCGTCGGATTTCAGGAGACCGGCGCATTTGACGTCGGCGCCGGGCAAGATGCGGCGATCGATACGGCCGTGACGCCGACCAAGGACTCCTAGCGCTCGACCCCCGGCTTCAGCCGGAAGGCCAGAAGCACGCCCCCGACCAGAAGGACGATGGCCCCGGCCAGGGCGGTGAAGGCGACGGCCGGCTTGTCGGTCTGTTCGGCGACGAAGGCGCCGAGCAGGCCCCAGGCCGTCGGCAGCGGATAGGCGATGGTCCGCAGGCTGGCCGTCACCGCCAGAGCGACGCCGGTGGTCACGACAATGGCCAGGATGGCCCAGGCGCCGGGCGACAGGGCGTCCGGCAGAGCCTGGAATGCGGTCAGGGTGGTGATCAGGTTCAGCGGCGCCGCCACCGTCAGCCAGCCCGCGAGCGCCGCCAGGGGCCAGACCAGCAGCCACCGGTCGCGATCCGTTCGGCTCAGGGCCCGGATGGAGCCCGAATAGGCCAGAAGCGGCGCGAGCAGGGCGATCAGGGAGGCGAAGATGACGATGACGCTGGCCGCTTTCAGGTTCAGGGCGGCGACGACGATCCACATCCCGATGCCGAAGAAGGCGACAGCCGACGGCCAGCCCATCCGGTTGATCAGGGTGCTCTCGCCCGTCTGGGGCAGCACCTGACGGACGGCGTAGGCCAGCAGGCCCAGATAGATCAGGCCCCAGATCGAAAAAGCGTAGCCGGCGACGCGCAGGGTCGAATTTCCATCCGCCGCGAACTCGGCCTGGGTCAGGCCCAGACCGGCCAGGTTCTGGACCAGAGGCACGACCAGGGCGAAGACGGCGGCGGCCAGGACCACCAGACGGCGGGTCCGCTGGGCGGGGGTGGGGCGGAGGATCGAGGACATGGGGCTTCCGATACGGCGGCGGTCAGGTTGAGTGTACGCGCCGGGAGGCCGGAAGGTTCACCGTACCGGGGCGAAATGTGAAGCTTGCGCGAATGACGCCCAGACGGCCGTCTTCGGCGTCCATGAAAATTATGTGTCACGATTGACACGTTCGCAGCCGGCGGTATTCATCCCGCGTGTTCGGACAGAGTGTTGTCCGAAAATTCCGGGGGGAATTCACGTGTTTAAGAAAGTTTCTGCGCTGAGCGCAGCCTTGCTGCTGACCGCTTGCGCCACACCCTATGTCGCGACGCCCTACGAGCGCGCCTCTTCGAACGTTCAGGCCGTCACCATCATCGACGACTCTGCCGAAGACAAGGCGATCGCCTATGAAGTCGCCTCTATGGGCTCGAACTTCGGATTGATCGGCGCCCTGGTGGACGCCGGCATCCAGGCCGAACGTCGTGGCGCTTTGAACCGAGCGTTGGATAGCGCCGCTTTCGACGGGGAGGCCGTATTCGAGGCGCGAGTCGCCGAACGCCTGAGCGCGCAAGGCTACAAGGTGACCGTGCAAACGGTCGATATGCCGCGCGAGAAGCGGGATTTCCTTGTCAGCTATCCGACCCCGGAAGGGGCGGTCGACGCCTATCTGGATGTCGTGGTCAGCCACTATGGCTATCTGTCCGCCGGCGCCTTCCAGCCCTTCCGCCCGTCCGTCGCCGCCAAGGTGCGTCTGGTCTCGGCCAGCGACCCGACCAAGGTGCTGATGGACAACCGCATCGTCTACAATGTCATGAACACCGAAGGTTCCGGCGCCATCACCCTGACGCCGAACCCGGCCTATGAGTTCAAGAACCGCGAAGAACTGCTGACCGATCCGGCCCGCACCGCTGCCGGCATCCAGGACGCCTTGCACCAGGTGGCGGACACCGCCGCCCAACTGCTGCGCTGAGGCGGATCATGCGCCCCTATTTTGCTGCGGCCATAGCCGGGCTGGGTTTGGTGGGGTGCGCAAGCGTCCCGCCGCCCCCGCCGGTTCTCGCCTTTGATCGACACGATTGCGCCGAGGTCGATCTGATGCGTGCGATCAGCCTGACGCCGGACAAGGAAAAGGCGCTTCACAGCGTCACCACCGTGATCGACAGCGCCACGCCCTGTGCGACGTTCGCATCTGGGGCGTCCGCCTATGTGCTGTTCGCCGTGCCCGAGGACTTCGAGGACAAGACCTTGACCGTCGGCGCCGCCCTGGAGGCGACGCGCATCTTCTCTCCGGCCGTAAGCGTGCTGGACGCCGCCGGGCAAGAGACTCGTCGCTTTGCCTCCGACGAGTTCATGTATCGGGGGGCGAACTTCTCGGTCCTGTTCCGTCCGCGCGCCGCCGAGCGCTATGTGCTGGTGTCCACCGATGCGTCACGTGTCGGACAGCGCTATGACTCGATCAACATCGGGACAAGCAGCACCGCCACCTATACGCCATATGGCGGAGCCACCTTTACCAGCGGCATCGACGCGGCGCTGTCGCGGGCCTTTTCCTACGAGGGTTCGGCTCTAGTGGTCATCAACGACAGCGATCCGAAGGAAAAGCCGGCTGAACAGCGATAGAGCGAGTGTTCGATCTGTTTCGCGACGCGCCGTTTTCCTGGCGCTGACCGCGACGCTGTCGTGCGCCGTCGCGACAGCCGGACGGACCCAGACCGCTGCCCAGCCCGCTGGCCAGGCGGTGGTCCTGACGGCGCCGGCGCAGGCGGCGTGGGGGCGGGTGCGGCTGGCGGCGACGCCGCAGCAGCAGGCGCTTGAGGTTCGCGCCTTCCTGGCGGCCCTGGCGACGGCGAATGGTCGGCCGGTCATGCCGACGCTGGATGTCCGCGACCTGGCCTCGGGGCGGGCGGTGTCGCTGGATGATCCGGCGGTGTTGCAGCGCCCGCAGGCGCATGAGGCGACGGTCAGCGTCGCGGGGCAGTTCCTGGTCTTCCGTCCCCTATCGCGCGCCAGTCTGGACCCCTTCTTCGGCCGTTAGGGGAACCGGCGGGGCGGCGACCGGTTGTCAGACCAGCATGAACTGGAGACCGAAATGGCCGACCGCGACGACGAAACCCCCCGCTTCGAAACTGACGAGGTCGAAGCCAATCACGCGATAGAACAGGGCCAGGGCGTCGGCGCCCGCGAACTGGCGGCCCAACGCGATCCGGGCGGCGTCGTTACGGCCGACGAGGATGAGGCACTGGAGAATGGACAGTCGGCGCGTCCGGACTGACCGCGCAAGCCTACCGGTTGCTTGACGACGGTTCGATGATCATCGCTCATACAGCGCATGACCGTGGATCCTGCCGTCGCCCTGGATGTGCTTCTTCAGCAAGCCCTGTCCGCCCGTGCTCTAGGGGACGCCGAGGCGGCGCTGGCGGCGGCGGAGCAGGTGCTCAATATCGACGGGCGCAACATCCTGGGATCGATCCTTAAGGGTGACGCCCTCGCCGCCCGGGGCGATCCTCGTTCCGCCTCGACCTTTTACGGCGCGGCGCTGGCCGGCGCGCAGCAGCGCGGCGCCGCACCCGAACTGAGGGGCGAATTGCAGCGGGCGCAGCAGGCGCTGGCGGACATGAAGCGGCGGTTCGAAGACGAGCTGCTGGCCGGCGTGAAGGCGCGGGGGTTCGACGAGACGCGATCCAGCCCGCGGTTCGCCCTGTCGCTGGACCTGCTAACCGGGCGCAAGCCGCTGTATCATCAGCAGCCGAAATTCTATCTGCTGCCCGGCCTTCCGCAGGTTCAGTTCCAGCCTCGCGAGGATACGCCTTGGTTGGCGCAGATCGAGACGGCGGCGCCCGCCATCCGGGCCGAGCTGGAGGCGGTGCTGGCCGAGCCGAGCCTGTTCGCGCCCTATGTGGAGGACCGATCGAATCGGCCCCGCAGCGGACAGGCGGGCATGCTGGAAAATCCGTCTTGGAGCGCCGTCTTCCTATGGAAGGACGGGGTGGTGGTTCCCGAGATCGCCGCGCGCTGTCCGCAGACCTTGAAGGCGCTGGAGGCTGCTCCGCTGAGCCGAATTCCGGGGCGGTCGCCGTCGATCCTGTTTTCGAAACTGGCGGCGGGCGCGCGCATCCCGCCGCATCATGGCCTGATCAACACGCGGCTGATCTGCCACCTGCCGCTGGTGGCGCCGCCGGGGTCCTGGTTCCGGGTGGGGTCTGACCGGCGCCAGTGGCAGGAGGGCCAGGCCTGGGCCTTTGACGACACGATCGAGCATGAGGCCTGGAACGACAGCGATCAGGACCGGACCATCCTGATCTTCGACGTCTGGAAACCCGAGGTCACCGAGGAGGAGCGCGGGCTGATCTGCGCCCTGTTCGACGCCATCGACGCCGGAGGCGGGACGACGCCGAAGCTGGGGACCTGATGGCGCGAGAGGCGTCAGGGTTCCATTTTGAAGAGCACGGAGAAGCGGATCATGCGACCGGCGAGCGGGCGCCCTGTGGCCGCCGCTTCCTCGGTCAGTTTGACACGGGCGCGCGGCAATGAACGCTCGACCGAACGGCCCAGGTTATAGCCGGCCGGCTGCTCGCTTTCCGTCTGGCATTCGTTAAGCCCGCCAAGCGCATCGACGACGCAGGACAAGACGACATAGCCCTCTGCGGGGATTCGGCCGTTGACCGAGTCGGGGAAGGTCAGGCGGGGCATGGTTTGCCAAGTCGTACTGCTCGGCAAACCGTCCTGACCATTGCCCTCGATCTCATCAGACCGAACTTCACGCGGATCCACCATCGGACGTCCGCAGGCGGTCAAGGTCTGTTCGATAGCGGTGCTGGATGGATCCAACTCCATGACGTAGCGCGTCCGCCGCGACCTGGAGGTCGCTGGGACGATGACCTGAAGCTTGCCGCCCTTGGCCAGATCGCGCGCGACGACGGCCGGGATTCGGCTGAACGCCGCATTGCGTCGCGTGCCCACCGTCCAGACGGAGGTGTAGGGCTCTTCCTGATCGCCCGCCTGAATGCCAAGTTCACGCGACAGGGCGCGATTGGGCGCATCCGGCAGCCCGGCGATCAACACGTCGTAGACGCCGTCGACGCAGCGCGCGGCGATGGTCAGACCGGACGTGAAGTCGATCATCGCGATGACGGCCTTCTGCTCCGGCACCAACGTCAACGCCCAGTCCTCGCTCTGGGGAGCGTCTTCCTGAGCCAGTACAGG
>JBKBXN010000070.1:0-13756 GCA_046314055.1 Brevundimonas sp.
AGCTCGTAGGAAACCTTTTGGTTTTCATCCAGGCCGCGCAGGCCAGCGCCTTCGACGGCCGAGATGTGGACGAAGACGTCCTTGCCGCCGTCGTCGGGTTGGATGAAGCCGTAACCCTTGGTGGGGTTGAACCATTTAACAGTGCCGGTAGCCATTTTGAGACCTCCGTTAGCAGTTGACCGAGGGAACGTCCGTTCGGCCTGTCGGGTCTGAATGGGAGCGGCCTTGACTCGTGCGTTCGCAGAGAGAGTGGGCGTTACGCAGAGAGATCGACGAACTCTATGTATTCAGGTCTTTGAGACAAATGCAAGCGCGGCCGCAGAGAAGGATTTTTCGGGCAAGGGAACGGTGGAGCTTGGAGCGCGTTATATGTCGACACGAAAAGGCTTCACCATGAACCGTATCCATGTTGTGGAGCGCGCCTATCAGCTCGCTCGCACACCCGATTGTCTGAACACCGGCGACGTCGTCAAGGCGCTGTCGGCCGAGGGCTATTCCAGCGCGGAAATGTCCCATTTCCAGGGCAGTTCGATCCGCGCCGACCTGAACCGCATCTGCAAGATCCCGGTCGAAACCGAGGCCGCCTGATCACGGGATAAGATCAGACAAGGCCTGTCAGGGCCGGCGCTTCGGCGCCGCTGTCGGGGAAGACGCGGGCGTCCAGCGCGGCGCGCTCCAGGCCGAGGTGGTCGCGAAGCACGCCCTTGAACACCGATCGGATGTCCAGGGTGGGGGCCAGATCGCGGCCTTCGAACAGGCGGTTGTCGGCCAGGGTCGGCCAGTCGCCGATCGGGCCGCCGGGCTTCAGCGCGCCGCCCGCCAGCAACAGCGACGAGCCGGTGCCGTGATCGGTGCCTTGGGTGCCGTTGGCGCGGGCGGTGCGGCCGAATTCGGTGGCGACCACCACGACGGTCTGGGCCCATTCGTCGCCCAGGCCGACCTCAAGCCCCGCAATCAGCTGGTCCAGACCTGTGAGACGGGTCTGAAGCTGGCCGCGCTGGCCCGCATGGGTGTCCCAACCGTCCAGGGAGACGGCGACGATGTCGGCCCCCTCTGGACCGGTCATGAGTTTGGCCGTGGCGCGGCCCAGGGCCTGAACGTCGTTGCGGCGGACGGTTTCGCCCGGACCGCCCATGGCGATCAGGGCCTCGGTCGCCAGGCCGCGCGCCAGATTCTGGCCCAGGATCGGATCATCGACATAGAGGTCCTGCAACAGGGAGGCGATCCGGTCGCCGCCCCGAACGCGCCCGCCCGGCGCCCAGCTGGACACAGGGGCGTCGCCGCGCAGGATCAGGGGCGTCTGGGCGCCGATCGACAGACCCTGCAGCCGCGACCCGCCCGCCGCGATCAGGGCGCGGTTCAGCCAGCCGTCGTCCAGCCTGTTCAGGGACTCGCCGCCGTTTTCCAGCACGTCCTGGGCCTCGAAATGCGAGCGGATCCGCACCGGCAGGGCCACGGCGGGGGCGAAGCGCAGCTGGTTGCGGCGATAGAGGCCGTGCAGGCCGGTCAGGGCGGGGTGCAGGCCGAAACCCTCGCCCAGGGCCAGCGCGCCGTCAGTCTCGCCCGGCGCGGGAAGGGCCAGGCCGCCGCGCAGGGGGACATAGTTCGGGTCGGCGTAGGGGACGGTGACGGACAGGCCGTCCATGGCGCCGCGCGCGATGACCACTACCAGCTTTTTGGCGGGACCACGGCTCTGAGCGGCGACGCGGCCGGCGAAGGCCAGGCCGATTCCGGCGGCGGAGGCGCCCAGCAGGGCGCGGCGGTTCAGGACGGGATGGGTCATCGGCGCTGGAACTCCGGCGACATCAGGAGAAGGGTAAGGGCTTCGGTGCGGCTCTCGGCGCGGGCGACGGCGAGGCGGGTGCGCTCGGACAGGCGGTCGCCGAGCGTGTCGTTCGCCGTGGCGACGATGTCGGCCGTGCGGGCCGTCTCTGCGGCGGACCGCGCCCAGTTCAGTCGTTTGACCAGGGCGTCCGGCCCGGCCCAGTCGGCCGCCGTGTCGGGCCAGCCTTCGGGCGAAGGCGGTGCGAAGGGCGGCTGGCCCATGGCGACCAGGGTCTGGCGCAGGGGCGCGAGACGCTCGGGCGGGACGCCGAGCGCCCGGTGGGTCGAGACCACGAACTCATACGGCGTCTTGATCTTGGACGGCGGGGCCGCCCAGGTCTCGGGCGCCTCGACCAGGGCGCGGGCGACCTGAGCCAGGTCGCCATCGGAGCGGGTCCAGGCCGTTTCCAGTCGCGCGACCAAGGACGGGGGCGGGGCGTCCGAGACGAAATGGGCCGCGATCCGGTGCGACAGGCGTCGCGCCGTCGCCGGATGGCGCGCCAGATCGCGTAGGATCGCCTCGCCCTGGTCCTTTCCGGCGCCGCCGCCGGCCGCCGGATAGGTCTTGCCCATGACGGTGCGGGGGCCGGGCTCATGGACATTGGCGCGGAAGACGAAGGCATTCTGGTTTTGGGCGGCCTGATCCTGGGCGTCCTGGGGCCTGGGAATGGACCAACCGGTCAGGGCGCGGGCCAGTTCGGTGACGTCCGCCTGGGTATAACCGGCGTCGGCGCCCACGGTGTGAAGCTCGAGCATCTCGCGGGCCAGGTTTTCGTTCAGGCCGAGCTTGCGGCGGACGCCGGCCGGACTGCCGGGACCGGTCGAACGCGCCTGGTCGAGATAGAGCAGCATGGCCGGATGCTGTTCGGCGGCGACGACCAGATCCTCGAACGCGCCGAAGACGTTCGGCCGGATGGCCTCGCGCTCATAGGAATCGACGAAGGCGCCGCTGTCGAACTTGACCGCGGACACGGTCAGGGCGTTGGCCCAGAACAGGGTCCAGCGCTCGGCGAAGCCCTGGTCCGTCGTTGCGCCATGGCGGGCGCGGGCCAGGAAGGCTTGGGCCGTGTCGTCAGTGATGGCGCGGCGGGCGGCCTGGCGCGCCGCTCGTGTGGCCTCTGGGTCGGACCGGTCGCCCTGGCGGTTCGGGGCCTGATAGGCGAGGAAGGCCGCCATACGCTGGTCGGTGGTTTGGAAGGTCCCGGTCGGCTGAGGCGTGCCTTGGGGGCGGATCTGGGCCAGGGCCCAGCCGCGCGGATCGGCGGCGACCTGGGCGATCTCGCCGGGGCGGGCGCCGAGACCCAGGCGGGTGACGGCGACAGCGGCGTCGGTCGAAGATGCGGCCATGGGGAGGCTCCTTGTCCGTCGGTCCCAGTGTAACGCATCGGAAACAAAACTCCGTCGCCGATCAGATTCCCGTGCGTCTGTCGCCAAGCGGCCGACGGCGCGCTAGGTTGCGGTTCGATGGCCCTCCTGGACTGGATGAGCGATGTAGCCGGGCCGGTGGTCCGGGGCGACGGCGTGCTGTTGAGGCCGCCGCGGGCGTCCGACTATTCGGCCTGGTCCGCCCTGCGCGACGGGTCGCGCGACTATCTGCAGCCGTGGGAGCCGGCCTGGCCCGACGACGACCTCAGCAAGGCGGCGTTCCGGCGTCGGCTGTCGATCTATGGACGAGAGATGGAGCTGGGCAACGCCTGGCCGTTTTTCGTCTTCGTCGACGGGGGCAAGACGCTGGTCGGCGCCGTCACCCTGTCGAACGTTCGGCGCGGCGTGGCCGAGACGGGGACCCTGGGGTATTGGATCGGTCAACCCTACGCCGGGCGCGGCTACGCCACGGCGGCGATGCGGGCGGTGGTCGCCTACGCCTTCGAACGGCTGAAGCTGCACCGGCTGGAGGCGGCCTGTCTGCCGACCAATCAGGCCTCGCGTCGGGTGCTGGAGAAATCCGGCTTTCGAAACGAGGGTTTGGCCCGGGCTTATTTGAAAATTAACGGCGAGTGGGCAGATCATCTGCTGTTCGGCCTCGTCGAGGACGAGATCGATCGCGGCGGCCGGACGCCGTCATGAGAGGGCGACAGCTTTGAACGCGCGACCCCGATCCCTGGCCTGGGACGCCACGAGCGCCATCGAGGCGCTGGCGGCCGCCGACACGGCCCTGTGGGTCTGGACGCCCGCGCTGGATCAGCTGCGCTTCACCGGTGCCACCCGCGCCCTGGGTCTGGGGCCCTTGGCTCCGGAATGTTCGGGCGCCGGCTTCGTCGCCTCGTCCATGCCGCAGGACCGGTCGCTGGCCGAAAAAATGCTGAAGCCGCAGGAGGAGGGGACCGAGATCGCCGTGCGCCTGCGCATGCGCGGATCCGAGACCTGCCTGTGGCGGGGCGTCTGGCTGGAAGACGGGCTGCGCGCCGCCGGAGTGGTGGCGCTGGAGACCAAGTTCGCCGGTTCGGACCGGGACGTGCTGACCGGCCTGCTGGACCGTCGCGCTTTCGTCGCACGGGTCGGCGAGGTCCTGACCCAGTCGGGCGAATATGAGATCGTGGTCGGCGACGTCGACCGTCTGCGCCGCCTGAACGAGGCGCTGGGGCATGAGCGGACGGACCTGGTGCTGTCGGCCCTGGGATCGCGCCTGGCCGCCGCCTTCTCCAAGGAGGCCTCGCCCGCGCGGATCGGCGAAGACGAGTTCGCCGTCATCATTCCCAAGACATCCTCCCACGCCAGCTATCGCCTGCGCGAGGCGCTGGAGCAGCCGCTGCGGGTGGCGGGCTTCGACATCTATCCGACCGTCTCCATCGGGGCGGTGGTGGTCGAGGGCGGGCCGGATGCGCCGGACGCCTCGGAACTATTGCGCCGGGTCGAGCTGGCGGTGGAATCGGCCAAGGGCGCCGGGCGCGGCGGATCGGCCGCCTATGGCCGGGCGCTGGAAAGCGACAGCCTGAGCCGGCTGGCCCTGGAGGCGGATCTGAGGAACGCCTTCGTGCGCGGCGAGATCGTGCCCTTCTTCCAGCCGATCGTGAACCTGAACACCGGGGCGGTGGCGGGCTTTGAGGCCCTGGCGCGCTGGCGTCACCCGCGGCGCGGCCTGGTGCCGCCGGACGAATTCCTGGGCCTGACCGCCGACCTGGGCATGATGAACGACCTGGGCCTGCTGATGATGACCCAGTCGGCGCGTCAGCTGGCCGAATGGATTCAGCGCCACCCCCTGGCCGGCAAGATGTTCTGCAGCGTCAACCTGTCGGTCGGCGAGATCGAACGCCCGCACCTGTGCGAGGACGTGGCCCGGATCATCAAGGAAAGCGGCTTGCCCAAGGGGGCGCTGAAGCTGGAAGTGACCGAGGGCGACATCATGCGCGACACCGCGCACGCCGCGGAGGTGCTGCAGTCGCTGAAGGATGTCGGGGCCTCGCTGGCGCTGGACGATTTCGGCACCGGCTTCTCGTCCCTGTCGTATCTGGCGCGCCTGCCGTTCGATACGCTGAAGATCGACCGCTATTTCGTGCTGACGATGAACAAGGACGAGGGCTCGGCCAAGATCGTCAAGTCGGTGGTCAATCTGGGCCGCGACCTGTCGCTGGAGGTCGTCGCCGAAGGGGTGGAGAACGCCGAACTGGCCGCCCTGCTGCTGGAGGCCCAGTGCCACTATGGCCAGGGCTTTGGCTATGCGCCGGCGCTCCCGGCCCAGGAGGCCGAGGTCTATCTGGCCGAAAGTCTGGCGGACGGCACGGCGCCGCTGAAGCAGCGGTCGGCCTGACGTCGGCCGTCAGTCGCGAAACCCGTTGAACTTGCGCAGAGCCTTGTCGACCATAGTTTCCGGCATGTAGCGACGCAGGGTCCGCACCTGGGCCGACTGTTTGCCCGCCGAATAGCGCAGTCGGGGCTTGGCGTCGGTTGCGGCCTTCAGCACGGCGTCGGCCACCACCTGAGGATCGTCGCCCTTTTTCACCCAGGAGCGCATCAGCGTCTCGCTGCGCGCACGCTCGCCGTCATAGATCGCCAGGGGCTGATCGGCGCGGGTCAGGTTCTCCTCGAACGCGGTGCGGGTTACGCCTGGCTCGACCAGGACAGCCCGTATGCCGAACCGTCGCACCTCGTGGTCCAGCGACTCCGTGTAGCCTTCGACGGCGTGTTTCGTGGACGCATAGAAGGCGTTGTAGGGCGCCGGGATAAGGCCCAGAGCCGAACTCATGTTCACGATGCGGCCTTCACCTTGGGCGCGCATCACCGGCAGGACCGCGTTGACGACGCGCGCCACCCCAAACAGGTTCACATCGAACAGCCGCTGAGCCTGGGCGATGGATGCTTCCTCCGCCGCGCCGATCAGGCCGACTCCGGCATTGTTGACGACGAGGTCGATCCGGCCGACGCGTTCCAGAACCTGGGCGACCAAGGCCTGCACCGAGGCTTCGTCGGACACGTCGCAGACCAGCATGGCGACGCCGTCCCGATCAGGCGCAGGCTTTCGGCTGGTGCCGAAGACGCGATAGCCGGCCCGCGCCAGGGTGGCGGCCGTAATCAGGCCGATCCCGGACGATGCGCCCGTCACGAGAGCGATCTTGTTTTTGACGCCGGACATTCGATGGCTTCCAATCTGGATAAGAGAGCGCGGCGGTGATACTATCAAAAAAGTATCGAGTCACTACTAAAAAGATATCATCATGGATAATGCACAGATCCCGGGCTGTCCTGTCGCCTGTGGCGTGGCGGTGTTCGGCGACCCCTGGAGCATTATGATCTTGCGCGACGCCCATCTGGGACTGACGCGGTTCGATCAGTTTCGAAAAAGCCTGGGTATTGCGCCGACCATGCTGTCGCGACGGCTCGCGACCCTGACGTCGGAGGGGCTGCTGGAGAAGCGAGTCTATTCCAGCCGCCCGCCCAGAGACGAGTATGTGTTGACCCAGGCGGGGCGCGATATCCTCCCTATTCTGATGTTGATCGGGGCCTGGTCGCATCGCCACCGGGGCCTGGGCCTGGCCCATTATGTCGATGCGGAGACGGGGCAGGCCATCCGACCCGTCGGCGTGGACGCCGTGACAGGCCATGAGTTGGGCAGTCGCCCAATAAAACTGAGCGCCTAAGCGCGTCAGTCCACGGCGCGACCCACGCGAACAAGCGCGCCGTTGGGATCGCTGACGGCGAACTCGTACATGCCCCACGGCTTCATTTCCGGTCCGGCGCCGATGATGAGTTCACGCACCTTTTCGGCGGCGGCGTCCACATCCTCGACATAGAGGTAGAGCCCGAGGGCGTTGTCTTCGATCCTGGCGGGCCAGCCGGGCGTGAGGTTCAGGTGAAGACGTCCTCCACGTCCATCGTCCATCAGGCGATAATCGCCGTAGTCGCTGACGACCGTGAAGCCGAGCCGGCGATAGAAGGCTTCGCTGACGTCCATGTCGCGCGCGGGCACGATGGCGACGACGTTATGTTGTGCGGTCATTGGAGGCTCCGATTACGGGTCGATGATGCCGTGTGTCCGATCCTCGCGAAACCCGCGCGTCCAGCTATTCGGCCGTTTCCGGACAGTCGGCCCATCTTGTCCGGAAACCCTGGAAAGCCCTGACGACCGCGCCCTGGGTCGGCGAGGTTGTCGGCATGATCGAGGGCGAGACGCAGGATGGGGACGGGCGCCGCAAGAGGACGCGGCAGGCGATCACGGACGCCCTGATCCGCCTGATGTCCGATTGGCGGTACGCCGCCATCCGGACGACGGATTTGATCCAGGCCGCCGGCGTCGGCCGCTCGACCTTCTACGAGCATTTCCGCAGCAAGACGGCGGTGCTCGAAGCCGTTGTCGAGCCGATCCTCGCGCCCTTGGCGCTCGCCGGCGCAGGACGGGGAAACACGGCGCGGCTCAAGGTCATGCTGGACCACCTATGGGATCGACGCGCTCTGGCGCGCCACCTGTTCGAGCCGCCGCTACAGACGAAACTGCAACGCAGGCTGGCCACGATGATCGAAGCGAAGGCTGGGGTTCTCCACGAGAGCGGCCCTCCGTCCTCACTCGTCGCGAGGGGCGCGGCCGCCCGCCAACTTGCCATGTTGCAGATGTGGCTCGCAGGCGAAGCGTCCTGCCGCTCTGACGATCTCGCGAACGCACTGGTGGGCGTGCGCAGGCCCAGGGCGTCAGATCGCGTTTAGCGGCAGGCGCAGATAGCGCTGTCCGCCGGCCTCCGGGGGCGGAAGGTCGCCGGCGCGGATGTTGACCTGGAGCGACGGCAGGATCAGTTGGGGCGCGCTCAAGGTGGCGTCTCTGGCTTCACGCATCGCCACGAAATCCCCTTCCGAAACGCCGCCGCCCACGTGAATGTTGTGGGCGCGCTGCTGGGCGACGGTCGTCTCGAACCGGTAGTCGGTGCGGCTCTGCGGCAGATAGTCGTGACCGACGAAGACGCGGGTGTCGTCGGGCAGGGCCAGCAGGCGCTGGATCGACCGATAGAGGGTGCGGGCGTCGCCGCCGGGGAAGTCCGTGCGGGCCGTGCCGTAGTCCGGCATGAACAGGGTGTCGCCAGTGAAGACCGCGTCGCCGATCCTGTAGCTGATGCAGGCGGGGGTATGGCCCGGGGTGTGGATCACCTGGACCGACAGGTCGCCCAGAGCGAATGAGTCACCGTCGCCATAGAGATGATCGAACGCCCGGCCGTCGCTGCGCACGTCGTTCGCCCCGAACAGAGGGGCGAAGGTCGACTGGACCTCGGTGATATGGGCGCCGATCCCGATGGAGACGCCCGTCGCGCGCCGAAGATGGGCGGCGGCCGTCAGGTGATCGGCGTGGGCGTGGGTCTCGAGCGTCAGGGCCAGGGTCAGGCCTGCAGACTCCAGCGCCGCCATCACGGCGTCGATCGATCGGGTGGAGGTACGCGCCGAGGCGGGGTCGAAATCCAGCACGGGGTCGATGATCGCGGCCATGCCGGTGGACGGATCGCTGACCAGATAGGTGACGGTATGGGTCGCGGGGTCGAAGAAGCCGCGAACTTCAGGGTGTTGGGCCATGGGGAAAGGCTCCTTTCGCGCCTCAAGATATTATCTATTGCTAAATTAGCAAGTTCGAATATATTAAGACTCATGATCGACCTTCACACCATCGGACTTGAACGGTTCCAGGCCAGCGCGGGCGAGGCGGCGGCGATGCTGCGCGCCCTGTCCAACGAGAAGCGGCTGATGATCCTTTGCCAGCTGGGCGAGGGCGAGATGTCCGTGGGGCATCTGCTGCCGCTGGTGGGTCTGTCGCAATCGGCCCTGTCCCAGCATCTGGCCAAGCTGCGGGACGAGGCCCTGGTGGCGACGCGGCGCGACGGCACGACCGTCTTCTATCGCATCGCCGATCCGGCCGTCCTGAAGGTGATCGCCGTCCTGGCCGAAATCTATTGTCCCCCTGCTGCTCCCGAAAAGGAATGATCACGATGACCGTCCTGACCCCCTTGTCCCCCGCCGAGGTCTCGCGCCGCCTGACCGAAAACAGCGCCGTCCTGATCGATATTCGCGAACAGGACGAGTTTGTCCGCGAACATGTCGCCGGCGCGGTCCACGCGCCCCTGTCCAGCTTTGAAGAGTCGGCGCGCACCCTTGCGGACGGGCGCGACGTGATCTTCACCTGCCGAACCGGAAACCGGACCGGCGTCAATTGCAATCGCCTGGCGGCCCAGGTTCCGGGCCAGGCCTATGTTCTGGACGGCGGGCTGGAGGCCTGGAAGACGCAAGGTCTGGCGACCCGCACCGACCGGTCCAAGCCCATCGAGCTGATGCGGCAGGTCCAGATGGCGGCCGGGGGTCTGATCCTGATCGGGGCGGCTTTGGGCCTGCTGGTGCATCCCGCCTTCTGGGGCCTGTCCGCCTTCGTCGGCGCCGGCCTGTTCGTCGCGGGGGCCACCGGCTTCTGCGGCATGGCGCGCCTGCTCGCCGTCATGCCCTGGAACAGAAGCGCGGCTGGGGTCGCCTGACGCCATGACGACCGACCTGCTGGCCCTGAGCCTCGCCGCTTTCAGCGGCGGCGTCGTCGCCCTGCTGTTGACGCTGTTCGGCGGCGGCGGGTCGGTTCTGGCGGTCCCATTGTTGCTTTATCTCGTCGGCGTTCAAGATCCGCATGTCGCCATCGGCGTCTCGGCGGCGGGTGTGTCGTTGAACGCCCTGACCGCCCTGGCCGGCCAGGCCAAGGCCGGGCGGGTGCGCTGGCCCTGCGCCATCCTGTTCGCCGTCACCGGGGCGGCGGGCGCCTGGTTCGGGTCGTCACTGGCCAAGATGATCGACGGCCATCAGCTTCTGCTGATCTTCGCCGTCGCCATGGCGGCGGTGGGTTTGTCGATGCTGCGGCCCAAGCCCGTCGTCGTTCGCGCCGAGCCCAGCCTCAACTGGGCCATGTCGCCCAATGTCGGCCTGACCGGGGCGGGTGTCGGGTCGGCGGCGGGCTTCTTCGGCATCGGCGGCGGGTTCCTGATCGTGCCCGGCCTGATGGCGTCGACGGGCATGAGCCTGGCGACCGCCCAGGCCACTTCCCTTCTCAGCGTCGCGGCCTTCGGGGCGACGACGGCCGGCAACTACGCCCTGTCCGGCTGGATAGATCCGGGTCTGGTGGCGGCCATGACCGTGGGCGGGGTGGCGGGCACGGCGGCCGGGCTGCCGCTGGCGCGACGACTGGGCGCCAATGTCGCGCTGGGTCGAGCCCTGTTCGCCGGTCTTATCCTATTGGTCGCCGTCTATGTCGCGGTCCGCGCAATCCTTGCGCTTTGAGGCCGAAGCCTCGTCCCTAGGGCGCCTAGCCATAGCGCCATAAATCCCGGACACTCGGTTCCATGACCGACGCCAGACTGGAAATCGCCGCCGGTTTCGCCACCGCACAGGGGCCGAAGGCGGACAATCAGGATTTCGGCGGCGTGCATCTGGGCACGGCGGCCGAGCAGCGCGAGCATGGGGTCATCGCCGTGATCGCCGACGGTGTGTCGGGATCCAAGGCCGGACGGATGGCGGCCGAGCTGACGACGCGCAGCTTCATCGACGGCTATCTGGATCAGAACCCGCTGAACGGGATCGCCGCCAACGGGATCAAGGCGCTGCGGGGTTTCAACCGCTGGCTCCATGCGCGCGGCCGGATCGATCCGACCATGGAGGCGGCGGCGACCACCTTCACCGCCCTGATCCTGCGCGGGCGGGAGGCGGTGGCGCTGCACGTGGGGGACAGTCGAGCCTGGCATTTCCGCGACGGGGTGCTGACCCGCCTGACCGAGGATCACACCCGGGCGCAGCAGGGGCTGAGCCATGTGCTGTACCGCGCCGTCGGCATCGAGGCGGACGTCAAGCTGGACGTGCGCCATGTCGGCCTGGCGCCGCACGACCGGCTGCTGCTGACGACGGACGGTGTGCACGGGGTGCTGACGGATGCGACCCTGGCGCGACTGCTGGCGCGGCGCGGATCGCCGGATGCGGACGCCCAGGCCATTCTGGCCGAGGTGGCCGAGGTCGGGGCGCGCGACAACGCCACGGCCCTGGTCATCGACGTCATGGCGATTGGGGCGCCCGACTGGGAGGCGATCACGGCCGAGGCCGAGGGTCTGGCCATCCTGCCGCCGCCCAAACAGGGGCAGACGGTGGACGGGTTCCATCTGGAGCGGCTGGTGGCGGACGGCCGCTATACGCGGCTGTTCCTCGCGCGATCGGGCGACGCCCGGTCCGGCGACGAACGCGTGGTGCTGAAGTTTCCCAAGCCGGCGGCCGTGTCGGAACGGGGGGCGCGGACCGCGTTCCTGCGCGAGGCCTTCATCGGGCGGCGCATCGACAGCCCCTTCGTCGGCAAGGTGCTGAGCCTGGATGCGGGGCGCCAGAGCCGGCTCTATATCGTCCAGCCCTTCTATCAGGGCCAGACCCTGCATGCGCGGCTGGCGGAGGACGGACCGTTCGAGATCGCCGAGGGGATTGGCGTGGCCCTGAAGCTGTCGCGGGGGGTGGCGGTGCTGCACCGGGCCGGAGTGATCCACCGCGACATCAAGCCGGACAATGTGATCCTGGAGGCGAACGGCGGGTTGAAGCTGGTCGATCTGGGCGTGGCGCGGCTGAAGCGGGCCGAGGAGTTCGCCGAGGCCGAGGCGCCGGGCACCCCCGGCTTCAAGGCGCCCGAGATGTATGACGGCGAGAGCGGGAACGCCGCCACCGATCAGTTCGCCCTTGGCGTGACCCTGTACCGGCTGTTCACCGGCGCCTATCCGTGGGGTGAGGTGGACCCGTCGGATGCGCCGCGCTTTGATCGCGCGCCCGTGTCCCTCGGACGACGCCGGCCGGACATGCCGGCCTGGCTGGAGGCCGCCGTCATGCGCGCCGTTTCCGTCGATCCGAACGAGCGGTTCGAGGACGTCGAGGAGCTGATCCATGTGCTGGAGACGGGCAGCGCCGCCGCCGCCCCCGCGCCCCGTCCGCTGTCGCTGATTGAGCGCGACCCGGTGCGGTTCTGGCAGGGCGTGTGCCTGTTTTTGGCGGTCTTGCTGATCGTCGCCCTGGCGACGTGATCATCCGGGCCTAGAGGGCGCGGCTCAGGCGGCCTCGGCCATCTGGGGCAGGACGTTGTCCAGATCCAGCAGGCTGATCATCTCGCCGTCGACGGCGAAGATGCCGGCGATTACACCGGCCCCGCCAGCGCCGTCGCCCAGTTCCGGCGTTTCCTGACGTGTGGAATCGTCCAGTTCGACGATGTCCGACACGGCCTCGACCAGCAGGCCGACCGTTCGCGTGCCGCACTTCACGACCATGATGGCGTGACGGGCCGACGGTTCCTTGGTCGGCAGGCCCAGCCGCGCCGCCAGATCGATGATGGGGAGCACCAAGCCGCGAAGATTGACGACGCCCTTCATATAGTCCGGCGCCTTGGGCAGGGGCGTGGTCGGGGTCCAGCCGCGGATTTCGAGCACCGAGGTAATGTCGATGCAGAAGGCCTGTTCGCCGACACGGAAACCGACCAGTTCACGACGGCCGCCCTTGGAAACTGTCATCTCAGAACGCCTCTCCATTCGCTGCCGAACCGGCCGCCGGGATTAATCGCGTCGGACAAAACCCGCCGCGAATCCTCCAGTCCGTTGAAGTGTCGCGCAAGCGCCTAGCGATTTCGTTAATGCCGAGAACCATCTGTACGACGACAAGCTAAGCCACCACATTCGCGATCACTCATCCAAGGCGAATTTGTGTAAACAAGTATTGAATATGGCACTACGTATTATGGTTGCCCGGCTAACTGCAGCTTAGCTGCGAGGGTTGGTTAATTTTCAACCCACAGGGTATGTGCGCTTGCGCAACTACAGCCGCCCGACTAGGTGATTCTGCGTAAATTTTACGAGGCGACTCATGTAGCCTCGTGTGGCGCGGGTACGAATTCTTTCAATGTCTGATAGTGTCCAAGTAGATGGCGAGAAAGACTTAATTCGACCGTCTGGGTCGAACTTGGGCGACGGAAGCCGGGAAGCGGTTCAGATTCTTATCAAGCAAAGGATCGCGCTTATCGCCCGCCGCTGGTCCACGCGCGCGAGCCGGCTTTTCAAGGCCTATGGATTTACGAATGCGCAGAGGGCGCCGCTTCATCTTTTGAAACATGCGCCCCAAGGTCTGACTCAGTCTGAACTCGCCGACGGATTACAGCTGTCGGAGCCGACGCTGTCGCGCCGCGTGACGCGGCTGCTGGCCGACGGCCTGGTGTCGAAACATCGCTTGCCCGGCGATGGGCGCGCGAACCTGATCAAGCTGGAGCCTGCGGGCCTGAAGGCGCTGGATGGGTCGGAAACCACGGTGACCCTTGACCGAGAACTGCTGTTCCAGGGGCTTTCGAACGACGATCTGGGGGCCGCCTTGCGGGTGTTGGACGTCCTGGCGGCGCGGATGGAAGATCCCCTCGAAAGCGAGATCGAGGCCGAGGCGGAAATCACCGCCGTCTGAGGCGCCCGCCTCAGACGTGAGCGTGTCTTAA
>JBKBXN010000071.1:0-13693 GCA_046314055.1 Brevundimonas sp.
ACGTCACCCCGTCCTACACCACCGTCTACGAGGGTCGCTGCAAGGTGCAGCAGCAGGCGGTGCAGTCCCG
This sequence comes from Brevundimonas sp., assembly GCA_046314055.1. Lineage (GTDB taxonomy): Bacteria > Pseudomonadota > Alphaproteobacteria > Caulobacterales > Caulobacteraceae > Brevundimonas. Next base: position 71 of record JBKBXN010000071.1, read on the forward strand.
ACCCTCGGACGCCGGTGAGGCGTCGCTGTTGATGGTCCGCCGCGAGCTGCACCTGCCCGTCGCCGCCTTCACCCCGCCGCCCAAGGTGGCCTCTGCCGTGGTCCATCTGGTCCCGCTGGCCGAACGCCCGTCGCCCGAACGCCTGAAGAAGCTGGAACGCGTCACCGCCGCCGCCTTCGGCCAGCGCCGCAAGATGCTCCGCTCCAGCCTGAAACAGCTCGGCGGCGCCGCCCTGTGCGAGGCCGCAGGCATCGAGCCGGACGTCCGGGCCGAAACCGTGGATGTCGCAGGCTTCCTCAGATTGGCGGACGCCCTGCAATGACCGTCGAACCCTTCCGCGCCATCACCGTCAGCCGTCTGGCGCACCAGCTGAAGTCCGAAGGCCGGTCGATCATCCATATGGAGTTCGGCCAGCCCTCGACCGGCGCCCCAGCCGCCGCCATCGCCCGCGCACACCAGGTGCTGGACGCTGACGGCATGGGCTATTGGGAAAGCCCCGACCTGCGCGCCCGTATCGCCCGGCTGTACCAGGATCGGTATGGCGTCACGGTCGATCCCGCCAACATCCTGCTGACCTGCGGCGCCTCGCCCGCCCTCGTCCTGGCCCTCAGCGCCCGATTCAAGCCGGGCGACCGGATCGCCCTGGCCCGTCCCGGCTATGTCGCCTATCGCAACAGCCTGCGCGCCCTGCATCTGGAGCCGGTCGAGATCGCCTGCGGTCCAGAGACCCGGTTCCAGCTGACCGCCGCTCAGCTCGAGGCGCTTGATCCCGCCCCCGCCGGCGTCATCATCGCCAGCCCCGCCAATCCGACCGGAACCATCATCCCCGAGACCGAACTCGCCGCCATCGCGGCGGTCTGTCGGGCGCGCAACATCGCCATCCTCTCGGATGAAATCTATCACGGCCTGTCCTATGTCGGCCCGACCCCGTCGATGCTCCAGTTCGCGCCCGACGCCATGGTGATCAACAGCTTCTCCAAATACTGGAGCATGGCCGGATGGCGCCTCGGCTGGCTGCTGGTCCCCGACACTCTGGTCGACGCCGCCCGCGCCTATATCGGCAACATGTTCTTGACCCCGCCCAGTCTCAGCCAGCACGCCGGCCTGGTCGCCATGGACGCGATCGACGAGCTCGAGGGTCATATCCAGACCTACGCCCGCAACCGCGACCTGATGCTGGCGGCCCTGCCGGCGCTCGGCCTGCGCAAGATCGCCCCGCCCGACGGCGCCTTCTACATCTGGGCCGACATTGGCCATCTGACGAACGACAGCGTGGCCTTCTGCGAACAACTGCTGCGCGATACCGGCGTCGCCACCGCGCCCGGGGTCGATTTCGATCCCATCGACGGCCATCGCTTCATCCGCATCAGCTTCGCCGTCTCCACACCCGAGGTGGAGACGGCTCTGACGCGACTCACGCCGTGGTTCGCGGCGCGAACGGCGCTCTGACCGCCTCTGCAAATCCCCCGATTCGGCAATCGTGGTGCGTACCTAAGCAATCGCCCCTAGATAGAAATTTACCCTCTGGAACCCCTGTTGTGGGATAAGGGGTGCAGTTGAGTAGCGCTGAAGACGACATCGCGTAGGACGCCCCCGCCTGGCGTGATGTCGTCACCGCCTCAGCCGAAGACGACACCGCGGCGGCCTTGTCCCCCCTCCGCCTGCTGCGGTGTCGTCATTCTTCTCAGATCAGGTTCGCCTCAGACCGGCTCGCGCAGCAAGGCGGCCTGGTAGTCTCCGACCCACAGATTGCGGAAACGACGCGACCGCTCGGCGTGATAGATGTGCGCCAACTCGGCGTACGACCGGTCGAAATCCTCGTTGACGATCACATAGTCGAAGGCGTCGCAGTGTTCGATCTCGCCCTTGGCGTTGGCGACGCGGCGCTCGATGACGTCGTCCGAATCCTGCGACCGGGTGATCAGGCGACGACGCAGCTCTTCCAGACTAGGCGGCAGGATGAACACCCGCACCGCATCCTCGGGGCATTTCTCGGCTACGTCCCGCGCACCCTGCCAGTCGATGTCGAACAGCACGTCGCGACCCTCGGCCAGGGCGCGGTCCACGGGGCCGCGCGGGCTGCCGTACAGATTGCCGTGGACATCGGCCCATTCCAGGAAGGCGTCAGCCTCGATCAGCTTCTGGAACCGCTCGCGATCGACGAAATTATAGTCGCGCCCATCGACCTCTCCGGGACGAATCCCCCGCGTCGTCATCGAGACGGACAGCTCCAGCCCCCCGTGATCCGCCATCAGCCGGCGGCACAGCGACGTCTTGCCTGCGCCCGACGGGCTGGCGACGATCAGGAGGACGCCCCGACGGGGCGAGCGTTCATTCGACATTCTGGACCTGTTCACGCAACTGTTCGATGACGGCCTTCAGTTCGAGGCCGATTCCGGTGAGCGCGGTCGTAGCCGATTTCGAACAGAGGGTGTTGGCCTCGCGCATGAATTCCTGGATCAAAAAGTCCAGTTTCCGCCCAGCCGGCGGCGACGCCATCAACTGACGTGCTGCGCCCACATGGGCCGTCAGCCGATCCAGCTCCTCGCGCACATCGGCCTTGGCCGCCAGGGCCGCCGCTTCAAGGAAGATCCGATCCTCCAGACCCGGCGCATCGGGCGCCAGTTCGGCCATGCGGCGGCTGAACCGGTCGCGGATCGCTTCGACCTGCGCCCCGGCTTCGTGCTCGGCCGAGGCGACCAGCGTCTCGATTCGGCTGATGAAGTCCTGCAGCAGGGGCGCCAGCTGTGCGCCCTCGGCATGGCGAGACCCCTTCAGGGCGTCCAGCGCCGCTTCCACGGTCCGCGCCATCGCGGCCTCCAGGGCGGCGCGTGCCTCGGGGTCCTCGACTTCTTCCGGCGTCTCGATGACGCCGCGCAACGCCAGCAGGCCGTCAGCGGACGGCGGCGTCGCCCCGTCCTCGGCCAGCTCGTTGGCCAGGGTCAGATAGCGCGCCAGCACCGGCGCATTGATCGTCACCATCGCCTCGCCGCCCTCCACGCGCTTGGCGTGGATCCCGACCGTGATCTGGCCCCGCGCGAACCGCGCCTGCGCCGCCGTCTTGGTCAGGCGGTCCAGGGCGTCGAACCCGTTCGGCCCTCGGAACCTGACCTCCAGATTGCGGCCGTTGACCGAGCGCGCCTCGACCGACCAGGTCCAGCCGTGGTCAGCGCCGTCGGCCCGGCCAAAGCCGGTCATGCCCGAAATCAAGTTCATCTCAGGCCCTGGGATGCGCCCGCGGGCAGGGTGATCGTGGCCTCGTCGCCCTGATCGCCTTGCGCCGTCATGGGCTCTGCACTGGCGTCCGGCGCGGCCGGCGCCGGCGCTTCTGGCGGCAGGCCCGCCTTCTGGCGTTCGATCTGACGCCAGCGCGCGACATTGCGCAGATGCTCTTCATAGGTGGCGGCGAAGGCGTGGCCGCCCGATCCGTCGGCGACGAAGAACAGGGCCTGTTCCGCCGGCGGGTTTAGCACGGCCGCCAGGGCTTCCTTGCCCGGATTGGCGATCGGCGTCGGCGGCAGGCCGTCGATCTGATAGGTGTTCCAAGGCGTCTCGCGCTGCAATTCGGAGCGGCGAATGCCGCGCCCCAGCGGCCGTCCCTGGGTCAGGCCGTAGACGATGGTCGGATCGCTCTCCAGCCGCATCCCCTGGCGCAGCCGGTTGGAAAACACCGCCGCCACGCGCGGGCGCTCGGCCGCCAGACCGGTTTCCTTCTCGACGATGGAGGCCAGGATGACCGCCTCCTCGGGATTACGCACCACGGTCCCCGGCCCGCGCTGGGCCCACAGCAGCCGTAGATTCTCATTGGCGGCGCGCTGCATCCGGTCGATCACCGACTGGCGCGTGTCGCCGCGCGCGATCTCATAGGTGTCGGGCCACAGGCTGCCTTCCTCCGGCGTCACCTCGACCGTCCCGGTCAGAACCGGCTCCTTGGCCAGGATGTCCAGCGCCTGGGCCGAGGACCAGCCTTCCGGCAGGGTCACGAAATGGCGCACCACCCGCCCCTCGACCAGCAGTTTCAGAACGCCGCCCAGCGAGGTTCCTGACGGCACCTCGTATTCCCCGGCGCGCAGCTTGCGGTCCGCCCCGGTAAAGGTCGCCGCCGCCTTGAACAGATCGGTCGAGCGGATCACCCCCGCCGCCTTCAGCTGGGCGGCGATGGCCGAGACCCCGGACCCGCTGGCCAGGGTCACGACCGTCTGGTCCCCCTGCCGCGCGCCCGGTCCAGGCCCGTAATAGACGCCCCAGACGATGGCCAGGGCGGCGATCAGGAACAGGCTGAACGTCGCCGAGGCGGTCAGCAAGGTCACCGTCAGACCCGACCGCCCGCGTCCCTTCTCAACCCGCCCCCGTCCGAACATGTCAGTCGACCTTCTTGAAGATCACCGAGGCGTTGGTGCCCCCGAAGCCGAAACTGTTGGACATGGCGACGTCGATCTTCATCGGCTTGGCCTTGTGCGGGACCAGGTCGATCGGCGTTTCCATCTCCGGATCGTCCAGATTGATCGTCGGCGGCGCCACCTGGTCCCGGATCGCCAGCACGCAGAAGGCCGCCTCGATGGCCCCCGCCGCGCCCAGCAGGTGCCCCGTCATCGACTTGGTCGAGCTGACGGCCAGATCCTTGGCGTGATCCCCGGCCAGCCGCTCTATGGCCTTCAGTTCGATCCAGTCGGCCATGGTCGAGGTGCCGTGGGCGTTGACATAGTCCAGGTCGGACGGCTCCATCCCGGCCCGCTTCAGCGCCATCTTCATGGCCCGCAGCCCGCCTTCGCCGTCCTCGGACGGGGCGGTGATGTGATAGGCGTCGCCGCTCATGCCGTAGCCGACGACTTCGGCGTAGATCTTGGCCCCGCGCGCCTTGGCGTGTTCGTACTCCTCCAGCACCAGGATCCCGGCGCCCTCGCCCATGATGAAGCCCGCGTGGCCTCGGTCATAGGGCCGCGACGCCTTCTCCGGCGTGTCGTTATAGGCGGTGCACAGGGCCTTGCAGGCCAGGAAGCCGGCGATGCCGATCGGCACGACCGAGCTTTCCGCCCCGCCCGCCACCATCACGTCGGCGTCGTCCAAGGCGATCATCCGCGCCGCGTCGCCGATGGCGTGGGCCCCGGTGGCGCAGGCGGTCACGGCCGCATGGTTCGGCCCCTTCAGGCCGTGGCGGATCGAGATCTGTCCGCCCGCCAGGTTGATCAGGGCACTGGGGATAAAGAAGGGGCTGACGCGGCGCACCCCCTGTTCCTTCAGCACGATGGCCGTCTCGGCGATGGGGCCCAGGCCGCCGATGCCGGAGCCGACCATGACCCCGGTCCGTTCCTTGTCCTCGTCCGTCTCGGGCTTCCAGTTCGCGTCGTGCAGGGCCTCGTCCGCCGCCGCTATGGCGTACAGGATGAAGTCGTCGACGCGCTTCCGGTCCTTGACCGACATGATCTTCTCGGGGTCGAAGTCGCCTTCGCCGCCGCCGCCGCGTCCATCGACGCTCGGCACTTCGCCGGCGATGGTGCAGCCATAGCCCGTGGTGTCGAACGACGTGATCGGACCGATGCCCGACCGTCCCTCGACGATACCCTTCCAGCTCTTCTCGACGCCCCAACCCAGGGGGGTCAGCAGACCGATGCCCGTAACGACGACGCGGCGCATGGTGCGTGCTCCTAAACTTCTCCAGTCCGAACCCGGAGAATCACTGAGGATTCGCATGGGTCAGAAACAGTAAAGGCCGCCGGGCGTCTCCGCTAGGAGCGCCGGGCGGCCCTGTGAACCGTCGGCCCTATTGGACCGCCAGTCGGGGGCTGGGATCAGCCGGCCGACTTTTCGTCGATGAACTTGACCGCATCGCCGACCGTCTGGATGTGCTCGGCGGCGTCATCCGGGATCTCGATGTCGAATTCTTCTTCGAAGGCCATCACCAGCTCGACGTTGTCGAGCGAGTCGGCGCCCAGGTCGTCGATGAAGCTGGCTTTTTCCGTGACCTTGTCCGGATCGGCGTCCAGGTGGTCGATGACGATCTTGCGAACGCGCTCGAGGGTGTCGGACATGAGTGTCTCTCTGCCTGTTTAAAATCGCCGTAGAGGCGGGGGTAGCTTGTAAATCGCCGTCTCACGGCAGCGAAGGCGACGCAAGCCCGAAAGCCCGAACCGCCGATGCGTTCCTGCCTTTAGCACAGGCTTTCGGGCAGGAAATAGTCTGTTGCGTGTCGTGACGATGATCAGATCATCGCCATGCCGCCGTTCACGTGCAGCGTCTGGCCCGTCACATAGGCCGCTTCGTTCGACGACAGATAGACGGCGGCGGCCGCGATCTCGTCGCCCGTGCCCAGCCGACCGGCCGGAATCCGGCCCAGAATGGTCTCGCGCTGCTGGTCGTTCAGCACATCGGTCATCGGCGATGCGATGAAGCCCGGCGCGATACAGTTGACGGTGATGCCGCGCGATCCGACTTCCTGCGCCAGCGACTTGGAGAAGCCGATCATCCCGGCCTTGGACGCGGAATAATTGGTCTGGCCCGGATTGCCGGTCACGCCGACGACCGAGGTCACGCCGATGATTCGGCCAGACCGGCGCTTCATCATCCCCTTCACCGCCGCGCGGGTCAGGCGGAAATAGCTCTCCAGATTGATCTGGATGACGGACTGGAAGTCCTCGTCCTTCATCCGCATCAGCAGGCCGTCCTTGGTGATGCCCGCATTGGCCACCAGGATGTCCAGCGGCGCGCCCGCCGCCGCCTCGGCCGCCGCGACCAGATTATCGACCGACTCCGGGTCCGACAGGTTCGCCGTCGCGAAATGCGCCCGCTCTCCTAAGTCCTTGGCCAGATCCGCCAGCACCGCTTCGCGCGTGCCCGACAGCACCACGGTCGCGCCCTGGGCGTGCAGCGCCCGCGCCACCGCCCCGCCGATCCCGCCCGTCGCGCCAGTCACCAGCGCGGTTTTTCCAATCAATGAAAACATTGTAATTCCTTAGTTTTCGCACCACGGAATAGGCTGCGTTCGGCCAGGGCAGCGTGCCATAAGCCGGCTTCGATACTCACCCGCATTTTGTTGAGCAAGTGTAGCCGCGATTTGGAGGTCATACTCCCGCGCACGCGCCAGCAAACTGGCGTACGGCACCAATTCCAACACTTCCTCTGGAGTTAGATGTGTCACAATCAGGTTCATCTTCTCTTCTTCAGAAGCCGCCTTATGGAACTCCAGAACGTGCGGCGCGAACTTGCGAAAGGCTGGCGATGAAACAAAGTTCGCAAGTTGCCTCAGCTCACTTTCAGTGAATTCTTCAACATAAGCGTCCACCATGTGCGACTGCGCTTCTGCCCAAGACACCACCCTCGAAGACAAGGCCAATTCCGCCTCGTGCCACGCATATGGGGTCATCCGATCTCCAAATGCGTTTTGCAGAGCCATTCTTGCACCACGCGACAACTCGGGTTTTGGATATGGATCGGGCCAAGCATAAACGTACTGTTCCGCCAGTCTTCGTTCTTCCGCAGGATCAGCGAAAGACGAGGCGGGCCACATTCCCAGCAAACCACACGCGACACCGACCATCCATCGCATCTGGCTAATAATCCAGAGACTTGGTGAACGCTTCCAGTTCTTCCGGCGTATTCAGCGGCAGACACTCGGCCTCCGGCGCGATCCGCTTGGCCATGCCTGTCAGCACCTTGCCCGAGCCGATCTCGACAAAGCGCGTCACGCCCCCTTCGGTCGCCATCCACTCCATGCTCTCGCGCCAGCGCACCCGGCCGGTCACCTGTTCCACCAACAGTCGGCGGATGACTTCCGGATCGCTTTCCGGCCGCGCCAGCACATTGGCCACCACGGGCACGACCGGCGCCAGAATGGTCGCCGAGGCCAGAGCCGCCGCCATTTCGTCCGCCGCCGGCTGCATCAGCGGGCAGTGGAAGGGCGCCGAGACGTTCAGCGGGATCGCCCGCGCGCCCAGTTCCTTGGCCTTCTCGATAGCCCGGTCCACGGCGGCCTTCTCGCCCGATATGACGATATTGCCGTTGTTGTTGTCATTGGCGACCACACAGACGCCGATTTCCGAACCGGCCGCCGCTGCGGCTTCCGCCAGGGCCAGATCCGTCTTGGGCCCGATCAGCGAGGCCATCGCCCCCTGCCCCACCGGAACCGCGCGCTGCATGGCCTGGCCGCGCAGCTTCAGCAGCCGCGCCGTGTCCGACAGCGAGATCGCCCCCGCCGCCGCCAGGGCCGAATATTCGCCCAGCGAGTGACCGGCGGCATAGGCCGCCGTTGCGACGTCGAACCCGAACTCGACCTTCAGCGCCCGGATCGCCGCCACGGACACCGCCATCAGCGCGGGCTGGGCGTTCTCGGTCAGGGTCAGCTGGTCCTCGGGGCCTTCGCGCATCAGCACCGACAGCTTCTGGCCCAGGGCCTCGTCCACCTCGGCGAAGACCTCACGGGCGGAGGCGAAGGCGTCGGCCAGTGGCGCGCCCATGCCGACGGCCTGGCTGCCCTGTCCCGGAAACAGAAGTGCGAGGGTCATCGACCGCTCCCTGAATCATTGATCAAGAGCGCGGACCCCTAAGGCCTGACTTCCCTCAGGGCAAGCGGCGGCGCGCTGGCCGCCCTACCCCGCCCGTCGCGCCGAGACCTTGATCTGGACATCGATCATCTTCGACACCCAGTCTCCGGTGGCGTCAGACTCCATCCCCATGTTCAGCGCCGTCCGGTCCAGCTCCAACCGCCCCTCCACAGTGGCGACGCCGCCGGTCTCGCGGAAGGTGAAGGGCAGAACCACAGGCAGGCGCGTCGTCTTGACGCTCAGCGTACCGCTCGCCTCGTAACGATTTCCCCCCAAGACGCGGAAGCCCGTCGTCTCGAATCGGGCGGTCGGATACCGGCTCGGATCGAACCATTCAGCCCCTTGAAGCGAGCCCTCCTGCGTCGCATCGCCCGTGCGGGCCGAGGCGGTCTGAACCGTGATCACTGCCTTCGATCCCGCCAGATCCGCAGGATCGAACCGAATCTGACCCTCCCACCGCTCGAAACGTCCCTTAAACGCCGCACCCGCATGGGTCCCGCCGAAAGAGATGCTGGAGGCTGCGGGATCAATGGTCCAGGCGGCCGCCGTCGCAGGCGTCTCCGGCGTCATCGGCGTCGCTGCTACGACCGAATCGGGCTGGGACGCTGGCTGCGGCGCCGCAACAGGAGCCGACGCCTCCGTTCGGGTCTTCACCAGATCGGGCAGAGCATAGGGCCGCGCCGCCACCGCCCCGGCCGTGGCCACGACCGCGATCAGGGCCACGCCCACGGCCCGCTCGGCCCAGGGCGAAGACGGCGCCGAAACCGGCGCTTCATGTCCTGCCTTCAGAAAAGGAACCATGTGCGCCAGCACCCCGTCGTGATCGACAAATTGATGCTTCAGCGCCGCCCCGACGTGCAGGGCGACCAGGACGACCGCGCCCCAGGCCATGGCCGCATGCGCCCCCATGGCCTGGAAGGCCAGAGCCCGCCGCACGCCCGCCGCCAGTTCGGCCACGCCCGGCAGGTGCGGAATGGGGAACAGGCCGAACCAGCTGGTCGCCACCTCCAGCGCGCGATCCTGCGCCACGGCCCATCCGGCCGACACATACAGCCATCCCGTCAGCGGCAGGGCCACCATCAGGACGTAAAAGGCCACATGGGTCGCATTGGCGGCGAACGCCTCCCATCGCTTCATCCCGCCCGGCAGGGCCGGCGGCCGATGCGTCAGACGCCAGGCGATCCGCACCACGGTCAGGGCCAGGATCAGGAAACCGATCGACTTGTGGATCTGGAACACCCGATAGGCCAGGGCCTGACTGCCCGGCTGTTCGATGGCGGCGCTCATCCACCACCCCATCGGTATCATCGACAGGATGCAGACGGCGACGGCCCAGTGCAGGGCGATGGCGACGGCGGAATAGCGATTGGGGACGGTCATGAGCGGTCTTCGATCAGACGAAAAATGAGCGCGGCGACGGAGTCAGACCCCGCCGCCGCTTCGATCGCATCGGGGCGGTGGATCAGTTCGCCGGCGCGGCCGGGGCCGCCTGCTGGATGAACTCGCCGTCGAACCGGATGGTCACCTCGTCGCCGACCGGGCCCACGGCCATGCCGAAGTCGCTGCGCTTGAAACGACCCTCGGCGGCGAAGCCGACGGCCGGAACCTGGGCGAACGGATGCCGCTCGATCTCACCGTTGAAGGTCGCATCCAGCGTCACCGGACGGGTCTGACCCAGGAAGGTCAGGTCGCCCGTCACCTTGGCCGTGCGCGCGCCGGTCTGTTCGACCGCGGTCGAGACGAATTTGATCGACGGGAAAGCCTTGGCGTTCAGGAACTTGGCGCTGTTGGCGATGTCGTCGTTCCAGCTGTCGAAACCGGTCGCCGCGTGCGAGGCCTTGTAGTCGGCCGGATAGGCGGCGTCGACCGAGGTGGGATCGATGGTCGCCGTGATCCGGGTGTTCTCCACATTGGCCGGATCCAGCGTCAGGGTCGCCTCAACCTTATCGAATCGGGCGGTGTAGTTGGAAATGGTGTTGTGCAGCACCGACCATTGCAGCGTCGCATGGGTCGGATCCAGGGCATAGGCGCCGGCTGGGGCTTTCAGCGTCACGGGGGCTTCGGCCTGGGCTTCAGGCGTCGCTGCCGGCGCTTCGCCCGGACGGTTGCAGGCGGCCAACAGGGCCAGTGCGGACAGGGCGGCCAGGTGTCTGATCTTCACGCGGGGAACTCCTCTCAATGGAACGCCCCATCTAGCGCCGCCATACTCCATTCGCAACAGGTACTGTCACCTATTATTTTGTAGGCGCTAGAAGTTGCAGGCCCGAGAACAAATGTTCTTGCTCTGTTCTCTTTTCTGATCCACTCTCCGTCTCATGCAGACCGCCAAGGGAAGAGGCGCGCGTTCGAATGCGACAGGCCGTTACGAGCCCCAGCAGCATGAATCGTTCGACGACGGCTGGACGCCCGACGACGCCCAGGCCGCGCCGCTACGCACCACCCTCACGCCCGAACACGCCCGCACCATCATCGCCCGGAACGACAGTCCGGACATCGGCTTCGACCGCTCCATCAACCCGTACAAAGGTTGCGAACATGGCTGTATCTACTGCTACGCCCGTCCGTCCCATGCCTGGATGGGCCTATCCCCGGGCCTGGATTTCGAGAGCCGGATCTTCTTCAAGCCCGAGGGCGCACGTCTGCTGGAACAGGCCTTCCTCGCCCCCCGATACCGGTGCAAGCGCATCCACATAGGCGGCAACACCGACCCCTATCAGCCGGTCGAACGCGAACTGAAATCGACGCGCTCGATCCTCGAGGTCATGCGTCGGTTCAACCACCCTTTCAGCATCATCACCAAGTCGGTGCTGATCGCGCGCGACGCCGATATTCTGGGGCCCATGGGTCAGGCCGGCCTGGCCTCGGCCTTCGTCTCCATCACCACGCTGGACCGGGGCCTGGCCCGCGCCATGGAGCCCCGCGCCTCGACCCCGGCCAAACGGCTGGAGGCCATCAGCCGGCTCGCCGACACGGGCTGTCCCGTCGGCGTCGGCTTCGCCCCGGTCATTCCCGGCCTGAACGACCATGAACTGGAATCGGTGCTTGAAGCGGCGGCCAAGGCCGGAGCGACGCGGGCCATGTACGTCACCCTGCGCCTGCCGCTCGAGATCAAGGATCTGTTTCGCGAATGGCTGGCCGACGCCCGCCCCGACCGCGCCGCCCGCGTCATGTCGCTGATCCGCCAGACCCGCGGTGGCAAGGATTATGACGCCGACTGGTCCCAGCGCATGAAGGGAACCGGCCCCGTCGCCGAACTGATCGGCGCCCGCTTCAAGGCCGCCGTCAAGCGCTACGGCCTGGATACGCCGCTGCGTTTGCTCGACGAAACCCAGTTCCGCGTCCCGGCCGACGCCCGGCCGCAGCTGGAATTGTTCGGCTAGTCCTCGTGGGCGGCCGATGGGTCGATGGCCCGCGTCACCAGATCGCGCCAGGTCGGGTCGGTATCATCGACCAGATCGACGTCCTCCATCAGGGCGACCGCCCCCTCCCCGTCCGGCAGGATCAGACCCAGGATCTCCATCTCCTCGCCGTCCGGTCCCAGGTGGCTCTCGGCCTGAACCGCCACCGCCGCCTGTTCGCCGTCCTCCTCCCACCAGATCACCGGCTGGGGCAGGTCCATGGGGATGGGGCGCGGATCGTCGGTCTCCCCCAGGGCGAAGACAGCCCGGCGCGCCTGGACGTCGTCCAGGGTCGCCACCGCCCCGACGAAGGGCTTCAACCGCCCCCAGTCGTCGGCGTCGAACCCGCCGCCGTCGTCTTCCAGGCCCTCTTGCAGTTCATCGTCCATGAGGCCTACCGCTTGAAAACACTGACAAGTTCGACATGGGCCGACCACAGGAACTGGTCCACCGGCGTGACCCGCTCCAACCGGAACCCGGCGTCGATCAGCACCCGTGCGTCCCGCGCGAAGGTCTGGGGGTTGCACGACACCCCGACCACGACGGCGGCCTTGGTCCCGGCGATCTGGGCCGTCTGGTCGATGGCCCCCGCGCGCGGCGGGTCGAACACAATGGCCTCGCACCCCTTCAGGTCATAGGGGGTCAGCGGCCGCCGGAACAGGTCGCGCGCCTCGGCCGTGATCGCCTTCATCCCCTTGGCCGAGCCCACGCCCGTCTTCAGCGCCTCGATCCCCGCCTTGGACGCATCGGCTGCGATCACCGGCGCGACGGTCGCCAGCGGGAAGGTGAAGGTCCCGGCGCCGCAGAACAGGTCGGCGATCTTCTTGGCCCCCTTCACCGCCGCTACGGCCCGCTCCACCATGGCCGCCTCGGCCTGGGGCACGGCCTGCAGGAAGCCCCCCGCCGGCAGGGGCACGGTCGCAGGCCCAAAGCTGATCTTCGGCTGGCGCGCCATCACCAGGGTGTCGCCGGCCAGGCTCAGCCGCGCCAGATCCGCGCGGTGCGCCGCCGCTATGGCCCGCATCTGGGCGTCGGCCGACAGCCCCCCGCCTGAGCGTCGCTCGACGCCCGTCACGTCCACGTCCAGTCCCGAAAGGGTCCAGGTCACGTGCAGGGTCGGCGCCGACTTCGGATGCTCCAGAAAGGCCGCCGCCACCTCGGTCAGGGCCGGAATGGCGCGGATGATCCGCGAGTCGGCCACCGGGCACTCCCGCACCTCGACCAGCCGCCACGACCGCCGCGCCTTGAAGCCCAGCACCACTCGGCCGTCCTGGGCCCGCCGCGCGTGCAGGGCCACCCGCCGCCGCGTCCCCGGCGGGCTCGCCACCGTCGCCTCGACCTCGGTCTCGATCCCCTCGCGCGCCAGGGCCAGCCGCACCTGCTCGCGCTTCCACTCCAGATAGGGCTTGTCCGCCCAGTGTTGCAGCGAGCACCCGCCGCAGTCGCCGTACTGCGGCGACACCGGCGCGATCCGGTCGGCACTGGGGGTCACGATCTCGACCTGCTCCAGCCGTCCATCGACGACCTCGCCCCGAACCGTCTCACCCGGCAGGGTCAGGCCGGCGAAGACCGGCCCCTCCGGCGTCTCGGCGACGAACACGTCGCCCGACGGAAGGCGCAGCGTGAAGTCGACGGACGCGATCTCGAGATTGCGCGCGGCGAACTGCTTCTCAGGGTGCAGCTCCAGG
>JBKBXN010000072.1:0-13619 GCA_046314055.1 Brevundimonas sp.
CCCGTCCCCGCCAATGTCACTGTGGTGTCCAACAGCCATGTGGTTATCAAGGGCGACCGCGTCGAACACGGCGCCCCGGACGCCCGCCAGGATCACGGCGTCGAGGTCCTAGACAAGCCCGCGCCTCCTCCCCCCCCGCCGCCCGCCCCCCAACCGGCGGACAAGGAGGTCGAGCGCGACATGAGCAAGCCGGAGCAGCTCGCCGCCCAGCGCGAGGCCGGGGCCCAGTTCAACGACCATTGGTGCCGCCGCGACGAGCGTATCAGCGAACTGCGCGCCGCCCACCGCCAGCTCTCGACCCCTCGCCCAGGCGGCCACGGTCACGTCGGCGGCGCCGGTCACTGACCGGCCGTCTGTTTCCCCCGAGGCGAATTCGGTCTAGGCCTTGGGCATGAAACTCGCCTCGCTCAAGCACGGCCGCGACGGCCGCCTCGTGGTCGTCTCGCAGGACCTGCACTGGTTCACCGACGCCTTCCTGATCGCCCCCACCCTTCAGGCCGCCCTGGACGACTGGGACCGCTGCGGCCCCCGGCTCCTGGCCTTGGCCGAGAGCCTCGAGCACGAAGCCGTGCCGCGCGGCCGCTTCCACGAGCGCGACGCCGCCTCCCCCCTGCCCCGCGCCTATCAGTGGGCCGACGGCTCGGCCTATGTGAACCACGTCGAGCTGGTGCGCCGCGCACGCGGCGCCGAGATGCCCGCCAGCTTCTGGACCGATCCGCTGATGTACCAGGGCGGTTCCGACAGCTTCCTGGCGCCCCGCGATCCCATCCCGCTGGCCGACCCCGCCTGGGGCTGCGACCTGGAGGCCGAGATCGTGGTGGTCGTCGGCGACGTGCCCCAGGGCGCGACGCGGGACGAGGCCCTGGCCGCCGTCCGCCTGGTCGGCCTGGTCAACGACGTCTCGCTGCGCAACCTGATCCCGGCCGAACTGGCCAAGGGGTTCGGCTTCGTCCAGTCCAAGCCCGCCAGCGCCCTGTCGCCCGTCTTCGTCACACCCGAGGCGCTGGGCGACCGCTGGAAGGACGGCAAGCTGCACGGCGAACTGACCGTCCAGCTGAACGGCGCCGACTTCGGCAAGGCCGACGCCGGCGTGGACATGACCTTCGACTTCGGAACCCTGATCGCCCACCTGGCCAAGACCCGGTCCCTGGCGGCCGGGACGATCATCGGTTCGGGCACGGTCTCGAACCGCGACGCCGACGGCGGCCCCGGCAAGCCGGTCGCCGAAGGCGGCCTGGGCTATTCCTGCATCGCCGAGGTCCGGACGGTCGAAACGATCCTGCGCGGCGCCGCCGAAACCCCCTTCCTGGCCTATGGCGACACGGTCCGGATCGAGATGCTGGACGACCACCATCATTCGATCTTCGGCGCCATCGAACAGACCGTCGCGCCGCTTCCAAGCCGCCAGTAACAGCGCTAGGCTGACCGCGATCAGTCTCCGGGGGGAGGCGCCGGAGGATCGTCATGTCGCCCGAGAAGCTCATACCGCTGCTGGTCTTCCCGGCCGTGCTGGTCCTGGTGCTGCTGAAGAACCGACGCAAGCGGGTGCTGAAGCCGCAGTTCCTGTGGATCATGCCCGCCATCGTCGTGCCCCTGATCGGGCTTGGGATCTGGGGTTCGAGCTACAGCCCCCACGCCGTCCACGCCCCGTTCGGCCCCGACGCCTGGGCCGTGCTGGCCCTGGGCGCCGTCCTGGGCGGCGTCGCCGGCTGGTATCGCGGCAAGACCGTCACCATCGAGAAGGAGCCGGACGGCTCCCTGATGGCCCAGGCCTCGCCACTGGGTCTGATCCTGCTGGTCGTGCTGTTCGCGGGTCGCGCCGGCCTGCGGGACGTGATCGAAGCCCACGCCGCCGACTGGCATCTGAACGCCATGGCCGTCACCGACGCCTTCCTGGTCTTCGCCATGGGCCTGATCATCCTTCAGCGCGTCGAGATGTATATCCGCGCCAAGCGCGTTCTGGCCGGCGGGACGGACAGCCATGTAGAGGTCGTGGCGTGAAGCGAGCATTGGCGGCTCTGGCCTTGGGCCTAACGGCAGGCTCCGCCGCCGCTCAGGACGCGGCTCCGACAGGCGAAGATTGGGACTTGGTCAGGGACGCCAGGAAAAAAGCACAATCGCCTATGTGACCACGACAACGGGCCTGTCCATCGCCACCCGCTGTATGGACGATGGATATTCGGCGCTCATATTCGGCCTGCCGGAAGCGACCCGCCGAACCAAGACTCGCCCCTTGCAGATCACCTTCCGCGACGAAGAAACCTCGGAATGGCGTTGGAACGTCACCACCGATCGCGCGGGCGCCGTGGCCGATTTTCCTGCCCCCTTCGCTCGCGAACTGCGTCAGGGCGGCCGTCTTCAGATCATGGTGCCGGACGGCGCCGGCGAAGGACGCAATCTGCGCTACGATCTGAACCTACCGGCTTCGGGCTCCGCCATCGACGAAACCTTGACGGCCTGCGACCGCCCGCTGGTGGATCCGCGTGACCAGGAATTGGAAGCCATAGCCGAAGACGGACTCCAGGTCGGCATGCGCTGGGACCGCCGGATTCGCCCACGATATCCGTTCCAGAGCCGCTACTCGGAAGGCTTCGCTGTCACGACCTGCGTCGCCCAGCCCGACGGAAGTCTGCGCGACTGCGTGATCGAGACCGAGCATCCGGGCGACGGCCGGTTCGGCGAGGCGGTGCTAAAGGCCGCCGGCGACGCCACCGTCGCCTATGACGGCGACCAACCTACAGCGCCACGCATGATGGCGTTTCGCGTGAACTTCATCATGCAATGAAGACGCCTCTGGACCCGCCTTGCCCGTCTGTGGCATGAGGCGGTCCTTCCGCTGCGGGCGTGGTGGAATTGGTAGACGCGCTGGACTCAAAAAGTGGTTTGTCTACCAATCCACAGAAAAACACGACGAGTTGAAAACGGCGTGTTTTCAGGGGCTTATGAAGGAAGGAAAAGAGGCCGACGATATTCAGTTTTCGCTCTAGGTGCAGTATAGGTGCAAAGAGCGTCGGCTAGAATCGGCGGCAAATGTGCGGGTGTGGTGGAACTGGTAGACGCGCCGGATTCAAAATCCGGTTCCGAAAGGAGTGTCGGTTCGATTCCGACCACCCGCACCATCCTTCAAATCAATCTGAATTCAATGAGCTTGCTTGGCGGAGGCCGCGTGGTTTCGTCGTTCGCGATGGACGGGGGCGCGATGTCCCGTCAGCGAGCCGATCATTACACGTCAAAAGTAAGGGCGTAGCGCGTTTTGATGAAACGCAGGAGCCGGCGCAAAGCCGGGTTCACGTTGCTTTCGCGCCAGTAGGCCGAATAGGCGGTTAGCGCGGGGCCTTGTTCACCGTGCACGGGTCGATAGACCAGATCAGGATAGCTGACTCCTGTCGCGCATTCGCAGACAATACTGATCATGCTGTTGCTGCCGAGGACGCTCAGGATAGTTTCGCGGCTCGACTGGTTCATCCGGATGTGAGGCGTGGCGCCTGAGAGCGACACGCGGCCGAGGAGGATATCTCTTATCTCCGGGCCGGGATCAGCTGCCTGAAGCATGAACCGCTCGCTTCGAAGATCCGTCCAGTGGACCACCTCGCGGCCTGCAAGTTCATGAGAGGCAGGAAGGGCGGCATGCAAGCGCTCGCTCCACAGCGGTTCGCAGCGAAACCCCTCATGGCCGGTCGTGCCCATGAGTATCGCAATGTCGATCTCACCCGTATTGAGGCCTGCGAGCAACGCACCGCGCTCACCTTCGACGCACTCGATGTCGACTTCTGGGTACGTCTCCTGCCAACTCATCACGGTGGCTCGAAGATTACCTGCCGACAGTGAAGTGTTGTGTCCAAATACGAGGCCACCGGCTTGTCCCTGGCCAGCGGCTCGCATCATCGCAACCAGCTTATCGGCGGAGGCCAACAATGGTTTTGCGCCACGAATGAACGCACTGCCCGCGAGCGTCAAAGTGACGCCCGCGGGGGAGCGCTCGAAGATCGGCATGCCGACGGAGCGCTCCAGCTTCAGGATATTGCGGCTAACGGTAGACTGCTCGGTGTTGAGGCTTCTCGCTGCTCGATAAAAGCTTCCATGATCTGCAGCCGCTATAGCGTATCGAAGGTGGCGAAGATCGAACATAAAGCTGCCGAGACCTCAATTTTCGAGCCGTCGTTACGCATGCGCTACGCTAAGCAGCGTGGGACGCGTTCGGATGACTGGCGCTCAGCGCCCCGATTACCGCCTCCGCCAGTTTGGAGGACGATTGCGGGTTCTGGCCGGTCATGAGGTTGCCATCGGTGACCACGAACGTGCCCCAGTTGGGCCCCTGCTCGAAATGGGCGCCCTTCTTCCGCAGCGTGTCCGCGAGGAGCCAGGGCGCGTTATCGGCGGTCCCGAACTCGATCTCTTCCTCGTCGCTGAGCGACGTCATCCGGCGGCCGGCGAATGGCCACTGGCCATCGGCATTGGTCGCGGCGAGAAGCGCGGCCGGGCCGTGACACACAGCGGCGATCACTTTGGACTGTTCGTCGGCCTCCACAAGGACACGGCCCATGTCCGGATCCTTGTACAGATCCTCGACGGGACCATGTCCCCCCGGCACCACGACTGCGTCGTAAATGCTGGTGTCGATATCGGCGAGGATGAGGGGGTGCTCGATCCGCTCGGCGTTCGCCGCGAGATAGCTGCGCATCTGGGGTCAAAGACCGACGGGCAGACAAACGCCGACTCTTCCAACCGGGGCGCGGTTTCGAAGAGCCGGAGCGCCTCAGCGCTCATCGGCTTGGACATGCCACCGGTCTTGCTGTCGGGCCACACGACGCGGTGATTGTCGAAATCGATCCACTCCCATTCGAGATTCAAGATCTCGGACATGCGCGCCGCGAATTCGAACTGGAGCCGGATGGCAAGAAGGATGAAGGGGTGCTCCAAGCCCTCGGCCTCAGCGCGGTCAAGATACTCGAACAGCCTGCGCAGCTCAGCGTCCGTGATGAGGCGCGTCTTGCCGCGCTCAGGGTATTTGGGGACGTGCCGGCACGGATTGGAGCCATCGGGACGCAGGCCCCAGACCTCGGCCATGTTGAACATCTTCCGCACGGCGGCCAATACGCGATTGGCGTTGGTCGGGCTCCTCGCCATCTTCTTCATCAGGTGGGCAATGTCGGCACGGGTGACATCCGGAACCTTGAGCTGGCCCAGGATCGGGATGATGTAGCGCTTGCCGTATCCGCGGTTCGACTCGACCGTCGCTGGCTTGTTGCGGCTCTCCGAATAGTCGGTGATGAACCGGTCGAATAACTCCTTCACGGTGAGGGCCTGCCGAGCAGCCGCGCGCTCGGCACTCGGGTCAACGCCTCGGCGCACCTCGGCAAGCCAGTCCTGCGCGATGTTGCGCGCCTGCTCGACTGTGATCTCGCCGTACCGACCGATCGCCGGCTTACGCCGCTGTCCGTTGTGGGCGACGTAGGCAACCATGAAAATCTTGCGACCGGTCGGGGTGACCTTGACAAGGAAGCCGGGTATCGTCGTATCCCGGAGTTCGTAATCGCGCTCCTGCGGGGTTGCGGCGTCTACAGCGGTCTTTGTGAGTTTGATTTTGGGCATTCCTAACCTCCGTTGAGGTCGGATTTCAGGTGCAGAATAGGTGCACCTAGAAAGCCAACCGTAGCGTACAGCCGGTTAGGTATGTGTGTTTCGAGAACCGAAAGAAGCTAGTGCTGACAGTCGGTTATCGGGAAAACGGATACCCCCGGCGGCACAAAGGATAGGGGATATCCGGTCTCTCAAAATCCAGTTCCGAAAGGAGTGCCGGTTCGACCCCGGCCGCCCGCACCACCTTCAGAATTTATGGAAATTCGCGCTCGCAGGCGGTCTTCATAGGGAGACGGCCCGTCCCGGAGCCAGCAGGTTCGGCGCGCATGCGCGCACCGGAGCCAGATCAGGTTCGGAACGGGCCGTAAAAGATCGGTACGAATACTTAAATCCGACCCGCACCCATATTGGCATTAAGTCGCATTGTTGGAAAGGTGCGCCGCTAACGAAAATGCGCTTCACCCGCAAAAAGGCCGGTCATCGACCCAGCGTCCTGTGGAAGAAGCCGGTCACATCAGCCAGCACGGTCGCCTTTTTGCGGAACAGCGGGGAGAGGGTGGCCACCAGGTCCGCATGATCCAGGCCGGGGTAGAGTTTCGCCTCGGACTGCCCGCCCGCCGCCCTCATCCGCTGGTCGAGGATGGTCGTGTCCTCGGCATGGACCACGACATCCTCTGTTCCATGGCCCAGCCAGATCGGCGGGGCATCCGGCCGGACGAAGGTGACCGGCTGGGTCAAGGTGGGGTCCGGCGCCCGACCGAAGGCGTTCCGCGCCGCCCCCGCATCGAGCGGCAGGAAATCGTAGGGACCGGCGAGCCCCGCCGCCGCCTTGATCAGGCCTGGACGACCCACGGCCTCCATATAGCGGCGGTCCAGCGCGATCATCATGGCCAGGTGGGCGCCCGCCGAATGGCCCAGCACGCCCAGTCGGTCGGGATCACCGCCATGGGCGGCGGCGATGTCCGCTGTCCTGGCCGTGGCGGCGGCGGCGTCTTCGATGAAGGCGGGGAAGACGGCCTGGGGCGCCAGTCTATAATCGGGGAGGGCCACGACGAACCCTTGCGCCGCCAGGGCCTGCGCCGCCCAGCCGTACAGGTCGCGCGACCCCGAATCCCAGCCGCCGCCATAGAAGAAGACCAGGGTCGGATAGGGTCCCGGCGCGCTGGGGGCGTACAGATCCATCCGTTGCCGGGCGTCGTCGCCATAGGCGATGTCGCGCGCGACGCGGCGCGCGCCGGCGTCTCTAGGCCCCAGGCTGTTGAGCAGGCTCAGGGGCGAACAGGCCCCGACGATAAGGCCCAGGGCGGGTGCGAACAGCCCCCGGCGTGTCATGCAATACGATCCATGGCTTCCAATACGTCGTCGCGCGCCGTTCGGCTCAGTCTCTTGAAGATTATCGCGCGCCCGCGATCAATCCGCCGCAATCGGCGTCCTCGGCCAGGCCAGGGTCGACGAAGGCGAACAGGGCGGTGACCGGCGCCGCCACCGTGCTCAACAGCCCGGCCAGCCCGCCCTGACCGACCACCGCGCCGACATCGACGCCCACGCTCGGCGCCGTTAGCGCGCCGCGAACCGTGATCGGCGCCCAGACCCGCAGCAGACGCGGCTTCTTGGACTCGCCGTCGATGCGCAGATCCAGCGTCTCGGCGCCGAGATCGATCGAACCCGTCCCCTGAGCCAGGACGACGTCGGTATCGATGACCAGGGTCTTGGCCGTCGCCGTGCCGGAACGGACGTCGAAGTCGGCCACGGCGCAGCGGATCTGCGCCGTCGACTGGTCGCCACGCAGCAGCTTCAACAGACCCGCGCTGGCGTTGATGCCCAGAAGTTCGGCGAAGGCGGACCGCATCTGACCATTGGGCACGACCAGGCTGAGCGACCCTTTCGACGCCGCCGCAAAATCATGGATCGACGCCCCCGGTCCCTCCAGCTTGGCGCGTCCCAGCGCCCGGCCCGTCAGGGGGGCGGATCCGCCGCGCGCGGGGATGATCGATTCCAGCGGATAGCCGGCCAGGCGGAAGTCGACCACGCTGTACGGCGTGTCACGCGTGGCGTTGATCCGCGCCGTCCCGTTCAGCTCGCCGCGATTGAAGTTGAAGCTGACGGGATCGAGATTGAGAATCCCCTCCTTCAGCTCGGCCCCCAGGTTCACCGCCCGTACGTCCAGATCATTCGCCTTCACTGTGGCGGCGCGATAGGTCAGGCTTCCATCCATGGTCCGCAGGCGCTCGGCCTGCAACGGCGCGTCCGGCAGCAGCTTGCCGCCGACCACGACCGGGGCCTCCGTATTGGTGCCGGCGTCATTGGTCTGGGTCCGCGCGCCCAGCACGGCGGCCAGGTCGTCGATATCCAGGCGACGCGACGTCAGGCGCGCATCGACCCGCAGCCGCTCGGCCGCGTCCACCCGCACAGTCCCGGCCAGATCCGAAGCCCCGACTCGGCCGTTGAAATCATTGAAGGTCCAGATGTTCTCGTCCCTCTTCAACGCGCCGGCCAGACGATAGGGGGGCGTGTTGGGCAGGGTCACGCCCGTCAGCAGATACAGGTCCGACAGATCCCGCCCCTTCAGGGTCAGGGTGGCGTCGAACCGGCCCAGGTCGAACGGCCGGGTCACCGCCCCCTTCGCCTCCAGGCTGGAGCCTGCGCCGCTGACGCTCGCCTCAAATTGATAGGGCCGGTCGCGGCGAATATTGATGAAGGGCCCGCCCTCAATACGCAGCTTCAACGGGGAATCGTTCACCGTCCCCTCGCCGGCCAGAACGAAGCCCGCCGCCCCGTCCTGTCCTTCGCGCGCATCGACGACCGCCTCCAGCTTCAGATCCCGGCGACGTTCGTCGAAGATCAACCGGCCGTCGGTGATGACCAACTGCTGGATGACCGGCAGCTTCATGCCCTCGCCCGTGTCCGGCTTGTCGGGGTTCAGTTCCCAGCTTTTGCGGCCGTCCTCGGACGCAATCAGCACCACCTTGGGCCGGGTGAAGCTGAGCAGCGGCATCTCGATCTGGCCGGCGAACAGTTTGCGCAGACGCACCGAGGCGCGGATTTCCTCGACATCCGCCGTGTCGCGGTCCAGCGCCCACTCGGGCCCGCCGATTTTCAGCCCGCGCACCACCACCGACGGAGTCCAACTGAACACGTGGACGTCCAGATCGCCGCGCAGCGCGATCTCGCGATCATATTCCGCCGAGGCCCACCGCCCGATCGGCCCGCGCAGCATGTTCCAGTCGAACAGGATCAGGGCCAGCACCACCAGCCCGATCAACATCAGGCCGATCCCGCCCGCCCAGGCCTCGGCCCGACCGGGACGGCGAACGGCGGCATAGACCGGATCGTTCGTCCGAACCCAATCGCGAAATTCCCGCGCACGCACGATCGCCGGCGCTACGCCCTGACGACGCAACTTCGACCAGAGTTCGTTCCATTTCAGCATTTTGGCCCAGACGTCGGCTCTAACAGCTCGACTCAACGCGGCAGGCGGGGTTTGGCGCCACTTGACGGTGCGGCGCCATGGATCGGGAAGAAATATCGTCCGAGACCATCCTAGTTGTCGTGAAAGCTTTACATCCCTCAAAATCGGCGCATATTTCATCAGAGCCCTGATCTTAATTCAGGCCATAGGAGGATGCCCGATGACCCGTTTCGTAACGCCTGTCTTGATCGCCGCCGCTCTGGCCGCAGTCGCCACCCCCAGCCTTGCCCAGTCTACGCGTAGCCAGACAGCCCAGCCGGCCAAGCTTCAGTCCGTCATGGTTTGCGCCACTGATGCGGCCACCCGCCGCGCCTATCAGCGGGAATTCGGCGCCGCCCCGGTCTTCGTCACCGCCCAGGAAGCGGTTGAAGCCCGCCAGGCCGGCCAGCGCTGGGCCGCCCCGCGCTGCATGACCGAGCGGCAGTACGACCGCCTGATCTCCATGACCCAGACCCGCGCCTCGCTCTGACGCCTGAGGCGACGCAATGAAAAAGGGGCGCGGCCTTGCGGCTGCGCCCCTCTTTCGTTTTGACGGCGACCCGACCTATTGAGCCGGGGTCAGGTATTTGTTCAGCCAGCCGAACACCTCATTGTGCCATTGCAGGCTGTTGGCCGGCTTCAGCACCCAGTGGTTCTCGTTCGGGAAGACGATCAGGCGGCTGTCGATGCCCCGGCGTTGCAGCGCCGTATAGGTGGACAGGCCCTGGGCGGTCGGAATGCGGAAGTCCAGATCGCCCTGCACCACCAGCATCGGCGTGCGCCAGTTCTCGACATGGTTGGCGGGGTTGAACTTCTGATAGCCCTCCGGCTTGTCCCACGGCGTGCCGCCGTACTCCCACTCGGTGAACCACAGCTCCTCGGTCGAATAACCCATGCCGAAGGTGTCGAAGACGCCGTCGTGGTTGACCAGGCACTTGAACTCGTTGGACCAGTTGCCGGCGATCCAGTTGATCATATAACCGCCGTACGACGCTCCCAGGGCGCAGGCGTTGGAGCCGTCCAGGAAATCGTACTTCTGCTGGGCTGCGGCCCAGCCCTTCTGCAGATCCTCCAACGGCCGATCGCCCCAGTGCTGGCTGATGGCGTCGGTGAAGGCCTGGCCGTAGCCGGTCGAACCGTGGAAATCGATCATCACCACCGCATAGCCCGCCCCGGCGTAGGTCTCCGGGTTCCAGCGATAGGACCAGCCGTCGCCGAACGAACCCTGGGGCCCGCCGTGAATCAGGAAGGCGACCGGGTATTTCTTCCCTTCCTCATAGCCGACCGGCTTGATGACATAGCCGTGCACCGTCTCGTTATTCCAGCCGGCGAAGTTGAACTGCTCGTATTCGCCGAAGGCCTTGGTCTCCAGGGCCGGGTTGGCCACGGTCAGACGACGGGGCATTTCACGACCCAGATAGGTCTTGAAATACAGATCGCTGGGCGACTTCAGACTGTCCTGGGCGAAGACGAAGCCAGCCGGCGTCTGCTGGAAGGCCGAGACGTGGCCGGGGCCGGTGACCGGGGTGACGACGCCGTTGCGCGTATCCACGGCGAACAGCTTGGTCGAACCGACGTCGCCGGCGGTCGTGTACAGGGTCTGGCCGTCGCGCGACCATTGCAGGGTGTCCGCCGAACGGTCCCAGTTCGACGCGATCTCGCGCTTCTGGCCGCTCTGAACATCCATCAGCACGATCTGGTAGCGATCGGCCTCGAAACCGGGCCGCGCCATGGCGCGATAGGCCAGGGTCCGGCCGTCCGGCGAAAACACCGGACCCGCGTCCCAGGCCGGATTGTCCGGCGTCAGATTGGTGAAGGTGCCGTCGCCCGTCAGGCCGTTGGTCTTCCACAGGTCGAAATTGGTGCTCCACGGCTCGGTCTTGCCGGCCAGCCGCGCCGAGAAGACGATGGAATCCCCCGCCGGGGTGAAGACGAAATCGCCCTCGTCGCCGAACGGCTTGGACGGGGTGTCGCCATCGAAGCCTTTGGTCACCCAGACCGGGTTCCCCGTTGTCTGGCCGTTGCGGCCGATCGACTGGACGAACAGATGGTTCTGGGTGTGGTCGTTCCACGTATCCCAGTGGCGTACGAACATCCGGTCATAGACCTGGCCGGTCGTTTTCCGCTCGGCCACGGCCTTGCCCATCTCGACCGAGGCGTTCAGGTCGGCCGCGTCCGGATAGACGGCCAGCGACACCGCCACCTTGTCGCCCGACGGGCTGATCCGATAGGCGTTCACGTCCAGCGGCAGATTGGTCACCTGCACCGGCGTCGCCGTGGGAGACGCCACCCGCCAGACCTGGTTGGCGCCCGACTTGCCCGACAGGAAATACAGATTGCCGTCTCCGCCCCAGCGGGCGGTGTTCGCGCCCTGGTCCGAAATGGCCAGGCGGCGCGGCGCGACGTCCGGCGTGTTCAGGTCCAGCATCCACAGGCTGCCCGCGCGGCGGTTGGCCTCCACATCCGTGGTCGTCACCGAATAGACCACATAGCGGCCGTCCGGTGACACCTGCGGGTCGCCCAGCCGGTTGGCGGTGATCATGTCGCGATAGGTGAAGGCGTCGGGCGTCGCGGGCGCAGCCGGAACCGGCGCGGGCGGAACCTGGGCCAGGGCCGGAGCGGCGCTCATCAGGGCGACTGCCGCGCAGGCGGCGGACAGGAGAGAACGGTGACGCATGGGGCATTCCTCGCAAAGCTTGCAGCCGCGAGGCGTAGCACCCCCCTTCGCCAGGCGAAAGTTGCTGCGCGCACGCGTCTTAGCTAAGATGGATAGACCAAGGAGCGACAGATGACCATCGTCACCGTCCATCACGCCAAGACCCACCTCTCCAAACTGATCGCCGCCGCCGAACGCGGCGAAGAGGTCGTCATCGCCCGTGGCGACAAGCCGGCGGTCCGTATTGTGCCGTTCGAGCCCCAATTCACCACGCCCGCCGCCCCGCGTTTCGGCGCGCTGCGCGAAGAAGGTCGGTTCGACGACAGCTTCTTCGACGCTCTGCCGGAGGAGGAGTTGCGCCTCTGGGAAGGACGTGAGGATTGAGCCTTCTGCTCGACACCCACGCCCTACTGTGGCTGGCTTTCGGCGACGAGCGCCTGCCCCCGCGCGTTCGTGCACGCCTGGAAGACCGGTCGGTCCCGATCTATGTCAGCGCCGTTTCCGCCATCGAGGTCGCCATCAAGCACCGGATCGGCAAGCTGCCGCAAGCCGGTTCGATAGCGCGAGACTTCGGCGGCGCGATCACCCGCCTGGGCTTGAGGGGGCTGCCGATTTCCATCGCCGAAGCGGAACTCGCTGGACGGATGGACGGCGACCATCGCGATCCCTTCGATCGCCTGCTCATCGCCCAAGGCCTGCTCAACGATCTGACGGTGGTCTCCAACGAAAAGCTATTCGACACCTTCGGCGTGGCGCGCCTCTGGTAGGCTTGCTCCCTTTCTCCGAACCGGCGACAAGCGGTCGTCCATGAATTCCGCCGCCCTTCCCGTCCGCCGCTCGCCCCATATCGTCGATGTCCTCATCGCCGAACGCGCCCCGCGTCTGACCGCCTCTCCCTTCTGGCCGGTCGTGCGGCCGGCCCTGTATTCCGTGCTGAACTACAGAGCGGCCGTGCATATGGCCGACGCCATCCAGAACCTGTCAGGCGCCGAGACCCTGGACCATGTCTCGGACCTGCTGAGCCTGAAGGTCTCCACCGCCCATCTGGATCGGCTGCCCGCGACGGGTCGGTGCGTCGTGGTCGCCAATCATCCCACCGGCATCGCAGACGGGGTCGCGGTCTATGACGCCGTCCGCCAGCGCCGCCCCGACGCCATCTTCTTCGCCAACGCCGACGCCCTGCGCGTCTCGCCGCGACTGGCCGAGACGGTCATCCCGGTCGAATGGGTCCACGACAAACGCACCCGTGAAAAGACCCGCGCCACCCTGACCGCCGCCAAGGCCGCCTTCGAGGCCGAGCGTTGCGTCATCATGTTCCCCGCCGGCCGCCTGGCCCGCGAGAAGAACGGCGTCCTGACCGACCCCGAATGGGCGCCGACCGCCGCCTCCCTGGCGCGCAAATACGGCGCGCCGGTCATTCCCCTGCACGTGACCGGCCCCTACAGCCGGCTGTTCCACCTGTTCGACAAGGTGTCGCCCGAACTGCGCGATGTGACCCTGTTCCATGAGCTGCTGAACAAGGCGGGCAAGCCCTTCGGCGTCGTGGTCGGTCGGCCAATCCCCCCCGAACGCCTGGATCTGGACGCCGTCAAGGCCACCCTGGCCCTGAAACATTTCACCGAACGCACCCTGGCCGCCGATCCCGACGCGGTGTTCCCATGAAGATCGAACTCCCCGACGCCGAGGCCACCACCCGCCTGGGCCACGCCGTCGCCCCTCTGCTTGAGCCCGGCGACAGCCTGCTGCTGTACGGGCCGCTGGGCATGGGCAAGTCCACCCTGGCGCGCGGCCTGATCCGCGCCCTGACCACGCCGGACGAGGACGTGCCCAGCCCGACCTTCACCCTGGTCCAGTTCTATGAGGGGGATGGCATCACCCTGGCCCACTTCGACCTCTACCGGCTGACCAGTCCCGATGAGGCCTATGAGATCGGCC
>JBKBXN010000073.1:0-13555 GCA_046314055.1 Brevundimonas sp.
CGCGCCGGTGCGGCGGATGTCCAGGCGCACCGAGGCGTAGAATTTCAGCGCATTGCCGCCCGTCGTCGTCTCGGGCGAGCCGTACATGACGCCGATCTTGTGGCGGATCTGGTTGATGAACAGGACGATACAGTTCGACTTGGAGATGGACGCGGTCAGCTTGCGCAGCGCCTGGCTCATCAGGCGCGCCTGAAGGCCCGGCAGGCTGTCGCCCATCTCGCCCTCGATCTCGGCGCGCGGGGTCAGGGCGGCGACGGAGTCGACGACCACGATGTCCACGGCGCCGGAGCGCACCAGGGTGTCGACAATCTCGAGCGCCTGTTCGCCGGTGTCCGGCTGGGACACCAGCAAGTCGTCCAGATTGACGCCCAGCTTCTGGGCGTAGCCGGGGTCCAGCGCGTGTTCGGCGTCGACGAAGGCGGCGGTGCCGCCGGCCTTCTGAACCTCGGCCACGGTGTGCAGGGCCAGGGTCGTCTTGCCCGAGGATTCAGGACCGAAGACCTCGATCACCCGTCCGCGCGGCAGGCCGCCGATGCCCAGCGCCATATCCAGGCCCAGGGATCCGGTGGACACCGAGGGGATCACGTCGGCGACCCCGCCCTTGCCCAGTTTCATCACCGAGCCCTTGCCGAAGGCGCGATCAATCTGAGCGATCGCCGCCTCCAGGGCCCGTTGCTTGTCGCCGTCTTCCTTGCCCACCAGTTTCAAAGCCGCCTGTGCCATTGCCTTCGTCTCCCTTGCCATGATTCCCGTCAGAAGCTTGGGAGAGACCCGCCATGGACCCGCCCCCGTTTTTGTGAGGCCGACTATGTGCACGGTTTGTTCTGGTTCACAAGATGTTCTCATCGAGAACAGATGAGAACATCCAAAGCTACGTCCGATTTTGACGCATCAGTGAAGCGCGACAAAAGCGGCCGGAGTCTGGGACAAGACCTTCTGGAGCACTTCGGGAGCCGCACGAAGGCCCAGCCCGCCGCGTCACCCTCGCCCACCTCCGGTTATGATCAGCTCATGCGCCTGGGTCGGCGCACCGCTTATACGGTAGGTCAGATCGACAGGCTCGATGCTGAAGGCCGGGCCAGAGAACAGCTCGCGGGTCGCTGGGACGTCGTTGATCGTCAGAATGAAGCGGCCCTTCAGGCCCTCTAAGAGGCCTCTCAGACGCTCGAAATCGGGCCGTGAAAACATCCCCTCGCCGTAGTCCGTTTCGTTGCCCCAATAGGGCGGGTCCAGGAACATTAGGGTCTCAGGCGTGTCATAGCGCGGGATGAACCGCTCGAACGGCAGGCGTTCGATGACCACGCCGGCCAGGCGCTCATGAAGATCCTCCAGCATGGGGGCCAGCTTGGTCACGTCGAACCTTGCGCGTTTCATGTCCATGCCGAAGTGACGCTGGCCGACCCGACCGCCGAAGGCGCAGCGCTGGAGGTATAGGAAGCGGGCGGCCCGTTGCAGGTCGGTCAGGGTCTCCGGATCAACGCGCGACAGGCGGTCGAACTCGGACCTGGTCGTAATCTGGAAGCGCAGCACCTCCATGAACTGCGGATAGTGTTCGCGAAGAATGCGGAACAGGTTGGCCACGTCAGCCGACCAGTCGTTGATGACTTCGAAGCGAGGACGAGACGTCCGCTTCAGGAAGACGCCGCCCATGCCGACGAAGGCCTCGGCGTAGCGATCG
Source organism: Brevundimonas sp. (assembly GCA_046314055.1). Lineage (GTDB taxonomy): Bacteria > Pseudomonadota > Alphaproteobacteria > Caulobacterales > Caulobacteraceae > Brevundimonas. Next base: position 1,679 of record JBKBXN010000073.1, read on the forward strand.
TGAGGGATAGCCTCGATCATCGTCACCAGCCGGCGCGACAGATTGCGCTTGCCGCCGATGTAGGGAGCGACCGGCCGAACGGGGCGGACGGACGTCAGGGTGGTGGACTCAAGGGTCAATTCAGCTACTCGATAGCCCCGCCGGTGCGCCCGGTGGGGGACTGGGGCCAGGCGCGTCTGGCCTTGGTGCGGGTGTCCGCCCGCTGGTGATGGGGCTGCAACCCCGTCACCCCCTCGGTGACCGAAGGGATAAGTCCTAGATCTTGATGATCACCATGAGGGCGATGTTGCGGGGTCTGGTTTCCAACCCGCCGGTCGCTGCGGTCTGAGCCGACATGATAGAAGCGGACGCGGCGGCGTCTTCGACCCATCCGTCGCCGGAATCGGCATTGGTCCGCACCGGCAGTTCGTGGACGTGGCTCTTGAACTCATCCGCCTGGAAACTGCCCAAGGTGCGGCCGTCGTCTACGCCCCGGCCGTTGTCCCAGCCCCTGAGGAACTCGCCCTGGGCCTGGGGGATGTTGAAGGTGGTGGTCCCGTTGCCGGGGCCATAGGTCGTTCCGATCGCCGCGAAGAGATCGGCGTAGGTCGCACGGCTGACCGCCGCGCCGTTGCATTCCAGATAGCCGGTCGGAACCACGGCCCCGGCGAAGAACTCGACCACGCCGGGGCGGACACGGGCCAGGGCCACGGCGGCGTTCTGGGCGGCCGTGGCGGCGGCGGCGGCGACGACGTCGGCATAGTTCTGGGCCGTCGCCAGGGTCGCCGCGTCGCCGGCAGAGATCGTCGGCGCCCAGTTGACGGCGCTGGACGTGATCATCGCCTGGATCGCCGCCTTGAGCTGGCCGGTATTGCCCTTGGCCAGCGCAATACCCGCGTCCAGAACGACCTTGCACAGGTTCTCCTGAATGTCGTTCAGCCAGGCCGCCGACATGACCGTGCCCTGCTGGCCGATCTGGGGATTGCCGTCCTGCCAAAGGCCGGCGGCGTGTCCAGCTGTATCTACGCGGTGCATCTCAAGCCTCTGGGTTCAGGAAATCGAAGAAGAAGGTCGGCTCCGGATCGGGGGCGTAGTCGAAGCTGACGACGGTGTGGGCGGGCTTCAGCCGATTGATCACGCACTCCAGGTCGGCCGAGGCGTAGACCGGCGGCCCGTCGGTCTCGACCGGGCCATAGACCGCCACCCGCCAGGCGAAGGCCCAGGGCTCGCCCAGGATGACCTTCGCGACCGAAAACGGCAGGCGCGTGGGCTCGAACTGATCGACGCCGACGTCGTAGCCCAGCAGGGCCGACAGGCCGACGAAATAGGACCGCGACTGCCCGCCTAGGCTGGCCACTCTCTGATGCAGAGCCAGGCGGCGTCCGGCCGGGGTCGGCGACGCGGTCACGCATCCGTCCGGCAGGCCCCAGGACCGTTCCCAGTCGTCCAGCAGCTCGGTCACGGCGCGCGGGTCGGTCTGGACCATCAGGTCGGCCCCGCGCTGGTCCACCCGCGCCAGTTCTTCCGCCAGGCCGGCCAACAGGCTGTTCAGCCGCGACCCCGCATCGCGCGTGAAGGCCGCGCCGCTGGGCAGCAGCGCCTTCAACTGGTCCAGATAGTCGCTCGCGGAAGCCATCAGGCGTATGTGATCCCGCCCAGGACCAGCAGCCGGCCGGCCGGGGCCGTCACGGACGCCGTCGGCGACGTCAGCGTATGGCCGCCTCGCCTTTCAGCTTCAGGTGAAGATCCGCGTCCGTCTTGCGGGCCGAGGTCACGGCCTGGATGGCGCGCGACAGGAACATCAGGTTCTCTGGATCCAGAGTCTCGTCGGGCGCCAGGTTGGCCATCATGTCGAAGGCCAGGGACTGGAAGCCCTGGATCAGCACCTGAAGCCCCTTGCCGTCGGACAGATCGGGGCCGACCTGGGCGACCAGCTGATTGGCGATGTCGCGCGACCGCTGGACCCGTTCGGCCAGGGCCTGGACCTTCTGGCTGTGACGATGCAGCGCCGACCGCGACGGCAGGTCGATGCCCTGGTCGGCGAACTGGGCGTCCATCCGGGTCATGACGTCGTTCAGCTCAAGCCCGCCGGTGCGGAACTCGCGCAGCCAGTCCTCGACGCGTTCGCGCACCTCGGGCGGCAGCTTCTCGATCGAGGATCGCGCCATCGGACTATTCACCCGGAAGCGGCCGACGGACGCCCGGCGTCGTCGCGCGGCCGGCCGCCACGTCCAGGCCGCGCTCGGTGAGCGTCGCGGCGATGACATTGGCCAGCTGCTGCTGTTCGACCAGGCCCTGTTCGCTCAGCCACAGGATCTCGGTCTTGACCTGGTCGTGGGTCGCGACCTGGCCCTTGGCGGCGACCAGGTCGCGCAGCATGGTGCTGGCCAGCGAATATTCCGGCGCGTCCATCAGCTCGCGCAGGATGGCCAGACGGATCGCCAGGGGGTGGCGCTGGTGATCGGGCATGCAGTCCAGCGCCTCGCGGCTTGACTGCACCGCCGCCAGGGTGACGGCGGCGGCGGCCAGGGCGTCGCGGTGCATCTCGGCCTTGGACCGCAGGCTCTTCAGCTTGCCGTCCGACTTGGCCGCCAGGGCGGCGGTCGAAGCGGCCCGGCGAACCGCCACCAGCTGGGCCTGCAAAGAGGCCTTCGGAAGGGTGATACGGCCCATGTCTAACGGGCCTCAGTCGATAGACGGTGCGTTTTGTCCTGAGAGCGTCTATTATTCACCTTAGTGAACCGACGCTTCCCCTTCCGGTCATACCGGTTGGGCCAAATCTCATGGAGCGGTTTGCCGATGCACCGGGCGATCAACACGTCCGCTCGACCGCAGGGCACCTTCAGGGACTTGCGACACGCTGACGGGCTCAGGCCGTTGGACGTCGCCAAGGCCGTGAGGGTTGTGCCCTTCTTTCGGACAGAGGCTTTGATGTCCTCTGGGTGCATGCGGCGTTTCCATGGGGTCGAATGGTTCACGATAGTGAATGTTTTCGCCTACCGGGGGATTCGTGTCAAGCACTCAAGAGATTGAGGTTACGCTATCGAATGGTTTTGCTGAGCGGCTCCTCGCCGCCATGAGCGGAACCTCGCAGGCGGTCGTCTCAAAAAGGGCGGGGATATCGGTGGGCGCGCTGAACAAGTACCTGAACGGCAGCGAGCCGGGGGCCTTCAAGGCCGCCCGGCTGGCGCAAGTGCTGAACGTCGATCTGCGCTGGCTGCTGTCCGGTGAAGGCCAGGCGAACGCCGCCGAGGGCGGCTATATCGGCGTCCCCATCTATGACGTGCGATTCGCGGCTGGAGTGGCCGCCTTCTCCGAAGCTGCTGATCGGATCGGTGAGATGCCTTTCGATCGCGATCTGCTGAGAACCCTGGGTCGGAATACTGCCGATGGCCTGGCGGTATTCCAGGCCGAGGGCGACTCGATGTGGCCGACGATCCAGGACGGCGCCCGCGTCCTCACCGATCTCAAAGACACCCGCCTGCGCGAGGGCGTGTTCGCCTTCCGCACGGGCGACGAACTCCGGATCAAGCGCCTCCGCCGGCTGGTGGACGGTATCGAGATCAGGTCCGACAATGACCGTTACCCGCCCGAGATCCTGAAGGGCGACGACGCCGACGAAGTCGCCATCATCGGCGCCGTTCTCTGGACCGGAAGTGTTCTATGATCGGCTTTCTTGCCGCCTTGGTCATGCTGGCCGCAATCGTCGGCTTCCTGGTCGGCCTCGTTTCGTTGGCGTTCCCGCTCAAGCGGATCGGCCTTAGCCGACGCCGTCACGGCGCCATGCTCGCGGCTGGGGCCTTCGCCCTGTTCATGGTCGCTGGGTTTGGACTTCCTAAAGCCGAACCTGACGCCGACGCTGTTGAGAACGCGGAGGTTAAGGCCGTTCCCGTGACCCTAGCGACAGTCGATCCGACCGTCACTGGCGTGTCGGACGGTCCAGATGGAACCTTCGTCTACATCAAGACGGAAGGGTGGGACGACGCCAGCTACGTCTTCACGGCCGGCGACGTCACTCAAAAGATCGGCCAGGCTTTGCAGGCCGGCGCGCCGGACGGCGGCCAGGCGCCGAACGTCGTAGTGACGGTGGCCACCACGGGGATCGACCGCCTGGGTAAGGAATCCGACCTCGTCTTGATGGCGATCACCTTCGACCGCGCGGACCTGGTGGCGGCGAACTTCGACAATCTCTCGGTCGGCCGAACCCTCAACCTCGCCACCGACATCTCCTACGGTCCGGCCGGCGCCCGCGCCTTGCTGGCCTACTGCCAAACGGATCGCGGCCTTAAGCAAAGCCAACCCTTCTGCCGCCTCGCGGAGAGCCTGGCCTAGCCTGACGCTCGAACCCAACGGCGACCCAGCCGTTGGCTTCCCATGGCCTCCCCCGTCGCCGACGTCCTGACCGCAGCTCGCCGCGCCCAACGCGGCCTTCGCCGTGCGCGAGACATCCTCGACCAGACTGAAAAACAGAGTCCCACTTCCACGCCCGCCCGCGCCCCGGCCGAGCGCCCGTCATGGCCCTCAAACCCCGCCGCGCCGGGGATTCTCCCCAGACGTGAGAACTGGGACCGCTAGAGTCCCACTTTAGACAGCGCTCGCCCCATCGGCGCCGCCCGCCGCCCCACGCGCCACGACCGGCCGCCCGCCCCCGCGCGCCCACTCAAACCCTTATTCTACCGGCATAAGAGGCCCATCCGCCCCGCTTAAGCGCCAGCTAAGACGCGGCGCCGCCCGACGCCCTCACTCCGACCAGACCTGTCCCAAGGCCGTCTAAATCGCGGCCCACTCTAGACACAGCCTCGCTCGCTTCACCGCGAACAAATTTTTTTGGATATGGTCTAGAAGCCAATGAATACGGGGTTTTCGTCCCACCTGGTCCCGGTTGGTCCCGGCCCATCCCGCCGATTTCACCGACTCCAACTAGTCCTGTCCTCACTCAATCAGGGGGCGGTCACATCGACCGCTGACGGCGGCTCGGCGTGGCGGGCCGCCATGGACAGGCCGCAGCCGAGGATCAACACGGCCGCCGCCAGACCCGCGAGGGTGTGAACGGCAGGACTCGCCATTCCTCTTGCGTCCAGCCTCGTGGGCGCGAGCGGCCGGGCCAGGGCGAGGATCAGCAGGGCGATCAGGCCCAGCGCCCCCGGCTGGTCCATCCCCACGCCCAAGAAGACGAAATGGCCCAGTCCCGCCAGCCAGCCGCCGACGACCACAGTGGCCACAGCCGCCGGCGCCAAAGACGCCCAACGCTCCAGCCGCGCGCCGATGACCGCCGCCAGAGCGGCTGCGAAGGCGGCCGCCAACCCGGGCCAGACGAACAGCAGGGCCGCCTCGGGCGCGACAGCCTGGACCAGCACGCCCAGGATCAGCACCAGGACGATCGCGCCCAGCCAGCCGCCCCAGGCCGTCTCGTCCTCACCGCCCGGCCACAGGCTAAGCGCCACGGCGATTCCGGCCGCCCCGAGGACTACAGGGTTGAAGCCGCCCATCACCGTCGCCAGCACGGCCGCCGCCGCGATGACGCCGGCCAGCAACCGGCGTCCGATCAGGGCCCGCCCCGCCATCAGCGCCAGCAGGGCGCCCAGCACGGCCAGCCCCACGCCCGCCTCCATCCAGGGCAGGCGGCGAAGCATCATGTAGTAGATCTCGGACGTGTCGATGCGCTGACCGACCGGCCCGGCCAGCACCCGCGCCGCCTGGGCCAGGACGACGCCCGCGCTCAGCAGCCAAAGCCCGCCGGTGAAGCCTTTCACCCCCTGTCGCCAGGTCAGGCCCGTGGCGTGGCGCGCCCCCCAGGCGGCGAAGCCGGTCAACAGAAGGGCCAGTCCCAGCAGCCCCCAGCCCGCGTCCGGTCCATGCCGCAGCACGCCCAGGCCGAAGACATCGGCATAGACGGCGTTCCGCGTCGCCTGAGGCAGGACCCGCGCCCGCAGCAGGGTGTCGGCGGTCTCCAACGCCTGGGCGCCGATATGCTGCACACTGCCCTGATCCAGGGCGTCCGGCGTCGAACTCGGGGAATGATACTGGGCCGGGCGACCGATGAAGGCCAGATTGACGCCTGCCAGCCCCCGGTCGGCGGCGAGGGTGAAATCGGTCCCGTTCGGCATCAGCCGATACACGAAGATGGCCAGGGCGTTGCTGGACGGCCCGCCCTGCGCCCGGCGCGCCGCTTCGGCGTACAGGTCGATGGTCTCGGCGTTGCCGGGGCCGGTCTCGAACATCATGGCCCGGCCGCCGCCGCCGCGCGCCTCCAGGTTCACCACCGCCCCGACCCGGTCGCGCAACGGATGTTCGCTGAAGAAGGCCCGCGCCCCGTCCAGGTTCAACTCCTCCCCGTCGGTCAGCAGCACCACCAGCCCGCGCTCCGTCGGTCCGCGCGCCTTGATCGCCCGCACCGCCTCCAGCACGGCGGCCACGCCGCTGGCGTCGTCGGCCGCGCCCGGCGAGCCCGGCACGCTGTCGTAATGAGCCATCAGCACCACCAGCGGCAGGCTGGGGTTCCGGCCCGGCATGACGCCGACCAGATTGACCACCGCCAGACCCTCGACCGTTTCGCCCCGGTCCTCGATGCGCCGCACGGCCGCCGGCGACAGCGCCCCGGCCTGAAGCGTCGGTGAAAGGCCCAGTTGCGTCATTCGGCCGTACAGATAGGCCTGGACCAGGGCGTGATCGGTCGAACCGACCGGGCGGGGCGACCGCGCCATGACCCGAACATCCGCCATGGCGCGTTCGGCTGAGAAATCCGCAGCGGGGGCGCTCGCCGGCTGAGGCCGAGGCGTCTGAGTCGTGATCGCGGCCAGGCCCAGCGCCGCCGCCAGGGCCGTCAACAACAAGGCCAGCCGCATTAGATGCATCCCCCGAGGCGTCATGGTTCCAATAGGGCCGAGCCTGCGCCATTTCGCAAGGGCGTGATGTCAGCGCTGGGTGCGGTTCCGCTCGACCCGGTTGCCGATCGCCCCGTCGCCGTCGTCGGCGCTGGAGCCCAAGGTATAACCGGCGTCGTCGCCGCAGTAGGACCGGCCGCCCTCGCGCGACCCGACCACCACCGTGCGAGGCCGCAGCCAGTTCGCACCGCTGAAGACATTGTCCGTGATCTGATTATAGGACGGCGTCTGGTGCCGGATCACCCCGTCCTCGCCGCAGTTGCGGTACAGGAAGACCCCGCCCCGGCCGCCCAGTGCGAAACGATTGCCGAGGATGCGATTGGCGCCCGATCCGTCCACGGCGATCTGCTCACGCCCCGTGCGAATGGAGAAGTCGCTGTCCTGGATCACCGCCCCGGCGCTCTCGGCGTCCAGATAGACGGCGACGGAGTCCGAACGACCGGAGAAGCGCGACCGGACCACCGTGGTCCGGGTCACGCCCGGCCCGACATAGAGGGGGATGGTTCCGACGCCTTCGAACCGCACCCGGTCCAGCACGACGCCATACGGCGCCGCCGCCTGGGCCGCCTGCGTATGGCCGGGCGTGCGCGAGGAGGCCAGAAGATCGCGCATCGAACCGCCGGCCCCCATGCCCCAGATCCGCACATTGCCGACGACAGTGCAGTTCCTCAGATGGACTTGAGCCGGACGGCTCCAGCCGAGGCCGTCGCGCCGGGACCAGATCGCCACCGTCGGCGCCCGCGTCGTCGCCTCGCCCGCCTGTCGGATGACGCCGCCGCCGCAGTCGATCCCCGCGCCCGAGGCCTCGCCGCCCTCGATCAGAACACGCCGGCGCACCGCGACGCCAGCCAGTTCGGCGCGGCAAGTCAGGCGATAGGCCTGGTCGGACGGCGTGGTCAGTTCACGGATCTCCGCCGCCGTACAGGGCCGCGCGGCCGGCGTATCGGCCTGAAGCAGGGCCAGCAGGACTAGAGCCGCCGCCATCTCAGGGCAGGGTCGCCGCCAGGGCTGCGCGTTCGGCCGCGCAGCCGGGGTTGGTCCGCCCGGTCGCCCGTGCGGCCTCGATCTCGGCGCGCGCGGCGTCGACATCGGCCTGGAAGGCGGGGGTGGCGACGATCTCGGCCATGACCTTCCGGCCCAGGGCCTCGCCCGCCGCCACGTCGCTGGGATAGTCCATGGCGCAGACTAGGCGGCTGACGCCGATCTCATGGCCGATCCGACGCACGGCTTCGGCCCGCTCCGGCGCGATCCGGGCCAGAGCCTCGGCATAGGCGGTTCCCACGGTCGCGCCCGTGGATGGATAGGCCGAACTGCGTCGCGCTTCGGGGGTCAGGGTCTGGCAGGCGCGGCGGGCGGGATCCTGGGCGACCGGTCGAGCGCGCCGGCCCGGCGCGCGCGCCCAGGGCGCCGCCGCCAGGGCGTCATGAAAGGCCCGCGCCGCCATCCGATCCAGCACCGGCGTCTCGGCCGATCCCAGCCGCACGCCGAGAGCACAGTCGAAATGCTGCAGGGCCAGCGGCGGTCGCAGTTCGGCATGGGCGGTGGCCAGCAGCCAACGATCCGAATCATCGAGCGCCACGAACCGCAAGGAGGCTGCGCGGTCGGCGGTGTCCTGGGTCGAACCGGCGACGGGGGCGCGAGGCGCCGTCTGGGCCAGGCGTTCCAGCACGTCGGCCGCCAGATAGCCGTCATCGACGGCGATGAAGATCGGAGAAGGCGAAGGACGCTCGGCCGGGGCGCAAGCCGCCGCCAGAGAGAGAATCAGGGTCGCCGCGCCCAGGGCGGCGACCGGTTTCACTGGCCCGCGCTCCAGCTCAGCTGCACCGAGGTTTCGCCCCCTTCGCCCGGCGCGGCCACCACCTGGAGATTGACCGCCCCCGCCTGGCCGCCGGCGGCGCCATAGGCGCGGGCGTCGCCCTGATCCATGCCCATGACCGAGGTCAGGCCGGCCTCTTCAGCGCGAGCCCGGTAGAAGCCCACCACTTCGTCAGGCGAGGCGGCGGTCGTAAAGGTCACCAGCCCCCCTTGGCCGTCCGGACCGTCCGCCGTCGTCGCGGGTTGGTCCAAGGCGGCGCCGGGGTAGAGGGCCGCATAGGCGGGGGCGCCGGGCGCGGCGGGAACGAGGGCGGCCGGTTCAGACGGCGTCGGCGCCTCGGCCGCAGCCGATTCGGGCGCCTCGACCGGTGCGACGGCGGCGACCTGATCCGGCGTCTGTTCAGCGGTCGACCCGTCGTCGCAACCCGCAAGGCAAAGGCAAACTAAGGCGGCCGAGGCCGCCATAAGGCGTATCATCGGGGAATCGTCCCTTGGACCCATGGTCAAGCGGCCACCGTGGCGCATGGATGCGGCCGCAGCAAGGCGTCGCGTTCAGTCGGCGCCGCGCGCGCCCTCTGCCGGATCGGCGCGGGACGTCTCGAAGTCCTTCCCCGATCCCTCCACCGCGTCAGGACCGACGTCGGACGGCGACTCCGGGTCAGCGGACGCCCGCCCCTCCTCGGCCAACTGCGCGTTGATCGTTTCCGAATCAGGGTCGTTGTCCGAACCGCTGGCGGAACCGCCACGTAGCGAGCCGGCCCGCGTGTCCGACCCGGAATCGGTTCCATCCAAGGCTTCGATCAGGGCGTCGGCCCTGTGGCCAAGATCGGGCTTCTCGCCCATGTCGGCGGCTTCGCGAGCGTCCTCGCCGTCGGCCGGGTCAGGGGAATTGGCGTCCATCATCGCGCGCTCCTTTTTTTCTCAAGGTGAAAGCCGCCGACGCGGTTGCGGTTCCAGTTCCCTGCCCCTTGATCCCGCGTCATCACTCCCGATCTAGGGCGCATGATCCCGTTCTCAGTGCTCGATTTGTCCCCCATCGTCGAAGGCGGCGACGCCCGCCGCGCCCTCGACGAAACCCTGGCCCTGGCCCAGACGGCCGACCGGCTGGGTTACCAGCGCTTCTGGCTGGCCGAGCACCACAACATGCCCGGCATCGCCAGCGCGGCGACCGCCATCGTCATCGGCCATGTGGCGGCGGGCACCCGGCGGATCCGCGTCGGCTCTGGCGGCGTCATGCTGCCCAACCACGCGCCCCTGGTTGTCGCCGAACAGTTCGGCACCCTGGAGACCCTGTTCCCCGGCCGGATCGACGTCGGCCTGGGCCGCGCGCCCGGCACGGACGGCGCCACCGCCCGCGCCTTGCGCCGCTATTTCGAGGGCGCCGACCAATTCCCGCGCGACGTGGTCGAACTGATCCAGTGGTTCGAGCCGGCCTCGGACAATCAGCCAGTCCGCGCTGTCCCCGGCGCGGGCCTGCGCGTGCCGATCTGGCTTCTGGGGTCCAGCCTGTTCAGCGCCCAACTGGCCGGCCAATTGGGCCTGCCCTACGCCTTCGCCAGCCATTTCGCGCCTGAACTGCTGCTGGAGGCCCTGGCCCTGTATCGCCGCAGCTTCACTCCATCTGACCGGCTGGCCCAGCCCTACGCCATGGCCGCGATCAACGTCTTCGCCGCCGATACGGACGCGGAGGGCGTGCGCCTGTCCACCTCGATGCAACAGAGTTTCGCCCGTCTCTCGACCGGCAAGCCCGGCAAGCTGCCTCCGCCCGTCGACGACATCACCGCCATCCTGACCCCGCAGCAGATCGAGGGGGCGCGCAGCCGCCTGCTCTATTCCGCCGTCGGCGGGCCGGACACGGTGCAAAAACAGCTGTCGGACTTCATCGCCCTGACCGGCGTGGATGAATTGATGGTCACCGGCATGGCCTTCGACAACGCCGCCCGTATCCGCAGCCTGGAGATCGTGGCGGAGGCTCGCGAACGGATGGAGACGGCGGAAGCGGCCTGATTAGCCGGTTCACTCCAGTCCGGTCAGAAACGCCAGCAGCAGCTTATTCACCTCATCCGGCCGCTCCTGCTGAATCCAGTGGCCGGCGCCGGACAGGACGACCGAACGGGTCAGGTTTGGAACCCAGTCCTTCAGCCCCGCCTCGGCCGAGCCGGCGTAATGCCGCACCGGGTCGTCCTCGCCGACGATGAACAGGGCCGGCTGGAGAATCTGCTGATCCTGCACGAAGGCGGTCAGCGACCAGTTCAGGTCGATGGCCCGATACCAGTTCAGCGGCCCGTCGAAGCCGCCGGCCGTGAAGGCTTCGACATATTCGGCGAAATGGGCGGGGCTCATCCACGGCGGCAAGTCTGCGCCGTCGTCGACACTGTCCAGCAGGCCGACGCCGGGCGCCATGAAGCCGGTAGCCCGTTTCAAGGCCGGGGTGGCGCCGTCATAGGCCCAGAACAGCTTCCTCAGCGTCGTCGCCGGATCGACCTCCAGCGCCAGATGGGCGTCCGCCGCCTGGAACCGGCTGATATAGAGATCGCCCATCCCCGCACGCTCGGACAGGATGGCCATGACGGTCGTCGGCGGACCCTGGGGGCGACGGGGCTGGAACGGCACGGACAGGCCGGCCACCGCCGTGAACAGATCAGGCCGCAACAGGGCGCTGTGCCAGGCGACCGGCGCGCCCCAGTCATGGCCCACGACGACGGCGCTCCGTTTGCCCAGCGCCCGGACCAGATCGACCATGTCGCCTACCAGATGCAGGATCGAACAGACGTCGACGCCCTTGGGCTTTTCCGTGCCGCCGTATCCGCGCATGTCCGGCGCCACAACGTGATATCCCGCCGCCGACAGGGCTTCGACCTGCGCCCGCCAGCTGATCCCCAGTTCCGGAAAGCCGTGGATCAGCAGGACCAATGGCGCGTTGGGGTCTTCGAACCCCGCCTCCAGCACCTGTTGGACAAGGCCGTCGGTCTTGATAAGCCGGGTGCGCATTCCAACCTCCCCATCCCTAGCCAAGGCGGCCTATGCCGCTCTCATCGAACAGGACGGACATGACCCGCCTCGTCACCTTTGCAGACGGTACGACCGTTCCCGCCCTGGGCCAAGGCACGTGGGAGATGGGCGACGATCCCGCCTGGCGCGACGAGGAGCAGCAGGCCCTCGAGCGAGGCATAGACCTGGGCCTGACCTTGATCGACAC
>JBKBXN010000074.1:0-13481 GCA_046314055.1 Brevundimonas sp.
GGTGTGGAAGTGGGGCGACCCATGAAGCTTACTGGTACTAATAATCCGATCGGTTTGATCGTTTCTCAGCAAAACTCATTCGATGATTGCTCCTTGACCGAAGCAATCTCAGACAATGTCTTCTCATCATCCGCTGTCCGCCTTGTTGACCTGGTGGCTATGTCGGAGGTTCCCCACCCGATCCCATTCCGAACTCGGTCGTTAAGCCCTCCAGAGCCAATGGTACTTCGTCTCAAGGCGCGGGAGAGTAGGTCGCCGCCGGGTCTACAAGGCGGACAGCTGATGATGAAAACCAAATCACCGCAAATGCGGTCTTCTCGAAACGTTCTTCCTCACGACACTACCGTTTGCCGCGGGATGGAGCAGCCCGGTAGCTCGTCAGGCTCATAACCTGAAGGTCGTAGGTTCAAATCCTACTCCCGCACCCAAACTTATCTCACTTGCCGAAGTGAGCGCACGATCAAAACCCCCGCTGGCCTCGCCGCGGGGGTTTTCTTGTCTCAACCGCGACGAAGCCCGACAGCCGCAAACCAGCTGACCGCTCCCATCATCGCATCGTAAGGCTGCGACGCGCACCAGAAGATGGAAATCGCGCCTCAATCATAATGCGTCCGCGCCCCGGCGGCGTCTTCTCGGAAACGCGCTTTCTGGAAGACGCCATGTCTATACCCGAGATTTCCACTGCCCCCTTGCCTACGCCGCGAGGACGTCGGGTCGCCCAGGTTCATGCGCGAGATCCACGCGCGGAGGGGGTCTTCTGGTATTCCGTCGTGACCACAGGCGTCTATTGCCGGCCCACCTGTCCCTCGCGAAAAGCGAGGCCCGAACACATCCGTTTCCACGAAACGCTTGCGGAGGCGCGCAGAACGGGCTTCCGCCCTTGCCGCAGATGCCGGCCGGAGGAGCCGGCCCTTCACGAGCGCCACCTCGCCCTGGTGGAGGCGGCCTGCGCCCAGGTGGCTGACGCGGGGCAGGCGCCGACCTTGAAGGCCCTGGCGCGGGCGGCGGGGATCAGCGCGTCACATTTTCATCGACTGTTTAAACGGGTGACGGGCGTCACCCCCGGTCGCTATTTCGACTCTGTTGGCGACAAGGCTCGTACGCGTCCGTGGGAGACGGCGCGCGTCGGCGATGTCGCTGGATACGGTTCGGGACACGGGCGTCCGATATAAAGAAGTGGCCGCCGCCTTTCGGCGGCGGCCTGCATCCCGCGTCGCGGACAGGGACGGGTGACACGCGCGGGATGATCGATGCGGGCGACGAGCGCCCGCGTCGAACGGTTCAGAAGCGGTAGCGCGCGCCCGCGCGCACGCCGCCGCCCAACTGATTCTCGCCGAAGCGGCCCTCGCCCTGGATGAAGGCCTGGAGGCCGCCGCCGGTCTGGAATTGCGCCACGAGCCGGGTTCGGGCGAAGGTCTTCTGGCCCTCTAGAACGACGACGTCGGTCTGACCGCCGCTGATCAGTCGGCCGGTCTGGTCGGTGTCGAGATCCTGAACCGCCTCGACGGCCAGGGAGACGACCACGGCGCGGTCCTCGGCCAGGTCTTTGCGAATGAAGCCCTGGGCGCCCACGCGCGCCGAGAAGCCGCCGCGATCGTCGAACACGACCCGCTGTCCAAGGACCTCGAGATCGTCCATGCCGCTGCGGACATAATCGAGGCCGACGATAGGTTCGAAGCCGCCGCCTTCCAGGGCGATGCGATAGCCGGCCTCGATCTGTCCGCCCCAACTTGTCCCATCCACATCCGCCTCGAAGCCTGCGGCCGGGCTGCGGAGTTTGAGATGGTGGCGATCCGCCTTTATCAGCACGGTGCTGAAGAAGCCGAGTCTGCGCCACGCCGAATAGACGCCGGCGTTGACGGTTTCGATGTCCGCTCTCAGCCCGCCCTCGTCGAAGGCGAGCCGGGAGTCGACGTAGCCGCCCGTCAAGCCGACAACGGCCTCGCCGCCTGCAAAGGGGCGCGCGCTGAGCGAGGCGCCCATCTGGCCGCCCGCTGTGGTCTGGTCGTAGGCGAGATCGAGGCTTGCGCCGTCGCTCTTCCGGTCCAGCCGACCGCCGTGGACCTGGACCCAGACGCGGCTGGCGGCGCCGCCGGCGGCGCGCGCCATCGACTGCTCCGCCCCGAAGGCGTCTGCAGAGGCGCGCCAGGCGGTGGCGAGCCCCTCTCCGGCCCGCACGGTCTGGTGGACGGCCAAACCGGCCGAGGCGTTCAGCAAATAGGCGCGCGTCGACGAGTCATAGCTGACGGCGTAGCGGACAAGACCCTGGTCGGGATTGGCGACGTAGAAGGCGTTTGACGCCGAACTGGAGCCGACGGTGACCACGGTCAGACCTTTGGCCAGAAGGCGGGCGTCGGCCGGGGCTACAGTTAGCAGAAGGCTGGTTCGGCCCGAGGCGCCCCCGCCTATGACGAACCGGTCCGCCGTCCCGGCCCCCATGTCCAGGCCCAGGCGGGCGTCGCCCGAGGCGGCGTAGGAGCCGGAGAGCGAAAAGACGTCGCCGGCCCGTTCGTTTCGAAGGTCGACAAGGCCGCCGTCATTGGCGAGCCGTTCCAGACCGGTGAAGGCGAGGCTCAAGGGCGCGGCGCTCTTTGCGAACCGCAGCACGCCCTTGTTGGTGAACATGTCGTCGCCCGCGCCGTAATCGCGCCCCTGGCTGATAACGAGGGTTCCGGTGTTTTCCTCCCTGTCGTCGCCGGGACCGAAGGGGGCGACGTCCCATGACGCCTCATCGGCCGAGGCCGGGGTCAAGCCGACGAGGCCGGCGCCAGCCAGAACGACGCCTGTCATGGCGAGGACGTGAGCCGAACGGCGGCGACGCAGTACGCTGTGGCGAACGGATGATGGAACCGGCATTTAGAGCTTCCCCGAGCGCACCGCCGTATGCGGAGCGCCGCCGCCGTGCGGCTGTTGGGAGAAGACGCCGCCCGCCGGAGGAGACCTTACGGCGACCGGAAAATCAGAAGGCGGCCTCAAAGCCGAGCCGCACGGTCAGGGGGCGCAGCGGAACCGCCTGGGGGTCGAAGAGCCGGTAGGGCGATCCGATGCCGTAGCGGGTCGCCTGGATGTCGAACGGATTGGAGATCCGCAGGCTGAAGGCGCGCTGGGGCGAGCCGAGCCGGGCGGTCAGTTCTGTGCGCATATAGCCGCCCTGGGGGACGTCGAGTCCCGGTCCCAGTCCCAGACGTGATCGGCCGACATAGCGCAGGCTGGCGCCGAGCGTCAGGGGCAGGCCGGCCAGACGCAGGTCGCCCTGGTCCACGGTTAGCTGTGCGCCGACAGGCGCGACGTTCGGGATCGGCGCGCGGCTTACCCCGATGATCGTGGGCCGGTCGATACGTACGAGACTCTCGTTGAGAAATAGTCCGCCCGAGAGTTGGAGCGCTGGGACAGGCGTCCAGGCCGCCCTTGCGGACACGAACCGAATCCGGCCGTCGCCGATATTGCCGGTCACGAGGTCGCCGCCCTGGGTCGCCACGTCGGCCTGGATGTCTCGCCAGTCCTGCCAGCCGATCGAGACCTGGGCCTGGATGTTCGAGGCGGAGGACGTCTGGACGCCGGTTTCCCACAGGGTGACATGATCCGAGGCGAAGGTCTCCACGCCTCCATCGCTGTCGCTGACGCCGCCCGGTCGGACCGCCTGATCAAACCGCACAAAGGCCGACCAGCCGAACGGCGTCGTCCAGCGCGCCGAGACGGTCGGGGTGGCCGTCAGGCTGACGCCGTCGTCGCTCGGTGAGACGGCTTCTACCGCGTTCGGCAAGATCGTTCGTATGTCGTAGACGAGACGAACCGCGGCCAGGCGACCCCCGACCGCCAGCCGCACGCCTTGGGCGGGGTGAACCACGGCCTCTCCGAACACGGCGGCCTCCGCAAACGTCCGGTCGAGGTCCGAGCCATAGGTCGGACCTGGGCCTTGGGACAGTTCGACCCGGCGACGCTCGGCGCGGGTCTCGCCGAGGGCCAGGGCGGCCCCGCCGGTCCAGGACCAGAGCGCATCCCGATCGGATTCGGCGCGAAACTCGCTGGACAGGGCCCAGATCGACTGATCACGATCCACGGCGACGGACGTCGCTCCGCCCGGTTCGGTGGCGTCGAACCGTTCCTCGAGGGTCTGCCGCGACAGACTGGTCGCAGAGGTCAGGCGCACCGCGCCCATGTCTCGGCTGGCGGTGACCCCCGCCAGCGTGAGCGTGCTTCGATAGGGCTCGGCGACCAGACGGTCCCGCGATAGTCTCTCCTCCGCCGCCGGAATGGTCTGGGCGTCTTGCGAGACAATGTCCTGCCCGACCGCCGTGAGGTCGAACGTCCAGCCGTTGCGCACCAGACGGATCGCACCCCGGACACCAAAGGTGTCGACGCTGTCGGCGCTATCCACGCCGCGCGTTGGATTGTCCAGGAACCCGCCGTCTCGTCGGCCGTAGACGACCAACCGTGCGGCGGCGGCGTCGCCCAAAGGCTGGTTGAAGACGGCTGCCCCGTCCATCCCGGGGGCGCCCCCGGATGTCGCCGAAAGACCGCCGACGAAACGCGCGCTCTTATCGGCGAGTGTCGGCGGCGCGGGCTGCAGACGGACGACGCCGCCGATGGAGCCGGCGCCGAACCGCGCGCCCTGCGGCCCCTCGAACACCTCGATGCGCGCGATGTCGATCAGGGTCAGGTCCGGGTCGGGCGATCCATAGGTCAGCCGCAGGTCGCCCAGATACTGGCCGATCGTCGACTGAAGCGGGCCGTTGAAGGCGGAATCGGCGAGGCCGCGGACGAAGAGCTTGTTGCGGCCGGTCCCCTGCCGGGTCGAATCGACCGTGGCGGACAGGTCGGCGACGGCCTCGCTCGAGGCGACGCCCTCCGCCCTGTCCAATCCGGCGGGCGCAACAAGGGTTCGCCCGGTCGCTTCTGACAGGCCGCCGCGTCGCACCGAGGCCGTGACGACCACCTCGTCCAGAAGGGTTGGAACGGTCGGGCGGGGCTGCGGCGCAGCAGGCCGGGCAGGGGGCGCAGATTCGATCCTGTAAACGCCGTCCGCCAATCGCACGGCGCGGGCGCCGGTCGGCCGCAACAGGCGTTCGAACGCCTGATCCACCGTCAGCCGGCCATTGACGGCAGCGGCGGCCCGGCCGCGAAGCGGGGCCTCGACCACGACATCCACTCCGGCCTGGGCCGCGATGGCTTGAGCCCCGTGTAGCAGAGGGCCCGGACGGACGTTGAAATCATGCTGACGGGTCGGCGCGGGGGCGGGCGCATGGGCCAGCAAGGCGGCGACAAGGACAAAAGACGCCGTCACGGTGCGGCGCGGCTCTTGATGCGCCAACCGGCGCCGTCGTTCGTCACCCGGGCGTCGAGGCTGAGTTCCAGCCGCCGCCGCACGGTCTCGGACGGGCCAGAAACCGAAAGGCTTCCCGAAATGCGGCGGTCCGCCATGTCCGGATCGACGCTGACAGGGCGGCCCAGCGCGATTGATAGATCGACCGCCACGACATCGAGACGTTCATTGTCATAGACCAGCCGCCCGTCGCGCCAAGCGTCGACCGCTGTGGGGTCAACGGGGCGGCGTTCGAAGCCCCGGTCTCCGACGATCACGCCGTCGCCGGCGTTTAGAGTTGCGGCGCGCCCTCTCTGATCGACCCGCACCACGCCCTCGGAAACGGTCACTCGCGCGCCGTCCTGCAGGCGGGTGACGTCGAAGACGGTGCCGAGATCCGTGACGGCGACCTCGCCGACCTCGACCACGAAGGGGCGGCGATCGTCGTGGGCGACCTCGAACAGAGCGCGGCCTGATTCCAGTTCGACGGTTCGGGGCGCGCGTCGGTCCAGGCGCAAACGCGTGTCGCCGGCGACATGGACGATCGTGCCGTCCGCCAGCTCCAGGGCCCTCTGTTCGCCGGGCGCGGTCTCCACCAGCCAGGGCTGGGGGCGCGCCAAACCGTACCAACCGATCCCGACCAGAGCGGCGACGAGGGCCGCCGCCGCCGCCGCGAACCATGTCCGTGACGCCAACCGCCGAGCGCCGCCCGTGGTGCGCTGACCCGGCGTTCTGACGCGCGCCGCCATGGCGTCGACGAGATCGGCCTCGGCCGTCGCCAGCCGCCAGTAGATCTCCGCGTTCAGCGGATCCTGGGCCAGCCACGCCTGCCAATCGTCCCAGGCGTCGAAGGCGGGGTCGTTGACGCGCATCAGCCAGTCCAGGGCGGCGCGTTCGACGAGGTGCGAGGTGTCGGTCATCTGCATATTCCCTGGACGCCGCAGTATGGGGTTTGCCTCATGCCGGGTCTCCCTCAACGCCGAGGAGCGCGGCGTAGGCGCGTCGCAGGTGCTTCTCGACCGTGCTCAAGCCCATACGCAGATCCTCGGCGATGCGGCGTTGGGTGTGGCCGTCGATTCGATGGCGGCGGAAGATCATGGCGGCGGGGTCGCCCAAGGCTTCAAGCCGAGCCTCAACGGTCGCCAGGGTTTCGCGTGCGATCAGGACACGTTCGGCCTCGGCGCTGGTCGAGGGGTCGACTTCCCTCCCGGCGTCCCTGACCCATGCGGCCTCGCGAGCGGATGTTCTAAGACGCTCGCGACGGCGGTCCAGAACACCGGTGTAGACCATGCGAAACAGGTAGGCGCGGGGATTGGCGATCGGGCCGCGCGAGCTCTGCACTCGGATCCAGATGTCCTGGAGAACGTCCTCCGCATCATCCGCCGCGCCCATGGCGCGGGCGCGTCGCTCGAGCTCTGGCCTCAGGGCGTGAAACACCGCCGTTAGACCGGCGGCCTGTGTCGAAGACGGAGGGCTCATTGGCGCCCTATACACCCGCTCGCGACGATCCCGGCAACCGATGAGATCCGGGGTTGCGACGGAAACGGTCGTCGGTGATCGGGCGTGTGGGGCGCTCCCGCTTACTTTCAAATTCCGCAAATCCGTCGCGAGCCGGGCGCCCGCGGCCTAAACGCCGCCTAGTTCTCAAGTCGGATCGTTCGCCGTGCGCACTGCAATCCTGATGCCTTCCGGATGCCGCTTTTCCGCGTCCCAGCCCAACTCCATGGAGACGGTGGTTCGAACTCTGGTTCAGGCCAGCCCAGGCCAGGATGTCCGCATATTCTGCTGCGAAGGCGCAGAAGATCATGGCCTGCCGAATGTCGTCGTCCTGCCGGTCGAGCGTGCAAGCCGCCGCACGGCCTTGATCGAAGGTCTGCGAGCCTATCGGCCCGATGTGATCGAACATCACCAGCAGGTCAAACAGGCCGTGCTCGTCTCCTCTGTCCTGCCTGAGCCCGCCCATATCCTGTATCGCCACAACGCCCTGAAAACGCCCCGCCACATGCTGGACGACTGGCGATACAATCGACGTTACGACTGGATGGATGGCTTCGTCTTCGTCAGCGACGCGGAAAGGGACGCCTTTGTCCGCGCCTATCCTCGTCAGGTGGACCGGGCCTACTCAGTGCCCAACCCCATCGACGTGGGACCCTGGCTGGCGCCCCTCGAACGCCGGGAGCCGATCATCGCCTTTGCCGGGCGGGCCATGCCGGAAAAGGGCGTCGCCGCCATCTGCGCCGCTCTCCCCACCGTTCTGGACCGCCATCCGGACTGGCGCGCGGTGCTGATGCTGAACGACTGGGACCACCATCACCGTTGGGCGAGCCCGCATGTGGCGCCGCTGGCGCGCTTCGGAGAGAGGGTCAAAATCCTGCGCTCCGCCCCGATTGGTCAGGTTCAGACCGTCATGAAATCCGCCGCCATCGCCCTGACGCCCTCGATCTGGGACGAGCCCTTCGGCCTCACCGCCGTGGAAGCCCACGCGGCGGGCGCCGCCTTGATCTCTTCTGGCCGCGGCGGCCTGCGCGAGGCCAGCGGCCCTCATGCCCTCTATCTGCGAGCCGTGACTCCCAATATTCTGGTCGAGGCGATGGAGCGCCTGATCCTGGATCCGGGCGAGAGATTCCGGCTCGCGCGCGGCGGACAGCGCTATGTGTCCGAGGTTCACCAGCCCGGGCGCAGAGCGGCTCAGCTGCAGATGGTCCGCAGAACCGTTCTCGCCCAATGCCAAGCTGCCGCCGCCGTCGACCTGGCGCCTCCCTCCTTCATCCATGCGGCGCGGTCTCTCATCCCTTTGATCCGCTAGGGCGCGCCATAAGCGGGATTCTCGAGCTGGACGGCTCGATCTCCTCAGCTCGCGCTTAAGCCTACAGACTCCCTATCCCCGCAAGGGTCGCGCGAACCGCCTCGTCAAGCGGGGTGCGCGGCTCGGGGCCGATCTTGCGCTCGAGCAAGGTGTTGCTCAGGCGGATCGGGCGGTTCCACAGGTAACGCATCTCCGCCATTTCGCGCATCAGCGGGACGAAGGGCGCCATCAGCCTCATCACCGTCCAGGGCAGGGCCCGAACAGGAAGGTCGGCCTGGCCTGTCGCGCGGCGGATGGCGCCGATCATGGCGGTCCCGTCCGGATCCCACTGCCCCTCCATGTGATAGGCGGCGAAACCTTCCAGATCCTCGCGTTCGGCCAGTCGCACCATGACCTCGGCCACATCGGGCAGATAGGCCCATTGATGCCCGACGCCCCGCTGGCCTGGATAGGTGATGGACTGCGGGCGTTCGCCGGCCTTGACCAGACCCTGGCTGAACCAGTTGTTCGCCGCCTCGGGCCCGAAGAAGTCGCCGGAGCGGACGATCAGCACCTTGGCCCAGCCGCGCTCGGCCGCCGCCTTCAGGCGACGCTCCATCTCGACGCGGATGCGTCCCTTGCGGGTCCGGGCGTTGTGGGGCGCGTCTTCGGCAATGTCCGGGAAGGCGTCAGGACCGTAGTTGTAGACCGTTCCGGGCAGCAGGATCCGAGCGCCCTCCAGTTCAGCCGCTGCGATGGTGTTGTCCAGCATCGGCAGGACCAGGGTGTTCCAGTTGCGGTACCCCGGCGGATTGACGGCGTGAACGATCAGGGCCACGCCCTCGGCCGCCGTCGCCACGTCGGTCGCCGACATGGCGTCGCCCTGCACCCAGGCGATGCGCGGGTCGCCGTGCACGGCGGCGGGGTTTCGATGCAGGGCGCGCACGTTCCAGCCGGATTGCAGCAGTCGCGCGGCCACCGCGCCGCCCACTCCGCCTGTTGCGCCCAGGATCAGGGCCGTCTTCTTCGGGGTCGTTGTCATGTCAGTCTCCATCCTTGCGATGAGACAGTGTCGGTCAACCGGCGGCTAAACGAAATTGCCGAAACCCGTTCGCCTGCTATACGAAAAGATATGAGCATCGAGCCCAGCTGGGACCTCTACCGCACCTTCCACGCCGTGTTGCGGGAGGGGTCGCTGTCCGGGGCTGCGCGGGCGCTGGACATGACCCAGCCCAGCATCGCCCGGCATGTCGACGCCCTGGAAGCGGCCCTGGGCGCCAAGCTGTTCCTGCGCACGCCGCGCGGATTGTCGCCTACGGACGCAGCGATGGAGCTGAAGCCGCTGGCCGAGCGTCTGGCGGTGACCACGGCCGCCTTGCGGCGCACTGCCGAGGGGCGGGGCGGCGCGGTGTCCGGCACGGTGCGCATCAGCGCCAGCGAGGTGGTCGCCTTCGCTCATCTGCCGTCCATACTGACCCGGCTGCGTCAGGCGCACCCGGACCTGACGCTGGAGGTGTCGCCGTCCAACGCTCTGGATGATCTGTTGCAACGTCGGGCTGACGTGGCCGTGCGCATGGTGCGGCCCGAACAGCAGGCGCTGTTGTCACGCCATATCGGGGCGATCGAGGTGGGGCTGCATGCGCATCGAGACTATCTGGATCGGCGCGGAACCCCGCGAACCATGGCCGATCTGAGCGACCACGACCTGATCGGCTATGATGTCGAGACCCCGGCGATCCGTGCGGTCGCGCAACGTTATCCCGCCTTGAGCCGCAACGGCTTCGCCCTACGGGTGGACAGTGATGTGACGCAGTTGGCCGCGATCCGCGCGGGCTTTGGCATCGGCATCTGCCAGGTCGCTCTGGCCGAGGCCGAACCCGATCTGGTGCGCGTATTGCCGGAGGCCTTCAGCCTGCCGCTGGAGACCTGGATCGTCATGCACGAAGATCTTCGCGGCAACGCCCGTTGCCGGGTGGTGTTCGACGCCCTGGTGGAGGGGCTGTCAGAGGTCGTGCGGCGCGCGGGCCGTTAGGCGGGCGCCCTGAACAGCACGACGGCGGTTAGGCCTCCGCCCGGCGTGGTCTCGAGGCGGATTTCGGCGCCCATCTGGTGCGCCAAAGATCGGGCGATCGACAGGCCCAGGCCAGATCCGCCGGTCTCGCGACTGCGCGAGGCCTCGCCCCGAGCGAAGGGTTCGAAGGCCTGGTCCGCGAAGCCGGGGGTGAGGCCGGGCCCGTGATCGACGACCGCCAGCCGCCATCTGTCGTCGTCCCGGTGGAAACTGACCTCAGCGGCGCCGGCGTAGGCGACGGCGTTCTCGAGCAGATTTTCGACGATCCGGCGCAGGCCTCCAGCGTCGGCTCGGACCTGTCCAAACTCAAGCGTCTCCAGCGTCACCGACTGGCCCAGGGCCTGACGTTCGCTCACCAGAGCGGTCAGCAGCCGCCCGACATCGACAGGCGCCAGAACGACCGGCCGTTCCTCGCCGCGCGCCACCAGCAGGACGTCCTCGATCAGGGTGGCCATCAGGGCGACGTCCCGGTCGGCGCGGGCCCGCTGGTCCGGGTCGTCGATCAGGGCGACCCGCAGCCGCAGTCGGGTCATCAGGGTCTTCAGATCGTGGGCCGCCGCCGCCAGCATCCGCATCCGTTCCCCCATCAGGGCCTGGATGCGCGCGCGCATGCGGTTGAAGGCCGAGGCGACGCGACGGGCCTCGGCATGGCCGGTCTCGTCCATCGGCGGGGCGGCGAGATCGACGGCGAAGCGGTCCGACGCGTCGGCTATGGCCTGAAGGTCGCGGGTCGCGCGGCGCACCGTCCGCCACACCAGAAAGGCCGCCGCCAACCCCACCGCCAGGTTGAAGATCAAGGCGGCCAAGGCGATGCTGCGCCGCCTTTGGTTTAGGCCCGGCGCGACCACCAGCCGCTGACCGTCCGCCAGGGCTACGGAGATCGCATAGACGGCGGTGCGCCGACCTGCCAGCCGGGGCCGAAACCGGCGCTTCTCATTCGGAACCAGCAGGCGCACGTCACGCTCTTCCAGCGCCGCACCATAGCTGCGCAGCAGGACCGGCAAAGGGCCGCCGCGCGTACGATAGCCCGCAGGCGCGCCGTCGGCGATGAAGAAGCGCGTGGCGTCGCCGTTCAGGGCCACCAGCAGGTCGTCACGTTGGGCGGAGGGGGTGCGGTCCAGGGCGGCGGCGGCGGCCGCGATCCGTACCGGTACGGGCAGGCGCCAATCGTCACGATCGTTCTGCTGCAGACGCAGCAGGCCCAGAACGCTGATCGCCTGGAAGGCTACGACGACCACCACCAAGGTCAGGGTCAGGCGGTTGGCGAAGCCGAGCCGTTTCATGAGACGGCCTGGACGTCGGCGGTGAACAGATAGCCGGCGTTTCGGACGGTGCGGATCAGGCGCGGCTCACGCGGGTGGTCGCCCAGCTTGCGGCGCAGGCGCGAGACCTGGATGTCGATGGAGCGGTCGAAGACGTCGGCCTGACGCCCCTTCAGCACGTCCATGATGTCGTCGCGGGACAGGATCTGTTGCGGGCGTTTGACGAAGGCGGCGAGCAGGTCGAACTCGCCTGCGGTTAACTCGACTGCCTGTCCGTCCGCGTCGGTCAGGGCGCGCGAGGCGAGGTCCAGTCGCCAGCCGTCGAACGCGAACCGACGCGCGGGCGACGGTGCCGGCGATGGGGGCGCGGCGCGGTCGCGGCGGCGCAGCAGGGCCTTGATCCGGGCGACCAGCTCACGCGGCTCGAACGGCTTGGCGATATAGTCGTCGGCGCCGACTTCCAGCCCGACGACCCGGTCCATGGGCTCGCCCCGCGCCGAGGCGATCAGCACGGGGACCCCGCCTTGCAGGCGGCGACAGATCGACAGACCGTCTTCGCCCGGCATCATCAGATCCAGGATCACCAGGTCGGGACGGCGGACCGTCCAGGCCGCCCAGAAGGCTGGGGCGTCTGGAAAGGCCGCGCACTCCAGCCCCTCGCGCGCCAGCAGAGCGCAGACCAGGTCGCGGATTTCGGGGTCGTCCTCGACCAGATGGATCAGAGCCGTCGTCATGGGCCAAGCTTTGGCGCAACCGCTCTCGCCCCGCCAGTAGGGGATACATGCTGTTACGCACGGGCGCCGTGGCGACACACCCCTGGCGGCCGGGTCTGTCAGTCTGCAGTCGTCCGGAACAGGCCGGACCTCGCAAAAGGAGCCTGCCCATGACCGCCCATCGTCCCTTCATCGTCGCCGCCGTCGCGGGTTTATTGACCGTCGCGGGCGTCGTCGCCGCCGCCGACAGCGCCGAAGCCCAGTCGCGGTCGCGGCATCGCTCGGCCACCGTAAGCGGCCCCTATCACAGCGCCACGCGCGGCGCGGACATCTACCGCAGCCCCGGCTCGGCGTCGGTCTCACGTTATGGATCTGTGGATGGTCAAGGCTGGTCCAGCGCGCGCGCTCGCACCACGGTCGACACCGGAAGCGGCCATGCCACGACGGCTGTACGTACCGGCCCGGCCGGCAATACCCAGACCCGCACCGCCTCCACCGCCTATGGAGACGACAGCTATAGCCGAGGGTCGAGCGTGCAGACCTCGAACGGCTACGGCTATGATCGCCAGGTCGAGGCCTATCGCGATGATGACGGCGTCACTGTGAACCGTACTGTCTCCGCCAACAGCGGCGCCAGCCGCAGTTCGACGGTCACCCGCCCCTACTGACCCCTTTCCCGGTTCGGGCGGAGTTTTCATCCTGTCCTCCGTCCGTCGCCCCGGCCGTGGGCCCCCCACCACGCCGCCGGGGCCCGCGACCCGGAGGCGCTCACCCGTCACGGGCTCGCCGCCGCGGCCGGCGCCGTGCGGGCCGACTCCCACCGCGAGGCGGCCGAGCAGCTCGCGCTCGTCCGGGAGCACGGCGCCCCGATGGGCGACGCCGAGCGCGTGGCGGTCCTGGAGGAGTGCTCGGAGCAGGCCTACCACGCCGGCCAGCCCGACCGGGCGCTCGCCATGCCCCGGGAGGCGGTGGCGATCCGCCGCACGCTGGGCGACCCGCGCGCCACGAGCGCCTCCCTGCGCTGGCTGTCGCGCATCCCGTGGTGGACGCGGGACCGCGCGGGGGCGGAGGCCGCCGGCGACGAGGCGGCCGCGCTCGTCCGGGACGGGCCGCCGACGCGCGAGCTGGCCATGGCCGAGAGCAACCTCTACCAGCTGCACATGCTCACCCAGCGCGACGAGGAGGCCGTCGCCCGCGGCCGCCACGCCATGGCGCTGGCGGAGCGCCTCGGCGACGTCGAGACCCTGGTGCACGCGAAGACCAACGTCGGCACCTCGATCATGCGCACCCGCTTCGACGAGGGCCACGCGCTCCCGGAGGACGCCGCCCGCCAGGCGATGGAGGCGGG
>JBKBXN010000075.1:0-13369 GCA_046314055.1 Brevundimonas sp.
CTTTTTTGCGCGTCTTTTTTTGCGCGTCTGGGGCGGACCTCTTGCAACTTGCAAGCGGGGCAGTTGAAAAGGAGGTTCGACTCGGGGGAGGACGTGCGTGGTGTTGAGTTCAGGGGTTAAGGCGGTCGCTCTGGCGATTGTGGTGGCTTGTTGCGCGGGAAGCGCGGCCGCGAAGGTTCAGGCGACAGCCATGGCGGAGGCGCCGGCGCCTCTGGAGGCCTACAGCGCTACGCCGGCCATCGAATATATCGAGCTGTCGCCCAGCGGCGATCTGGTCGCCAGGATCAGCGTCGTGGACGAGATTCGCGCCATAGCCGTAACGCGGATGAGCACGGGCGAACACCTGTTCGCTGCGGATGTCGGCGCCATCAAGGTGCGCGATCTACGCTGGATCGGGGAGGGGCATGTGCTGATCGTGACCTCGCAGACGCAAGGCATACCGATGTTGGGCGTGCCTCGGTCCGAGCTGTTCTTCGGCCAGATTTTGGATCTGGAGAAAAAGAAGCTGGTCCAGGTGCTGGACCGGACGCCGGATGTTCTGGCCGTTTTGTACGGCCCAGCCTCGATCCGCAGCACCGAAGAAGGTCCGACGCTGTTCGCCCGTGGGATCAATATCAATACCGGCCAGATCGACCTGCACCGGATCAGCCTTCGGACGGGCCGGGGGCGGGCGGTGAAGACCATGGACCGCGAGACCGAGGACTATGTGCTGGACGGCGAAGGCCAGGTGGTCGCCATGGCCCGTTATGTCGAGCGCGGGGGGCGGTGGTCGTTACGACTGCCTAAGGGCGCCGGATTCCATGAGAATTGGGTGGTTGATGCGCCTGTGGATACGCCCAGCCTGCTCGGCATGGGGCGCACGCCGCGCACGGTGATCATTGGAGCCGACCGGCCCGATCTGGCCCCGGAGGACGAGGATTCCGAGACATCGGACGTCCTGTTCGAAGTCAATGTGGACACCGGCGAGTGGAGCCGGCTGCCGTTCGAACATCACCCCGATTTTCTGGTCCATCATCCGCGCACGCGCCTGCTGATCGGCGGCGGCCGCACGGAGGAGGACGGTACGCACTACGAGTTCATCGATCCGGCGGCCGCGCGGCGTTGGGGCGCCATAGAGCGGGCTTTTGCGGGAAAGAGGCCGCTGCTGACGTCCTGGAACGACGCGCAGGATCGGGTGGTGGTGTTCAACGACATCGAGGATTCGGGCCTGTATCAGTTGGTCGACTTCTCCCGGGGGGCGGCCGACATCCTGGCCGAGGCCTATCCGACCATACTGCCTGCTCAGGTCGGCGAGATGCGCCCGATTCACTATGCGGCGGCGGACGGGCTGGACATTCCGGGCTATCTGACCCTGCCGCCCGGGGCGAAAGAGCCGTCGGGGCTGCCGCTGGTGGTGCTGGCGCACGGCGGGCCGGCGTCGCAGGACGTGGCCGGCTTCGACTGGTGGGCTCAGGCCCTGGCGTCGCGCGGCTATGCGGTCCTTCAAGCCAATTTTCGCGGCTCCACCGGCTATGGCCTGGCCTTCCTGGAGGCGGGTTACGGCGAGTGGGGGCGCAAGATGCAGACCGATCTGTCGGATGGGGTGCGCTGGCTGGCGGCCGAGGGGATCATCGATCCCGAACGGGTCTGTATCGTCGGCGCCAGCTACGGCGGCTATGCGGCCATGGCGGGCCTGACGCTGGACGCCGGGGTCTATCGCTGCGGCGTGGCCGTCGCCGGGGTGTCGGACCTGCGCCGCATGGTCAACTGGGAGGCGCGGCAGGAGGGCCGCAACGACAGCCAGACGGTGCGCTACTGGAACCGGTTCATGGGGGCGGCGCGACTGAACGACCGGGCGTTGGACGCCCTATCGCCGGCCCTGCTGGCCGAGACGGTCGACCGGCCCCTGTTGCTGATCCACGGCAGGGACGACACGGTCGTGCCGATCGAGCAGAGCCGGGTCATGGCCGAGGCCATGCGCCGGGCGGACAAGCCGGTGGAGTTCATCGAACTGCGAGGCGAAGACCACTGGCTGTCGCGCGCCGACACCCGCCAGCAGATGCTGCGCGAGACGGTGCGGTTCCTGGAAGCGAACAATCCCGTCGGGTCGAACTGAGCGGTCGAGGGGCGGCGACGCGAGAGCGCTTCTCGCAGGCCAAGCGTCGCGCTAAGCGTGGGGCATGAGCCAGACGTCCACGCCTCCCGCCGTTCGCGCCCCTGCCCTGGCGGTGCTGTTCTCGGTGGTCTTCATCAATCTGGTCGGGTTCGGGCTGGTGGTGCCGCTGCTGCCCTTCTTCGCCCAGAGCCTGAAGGCCGAGGCCTGGCAGATCACCCTGATGTTTTCGGCCTATTCGCTGGGCCAGTTCTTCGCCGAGCCCTTCTGGGGGCGGCTGTCGGACCGGATCGGGCGCAAGCCCGTGCTGCTGGTCACGCTTGTGGCCAATGCACTGGGCTATCTGATGCTGGCCTTCGTGCCGAACATCTGGCTGGCCATCGCGGTGCGGCTGTTCACCGGACTAGGGGCGGGCAATATCTCGACCGTCCAGGGCTATGTCGCCGATGTGACGCCGCCGGAGCAGCGTGCGGCGCGGATGGGGCTGATCGGCGCCGCCTTCGGCCTGGGCTTCATCGTCGGGCCGGGCCTGGGCGGACTGCTGACCCAGCCGCAGCTGGGACGGCTGGGCTATCAATTGCCGATCTTTCTGGCCGCGGCCCTGGCGGCCCTGGCGGCGGTCGGGGTGATCGTCTTCCTGCGCGAGAGCCGGGCCAAGGCCGATCCCACGGCGGCGCGTCCGCCCTTCCTGGCGGGGCTGAAGGACGCCCGGACCAACCCGGTGGTCTCGCGGGTCCTGATCGTGACCCTGATCTATATGGCCGGCTTTTCGGCCATGGAGGCCGTGTTCGGCCTGTGGTCTGAGAGCCGCTACGCCTGGGGCGCGCGCGAGGTGGGGCTGAGCTTCATGATCGTCGGCGTGGTGTCGACGCTGAACCAGGGGTTCTTCGCCGGACGGCTGGCGCGCCGGTTCGGCGAGGCGCGGGTGCTGGCGACGGGGATGCTGCTGTTTGGAGCGTCGCTGGTGCTGCAGGTGCTGGCGCCGGTCGAGTGGTTCCCCGCGACCCGGCTGGAGCTGGGCGGCCTGTCCCTGCCGGTGGTGCAGGGGTGGGTCATCCCGATCGTCATGGCCCTGGGCGCCTGCGGCATGTCGCTGGCCATGCCCAATATTTCGGCCATGATCAGCCGGGCCTCGCCGCCCGACCGACAGGGAGCGATGCTGGGGCTGAACATGGCCTCCAGCTCGGTGGCGCGCATCTTCGGGCCCATGGTGGCCGGGGCGCTGTTCTCGGGCCTGGGGCATGACTGGCCGTTCCTGGTCGGCGCCTTGCTGACCGTTCCAGCGGCGGTGATGGCGTTGAACGCCGGGCGGGCGATCCGGCGAGGTCAGGGCGCGGCGAATGCGCCCGCCAAGTCCTTGTCCTGACTCATCTTGCGTCGCGGGGCGTCTTCGCTTACAAGCCGCGCCTTCGCGTACCGAACCGCCGGGCGAACAGGCATGCCTAGGCGGTTCTTAAACTCTGAGGAAACACCACGACGCGGGCTCAAGTAGCTCGAAGAGCGGTAGCCCCTCAAAAAGGAGACTGAAATGCCGAAACTGAAGACGAAGTCGGGCGCCAAGAAGCGCTTCAAATTCACGGCCACTGGCAAGGTGAAGGCCGGCGTTGCGGGCAAGCGTCACCGCTTGATCAGCCACAACTCGAAATATATCCGCCAGAACCGGGGCACCTCGGTCATGGCCGACGCCGACGCCAAGAAGATCAAGTCCTACATGCCGTACGCCTGATCGGCGCGCGCTGTACGACAGATCTCAACCCAAAGAATTTGAAGGAATAGCGACATGGCTCGCGTTAAACGTGGCGTAACTTCGCACGCCAAGCACAAGAAGGTTCTGGAGCAGGCCAAGGGCTTCTCCGGCCGCCGCAAGAATACGATCCGTACGGCCAAGGCCGCCGTCGACCGCGCTGGGCAATACGCCTATCGCGACCGTCGCACCAAGAAGCGCAACTTCCGCGCCCTGTGGATCCAGCGCATCAACGCCGCCGCGCGTATCGAAGGCTTCACCTATAGCCAGTTCATCAACGGCCTGAACAAGGCCGGCATCGAACTGGACCGCAAGGTCCTGGCTTCGATCGCCGCCGATTCGACCGGCTTCAAGGCCGTCGCCGACAAGGTCCGCGCCGCTCTCGCCTAAGTCGAGGCCGGTACGGCAAAGATCAACGCCCGCTCCGGTTCGCCGGGGCGGGCGTTCTTCGTTTTAGAGTCAGGCCGCTGCCGTTTCGGCCAGGGTTTCCGCCGGGCGGTCGGCCTCGGCGTCGGCCAGAACCAGCCGCATGGCGTTCAGCAGGGTGTCGGGCTGGATCGGCTTTTGCGCCACCCCGTTCATGCCGGCGGCGATATAGTCCAGCTCGTCGCGTTCGTCGGCGTTGGCGGTCAGGGCGAGGATTGGCAGGCGCGAGGCCGGGCCGGGCAGGGCGCGGATGGCGCGGGTGGCGGCGACTCCGTCCATGACCGGCATCTTGATGTCCATCAGCACCAGGTCGAAGCGGCGGGTCTGAACGGCTTCCAGCGCTTCCTGACCGTTCTCGGCCATCTCCGCCGTGCAGTCGAACATCTCCAGCAGCTTGGCGGCGACGAAACGGTTGGTGGGGTTGTCGTCGACCACCAGGACATGAAGCGTGTCGTGCGGCGTCGGCTCGGCCATGGGCGGGGCGGCGCCGGCTTCGTCGGCCGGGCAGGCGTGCAGGGGCAGGACGACGTGGAACCGCGCCCCGCCCAGCGGCGATACGCTCAGGCCGATGGTCCCGTCCATCCGCTCGGCGATCTGGCGACAGATGGCCAGGCCCAGACCGGCGCCGGCGCCCTCGCGCCCGGCCTTGCCGATGTTGAACGGGTCGAAGATGGTCGCTGCCGCCGCCTCGGGCACGCCGGGGCCGCTGTCATCCACGGTCATTTCGACCCGGAGGCCGTCGCGTGTCGTATGGCTGGCCAGGGTGACGATGACGCCGCCGGTCTGGGTGAACTTCAGGGCGTTGCCGACCAGATTGTTCAGCAGCTGCTTGATCCGCATCCCGTCCGCCCGCACCCAGGGGCTGGACTCGAAGTCGGTGCGGACAGTCAGGCTTAGCGCCTTCTCCTCTGCGCGGGCGCGCCACAGGGCGTCGATGTCGAAGGCGACGGCCGACAGGCTCAGCGGCTCTTCTTCCAGAGTCAGCATCCCCGCCGAAGCGCGCGACATGTCCAGGGCGTCGGTCAGCAGTCGCAGCAGGCTCTGGCCGGAATCGATGACGGTTCGGACATAGGGGCGCAGTTCTTCCTGTTCGAGCTTCTTCTCCATCAGGGCCGCGACGCCCAGCACGCCATTCAGAGGGGTGCGGATCTCGTGGCTCATCACGGCCAGGAACTCGGACTTGGCGCGGCTGGAGGCGACGGCCTCGGCCTCGGCATAGGCCAGGTCGCGGGCAAGGGCGCCCATTTCCTCGGCGCGCTGGCGGTGCAGGGCGGCGCCGGCCTGGACCACCTGAAGGGCGGTGCCCACGCCCAGATAGCGGCCCTCGGCCACGACGATGAAGCCGCTCAGCAGGGCGCCCAGTTCGGCCGCGCCATAGGCTTGGAAGAAGGTCTCGGCGCTGGTCGCCGCCTCCGCGATGGGGGCGTTGCGATCCATCAGGCTTTCGGCCGGCTTCTTGGCGTAAAGCGCACGCCCGAACTCGGCCGCCATCCGCAGGGTAAAGGCGTTGCGCTCGATGATGCCGACCGGTCGGTTGTCG
Organism: Brevundimonas sp.; assembly: GCA_046314055.1. Taxonomy (GTDB): domain Bacteria; phylum Pseudomonadota; class Alphaproteobacteria; order Caulobacterales; family Caulobacteraceae; genus Brevundimonas. Next base: position 5,803 of record JBKBXN010000075.1, read on the forward strand.
TCCGCCACCACGGCCAGGGCCAGGGTGTTGGGCTCGGTCTGGAACCGTTCAAACACCTCGGCGCACGGGGTGGACGGAGCCACCGGCGCGATCAAATCAACGAAATCACCAATCAGCGGCATTCGGCCCCCCTCATGTCCACGAGGGAGGGCTTAACGGGGGATATTTAACAACGGCTTTGCCGATCATGAACCTTTCGCGGCGCGTTTCGGACAAGTAATCCGTATTCGGACGGAATACTGCTTGAGTGTTCGCCGGCCGCAGTTTGGGCTAGGCTGAGTGCATGATGAAACGTGTTCCGATCCTCGGCCTTATGTTGGCTTTGGTCTTGACCACGCCGGCGCTCGCGCAGGAGCGACGGGTCGCGGTGACCTTCGACGATCTGCCCTATCAGGCGCCGGACGCGGCCTTGTGCGATCCGGTACAGATGATGCGGCTGACCACGGAGTTCGTGGCCATGCTCAAGCCCCTGGACACCCATGGGACGGCCTTCGTCAACGAGGGCAAGGTGTGCGAGCCGACTCGTGTCTCGACCCTGCCGACGGCCCTTGGGGTCTGGCTGGACGGCGGGCTGGATCTGGGCAACCACAGCTTCAGCCACATCAATATCCACCGCACGACGGCCGAGGCCTATCTGGCCGATGTGGACGCCGGCGCCCCGACCACGCGGGCGGTGCTGGAGGCGCGGGGGCGGACCCTGCGCTGGTTCCGCCACCCCTATCTGTTCACCGGCGAGACCCAGGAAAAGCATGACGCCATCGCCGCCGGCCTGGCCCAGCGCGGCTATACGGTCGCGCCCGTCACCCTGGACAACAACGACTGGATGTTCGCCGACGTCTATCGCAAGGCCGAGCAACTGGGGGACGAGGCGCTGAAGCGCAGGGTCGGCGAAGCCTATGTGGCGCATATGACCACGGTGCTGGACTTCTTCGAACCCTATAGCGCGGAACTGACCGGCGGGCGCGAACCGGCCCAGGTCCTGCTGCTGCACGCCAACAGCCTGAACCAGGTCTATTATCCGCAGATCCACGCCCTGTATCTGGCGCGCGGCTATCGGTTCGTGACGCTGGAAGAGGCCCTGTCGGACCCGATCTATGCGCATGAAGATCGCTATGTCCGCGCCAATGGAATCTCGTGGCTGCACCGCTGGAACAGCACCGAGGGCAAGCCCATTCGCTGGGAGCCGGAACCGCCCGCCTGGATCGTCGCGGCCTACAAGGCGCCGGCCGACCAGCTTGCCGCCATCGCCTCCGCCCCCTGATTGATCCCGCCGCGCGCCTTCAAGGGTGACGAACGCGCCCCGGCCCGCTAAGGCACGGGCCAAATGACCGATCTCGCCACACTCGAACTCGACCTGATCAACGCCATCGGCGGCGCGGAAACCGTCGCCGCCCTCGAAGAGGTGCGCGTCGCCGCCCTGGGCAAGTCCGGCTCCGTCTCCGGCCTGCTGAAGGGGATGGGGGCCATGAGCCCCGATGAACGCCGTGAACAGGGGCCGATGATCAACGGCCTGCGTGACCGCGTGTCCGCCGCCATCACGGCCAAGAAGGCCGAACTGGAGGCCGCCGAGCTGGACGCCCGGCTTCAGGCTGAGCGCGTCGACCTGACCCTCCCGGCCCGGCCGCGTCGCAAGGGCGGGGTCCACCCCACCACGCAGGTGATGGACGAGATGATCGCCCTGTTCGCCGAGATGGGCTTTGCGGTCGCGGAAGGCCCGGACATCGAGGACGATTTCCACAACTTCACCGCCCTGAACTTCCCGCCCAAACATCCGGCGCGGGAAATGCACGACACCTTCTTCCTGAAGCCCGATCCCGAGACGGGCGAGCGCAAGGTGCTGCGCACCCACACCTCCCCGGTGCAGGTCCGCACCATGATGAGCCAGACGCCGCCGATCCGCATCATCGCGCCGGGCCGCACCTTCCGTAAGGATTCGGACGCCACCCACACGCCGATGTTCCACCAGATCGAAGGCCTGGTGATCGACCGCGACATCCATATGGGCCATCTGAAGACGACGCTTCAGACCTTCATCGCCCGTTTCTTCGAGTTGGACGAGGTCCAGGCGCGGTTCCGGCCGCACCACTTCCCCTTCACCGAACCCTCCGCAGAGATGGATATCCGCTGCGACCGGTCGGGCGGGAAACTGGTGTTCAACACCGGCGACGACTGGCTGGAGATCCTGGGCTGCGGGATGGTGCATCCCAATGTGCTGCGCAACTGCGGCATCGACCCGGATGAGTATCAGGGCTTCGCCTTCGGCATGGGGGTGGATCGCCTGGCCATGCTGAAATACGGCGTGCCTGACCTGCGCCCCATGTTCGACGCCGACACGCGCTGGCTGGCGCACTACGGCTTCTCGGCCTTTTCGGCCCCCAATCCTGCAAGCGGACTGAGCTGATGACCTTCCAGCAGAACCCCGTCGTCCAGCGCCGCCAGGTGGTCGTGCCGGACGATCTGGCCCAGCGCAGCCACTATGAGGGCATGACCTTCCCGCTGTTCAGCCTGTACCGCCAGACGGTCGAGGCGACCAATCGGTCGCTGATCGAGAACAAGACCTTCACCAGCTGCGTCATCGAAGGCCCCGGCGTGCTTCTTGCCCTCAGCGGCGTCCATTTCGACGGCTGCAACATGGGCGAGAACGGCGGCGACGTGCGCAGCCTGGTGCTGCGCCCCGTCAGCCCGCAGAAGGTGGTCGGAACCATCGCCATGCAGAACTGCAAGTTCGACCGCTGCGTCTTCTTCGGCATGGGCTTCACCGGCACAGACGAATTTATCGATCAGTTCATTAAGGCCCTCGGGGGCGCGCCCACCGCATGAAGTTCACCCTTTCCTGGTTGAAAGACCACCTCGAGACCGAGGCCGACGTCCATCAGATCGCCGAGGCCATGACCATGGCCGGGCTGGAGGTCGAGGAGGTTCTCGATCCCGCCGCCAAGCTGGCGCCCTTCACCGTGGCCAAGATCCTGTCGGCCGAGCGTCACCCCAACGCCGACCGGCTTCAGGTCTGTCAGGTCGAGACCGTCGATGGCGTGAAAGAGATCGTCTGCGGCGCGCCGAACGCGCGGGCGGGCCTGACCACTATCTACGCCCCCATCGGCGCCTATGTGCCCGGCCTGGGCGTGACCCTGGTCGAGAAGCCGGTGCGCGGCGTGGTGTCGAACGGCATGCTGTGCTCGGCGTCCGAACTGGAGCTGGCCGATGAGAGCGACGGCATCCAGGAGCTGCCGCCGGAAATTCCTGTTGGGACGCCGGTCGCCGGTCTGTTCGGCGCGGAACCCGTGATCGATTTCGAGGTGACGCCGAACCGGCCCGACTGGCTGGGCGTCGCCGGCATCGCGCGGGATCTCGCCGCCGCCAGCGTCGGCAAGCTGAAGCATTTCGACATCGCCGTGGTGCGCGGGGCCTTCACGTCGCCGATCACCGTGCGGCTGGACGCGCCCGAGATGTGCCCGGTCTTCGCCGGTCGGGTGATCCGGGGCGTGAAGAACGGGCCGTCGCCGGCCTGGCTGCAGAAACGCCTGACGGCCATCGGCCTGCGTTCGATCAACCGGCTGGTCGATGTGACCAATCTGATCGCCTATGACCGCGCCCGGCCGCTGCACGTCTATGATGTGGCCAAGCTGGTCGGGACCGAGATCGTGGTGCGCGGCGGGCAGGTTTCGGCCGGGACGGCCCATATTGAGGGCGGCGAGCACGAGCATCTGATCGCCCTGGACGGCAAGACCTATGCGGCCGCCGCGACCGACTGCGTCATCGCCGACGCCGGGGGCGAGCGCCCCATCGGCCTGGGCGGCGTCATGGGCGGCGAGAGCACCGGCTGCGACGAGACCACGACCGATGTCTTCGTCGAAAGCGCCTGGTTCGACCCGCTGGTGATCGCCCAGACCGGCCGTGCGCTCGGCATCCATTCCGACGCCCAGTACCGGTTCGCGCGCGGCGTCGATCCGGTCTCGGTCACACCGGGGCTGGAGCTGGCCACCCGCCTGATCCTGGACCTGTGCGGCGGCGAGCCGTCCGAGATCGTCTTCGTCGGCGAGCCCCCCGCCAGCCCGGCGCCCTTCGCCTTCGACCCCGCCTATGTGAAGCGGCTCAGCGGCATGGACCTGGACGACGACCGGATCGGGACCATCCTGGGTCAGCTCGGCTTCCTGGTCACCGCCGGCCCCGCCGATCAGGCCGAGCCCTGGACCGTGACCCCGCCGTCGTGGCGGCGCGACGTCGAGGGCCGAGCTGATCTGGTGGAAGAGGTGGCGCGGATCGAGGGCTTCGACAGCCTGCCCGACACGCCCCTGCCTGAGGTCGCCCGCCCCGCCGGCGGGGTGCTGAGCCCCCGTCAGGCCCGCGTCCGCACGGCGCGCCGCGCCCTGGCCGCCATGGGCTATGCCGAGGCCGTCACCTGGTCCTTCACCAAACAATCGACGGCGGCTCTGTTCGGCGGCGGAGACGACCGGCTGGTGCTGGAGAATCCCATCGCGGCCGATCTGGACTGTATGCGCCCCTCGGCCCTGCCGAACCTGATCCAGGCGGCGGCCCGCAACGCCGCACGCGGTTTCGCCGACGCCGCCCTGTTCGAGATCGGCCCCATCTATCTGGGCGACGGCTCCAAGGATCAACGCACGGTCATCGCCGCCCTGGTCGCCCCCCATGCCGCCCGTCACTGGGCCGGCGCCGGCGAGGACGCCCTGTTCGCCCTGAAGGCCGATCTGACCACCCTGCTGGAAGAGATCGGCGCCCCGGTCGCCTCGCTGCAATTGGCCCAGGGTCAGAACCGTGATTGGTGGCATCCCGGCCGTTCGGCCCGGCTGCAGCTAGGGCCGAAGAACATCATGGTCGAGTTCGGCGAACTGCACCCGCGCGTGCTCAAGGCGCTGGACGCCGACGGTCCGATGCTGGGCTTCGAGATCGTACTGGACGCCGTGCCCGAGCCGCGCGGCAAGTCGGGCAAGGCGCGGGGATCGGCCGACCTGTCGGCCTTCATGCCCCTGACCCGCGACTTCGCCTTCGTGGTCGAGGACGCCAAGCCGGTTGGCGACCTGGTCCGGGCTGCGGCCGGCGCCGACAAGGCCCTGATCGCCGATGTCCGGGTGTTCGACGTCTATCGCGGCAAGGGCGTGGATGAGGGCTTCAAGTCCGTCGCCCTGGAAGTGGTGATCCAGCCGCGCGAGGCGACTTTGGCCGAGGCCGAGATCGAGGCCCTGACCGCCAAGGTCGTGGCGGCGGTGGAGAAGCAGGGCGGCAAGCTGCGGGCTTAGGCTCACGCAGTTACCATCCTGCCGGCGTTACCGATCCTTAAGTTGCCCCGCCGAGCGCGAGCCGCGACGGTAAGGGCGAACCGGGGGCGCCGCTTTGAACATGCTGAAACTGGGCCTGGCTTTGGCGGCGGCCATGCCAGGCGTCGCGTTCGCGCAAAGCGCGCCGTCGCGCGCCTTCTTCGAGCCGGGGGCCTGCGTCGTCGATGTCGCGGCTGACGAAAAGATCGACTGCGGCACGTTGAACGTCCCGGAGAACAGGTCGGTGGCGGACAGTCGGATGATCCGGCTGCCGGTCATCATATTCCGCAGTCGCGCCGCCCAACCGGCCTCCGACCCGGTCATGTTCCTGACGGGTGGTCCCGGCAACAGCGCCTTGACCGGCCAGCGTTCGGGCAAGAGCAATCCCTTCCTCGACGCGCGCGATCAAGTATTGCTGGAGCCGCGCGGCGCACGCCTGTCTCAGCCTGCGCTCGAATGCCCGGATATAAACGCTCTGAAGGGCCAGATCAGCGCGGGCCGACTAAGGGCTGGGGCGGCGGAGACGGCCCTGGTCGCCGCAGCGGGTGCTTGTCGTGCGCGACTCGAGGACGCCGGAGCGGGCCTGAATGGCTACAATTCGGCGGAGGCGGCCGACGACATCGAAGATCTTCGTGTCGCCCTGGGCTATCCTCAACTGAACCTCTACGCCCTGTCCTACGGAACGCGGCTGGCGCTGACGGTTGCCAGACGCCATCCGGCCTCGGTGCGCGCAATGGTGTTGGACTCCGCCTTGCCGCCTGAAGTGAACTACGACGAGACCGCCAGCGCCAACACCTGGCGCGCGCTGAACGCAGTGTTCGACGGTTGCGCGGTGGACTCAGCCTGCGCGACGGCCTGGCCGCACCCAAGGGCGGACTTCCAGGCCCTGGTGGCCAAGGCCGACGAGGAACGTTTGCCCTTCGGTCTGGCCGATCCCTTGGTGGACGCCAGAGGGGCCGAGGTCGTCCAGGCCGTCGGCATGGCGTTGCAGAATCCGCGTCTCATCCCCCTGATCCCCCGCGCCGTGGGTGCGGCTCTGGCGGGTCGGTATGAAGAAATGGCCGGCTGGATCACGCAAGCTCAAGGCCCCTCGAACTTCACCTGGGGGCTGAGATTGTCCGTCTGGTGCCGTGAAGAAGCGCCGTTCCAGGATGCGGACCGCGTCCGTGCGCAGACGTCGGCGGATTACGGTCTGGGCGGCATGGACCCCCGTGCGGCGTCGCCCGACATGTGCGCGGCTTGGAACGTCGCACCGGCGCCGACGGTTGAAAACGAGGCCGTGCGCAGCGACGTCCCCACCCTGATCCTCGCGGGCGAGTTCGATCCTTCCACCCCGCCTCAGTGGGGCCGCCGGCTGCTGACGAACATGCCGAAGGGCTTCTTTGTGCAAATGCCCGGCCTCAGTCACGGCGCCAGCTTCAACGCCTGCGGCGGCCGCATGGCGTTCGACTTCATCAACGACCCGGACTCGCCGCCAGTGATGACGTGCGTCGCCAAACTGCCGGGCGCCGACTTCGCCGCCAGCGCGGCGGAGGCAGCACCGTAAGCCCCCGTTAACCTTGAAGCCGCAAGGCTGCCGCAAAGGTCGGGGACGGTGCAGCGAAGACCGGCGCGCCAGCCGGCCGTTCTTTCGCCGCCCTCGGAGCGCCCCTCATGCATCGCCGCCAACTGATCCTTTCCGGCCTGGCCACCGCCGCCGGCGCCTCGTCTGTCGGCGCCTGCGCGACGGCTCCGGCCAATCCCAACTATCCGATCCGGTCGGACAATCAGGCCCAGTCCTACTCCTTCGACGAACTGGTCGCGGCCGGGTCGAAGGAACTGGGCATCGCGGCCGAGGCCGTGGGCGGCGCCATCGAGCGCGTCTTCGCCGATCAGGGCGACCGCCCCACCGCCTATATCGCCGGCGAAGAGGGTTCGGGCGCGGTGGTGGTCGGCGCCCGCTATGGCCGCGGCGCCCTGCATATGAAGGACCTGTCGGCCTCGCAGGAGGTGTTCTGGCAGGGAGCCTCGGTGGGCTGGGACTGGGGCGGCAACGCCAGCCGGGTCTTCACCCTGGTCTATGGCCTGTATCACCCCGACATGATCTATCGCCGCTATCCGGGCGTCGAGGGCACGGCCTATCTGATCGCCGGCCTGGGCGTGAACTACCAGCAGGCGGACGGCATCGTACTGGCGCCCATCCGCACCGGCGTCGGCCTGCGTCTGGGCGCCAATATCGGCACCATGAGCTACAGCCGTCAGCGCAATTTGCTGCCGTTCTGATCTGAGATCCGTCCGGGCCGCGAGGCCCGGAC
>JBKBXN010000076.1:0-13037 GCA_046314055.1 Brevundimonas sp.
CGCTGGCGCGTCGCCGACCGCGCCTGTGGTCGAATACATCACCCGCGACCCGCAGACGGTGCTGGACACCGACGACCTTAAGTCCGTGCTGGACCTGATGGGGTCGCGCCAGATTCGCCGGGCGCCTGTGGTGGACAAGCATGGCCGTATCGTCGGGGTCATCTCGCTGGGCGACCTGTCGACCCGGGTGAAGGAGAAATACGCCGGCGAGACGCTGGAGAGCATCTCGCGTTAACCCTCCCCCCTCACCACGCGCTAACCGGCGTGCGTCATTCTGCGCCCTGAACGGTGGGAGATCAGAATGGCGCGCGCGCAGTTCCAGAAGGGTCAGAAGGTCTGGGTCGAGTGCGTGGGCGCCTGGGCGACCATCGAAAAGGTCCAGCCGGTCTGGGCCAAGGGTTTCGACGAGCCGGTGCGCGTCACCTATGACGTCGGCCTGGGACGCGAGTTCGCCGCCGCCGAACTGATGATGGCCGCCGAGGACGCCGCCGGGGCCGAGGTCGGCGACTGGCGCGTGCTGCGCGCCCGCAACAAGTGGCAGGCGGAAGAAGACTGTCTGCACCACCCCCAGCCCGGCACCTATCCCGTGGTCGTCACCGACACCGCCGACTGGGGCGGTTGGCGCGTGCCCGGCGCCGAATACGACCGCGACCCCCAGCGTATCGAATTTCAATCCCGGCTGATCGCCGCTGCGCCCCGTCTGATGCAACTCGCCGAAAGTCTGATGGACCTGGTGGCCGAGAGCCCCGACGACGCGCCCCCCGCCGTTCTGGCCCTGGCCCGGCAGGCCCGCGACATGCTGCAACCGGTGACGGAAATTCTGGAGGCGGCGCCCGCACGAATTCCATCCCCGGCCGCGGCGGCCTGAGAATTCAGAAAGCATTAACCAAGCCTCGACAGGAATCCGCGACGCAGCCTAGATTCCCCCTGTAGCTGATTTGGTCGGGAGAGCGCCTTGCGGGGCATGGAGCGGCGGCAAGACAAGCGAGGCCGACGCGCCACCGACAGCGCCCCCAGCGCCCCCAGCGCCCCGGCCTGGATGCGCATCGGCGTGCTGGTGCTCGCCCTCGGCTCCACCGGATATATGCTGTTGATGTCGCGAGACGCGACACGTCCCGCCCGCGAAGCCTATCGGCTTCAGAACGAGAACCTGGCGTTGAGCGCCCAGCTTACCGCCAGCCGGACCGCCGTCCTGATGCAGGCCGCCCAGGCCGGGATCGACGCCGGGACAGCCGCACTGCTGGATGATGCCCTGCCGATGGCCGCTGTCGAGACCGCACGCCGCGTCGCGCCGAATGCGGGCTTCTCCGTGATCGGCGCCGACGGCGCGATTCTGGCCAGCCAGGGGCCTGTGCAGTCCCCCGGCGTCGTCGCCCTGACGGGGCCGCAAGCCGGAGCACGTCGGTTTGAGGCGCGCATTCTGCCGTCCCTGCCCGCCTCTGGCGCGGTTCGGATCGTGTCGAAGACAGGGATCGTCCTGGCCTCGCCGAACGCCGCTGAGATCGGCAAGCCCGCAACGCCGCTGATCGGCGTCCAGGCCGAAGCCCTGGCGGCCCTGACCACGCCCCGCACCATCGCGACGCCAGAGGGCCAGGCGTCGGTCGTGGCGGCGCCGATCACGCCCGCCGGTCCCTATGTGGTCGCCTTGCAGGACGGACCGCCCTCGGGCGTGGCGGGTCTGCTTGGCGAGGCCTGGGTTCTGGCGGCGCCTGTGCTGCTGGGCCTCGGCGTCCTGGCGCTGTTCCTGTTCCAGGGCCTGCGCCGTGCGCGCGCCAGCCGGGAATGGGCCTCGTCGGAAAAACGCTTCCGCATTGCGGTGGAGGCGGCGCGCTGCGGCGTATGGGAATGGGATCTGGACGGCGCCGAAGTGACCCTGTCCGACTATATGGCGACCTTGCTGGGCTTCGAAACCGGCGGCGTCGTGCCGGCTGAAGCCGTGATGGCCCGCATCCACCCGCGCTACCGTGACGAGGTGCAGCACGCATTGCGCCAGGCCTCGGCCTATGGCGCCTTCGAGGTCACCTTCCCTGTCCCGGGCGACGGCGGCCGGACCCGCTGGATCGATGCGCGCGGCCAGGCGCGTGGGGTGCGGGGCGAGACCGGCTTCTCCGCCATACTGGGCGTCGCCCTGGACATCACCGAGGCCCGCCGGGCAAAGGCCGCCGCCCAGTCCGCCGAAAGCCGGTTGCGCGACGGGGTGGAGAGCATCTCGGACGCCTTCGTCCTGTTTGATCGCCAAAGCCGCCTCATCCTCTGGAACCAGGCGTTCGAGGACGCTTTCGACTTCCAGTCCGGCGTCGTGCGACGCGGCGCGGCCAAGGATGAGTTGAACCGCATCGCCGCCCTGGCCATCAAGGCCGAACATGCGCCCACGGACGGCCGGGCGGGTCTTCGCGAGGTCGAACTGCACGACGGCCGCTGGCTGCAGTTGTCCGAACGCTTCACCTCGGAGGGGGGATCGGTCGTCACGGCCGCCGACATCACCGCCATCAAGCGTGAAGAGACCGAACGTCGCCGCGCTGTCGAGGACCTGAGCCGCACCGTCGCCCAACTCGAAGCCAGCCAGCAGATGCTGTCGCAACTGGCCCGGAAATACGAGATCGCCATGACCCGGGCCGAGGTCGCCAACCAGGCCAAGTCCGAATTCCTGGCCAATATGAGCCACGAACTGCGCACCCCGCTGAACGCCATCAACGGCTTCTCGGAGATCATGGCCGCCGAACTGTTCGGTCCCATAGGCGAGAAGTACAAGGGCTACGCCGGCGACATTCTGAAGTCCGGCCAGCATCTGCTCAGCCTGATCAACGACATCCTGGACATGGCCAAGATCGAGGCCGGAAAGATGACCCTGCACTACGAGCCCGTGTCGCTGCGGGACGTGTGCGAGGACGCCGCCCGACTGATGCGCGGCAAGGTTCTGGAGTCCGGCCTGACCCTGTCGATCGAGTCGGGCGACCTGCCGGACATCGAGGCGGACCAGCGCGGCGTGAAACAGGTGATGCTGAACCTGATCTCCAACGCCGTGAAATTCACCCCCGAAGGCGGGACCGTCACCCTGTCGCTGACGCCGTTCAAGGGCGCGGCCGGCGAGGATCGCGTCCGCATCGCCTGCGCCGACACCGGCATCGGCATCGCGCCTGAACATCTGGTCCGTCTGGCGCGACCCTTCGAACAGGTCGAAGGCCAGCATTCCAAGACCACCCAGGGCACCGGCCTGGGCCTGGCCCTGACCAAGTCGCTGATCGAGATGCACGGCGGGCGGCTGAACATAGAGAGCGAGCCCGGCGTGGGCACGGTGGTCAGTTTCGACCTGCCGACGCGACGTCCCGTCCAGAACGTCCAGCCCATGAAGGCCGCCTTCGCCGCCTGAGCGGCGGCCAACGTACACGAACAGCGCACACGAAAACGCCCCGGAGCCTGAACTCCGGGGCGTCTCGGTTCCGATCAGGGCGACGGCGAACCGTCGCCCTGAAAAGGATGGTCAGAAGGCGTAGCGGATCGTGGCCTGAACCGTGCGCGGCGCGCCTTGCGACGCATACGGACGGCTGGACGCGCTGTAGCCAGGCTCCCCGGGCGTGACCGTCACGATCGTGCCGAGCGAACCGTAATAGTCCTCGTCGAACAGGTTGATGACGTTCAGCTGCACATAGGTGCCGGTCATGCCGAAATAGCCCAGGTCGAAGCGGGCGTCGGCGTTGACGGTCGTATAGGCGTCGACCTTCAGATCGTTGACGTCGGTGACCCAACGTTCCCCGACATACTTGGCCTGGACGCCGGCCTGAAGCGGACCGGCTTCATACTGGGCGCGCAGACCGAAGGTCCAGTCCGGCACCTCGACCAGGGTCTTGCCGGCCGTGTTGTAGGTCGTGGTCGAGTTGTAGACCACGTCGTCCTTGATCTCGCTATCGTTGTACGAGGCCGACAGATAGATCGACAGAGGCTCCATCGGCGAGAAGCCGACCTGGGCGTCGAAGCCCTTCAGATCCACGTCGCCGACGTTGCGATCCGCATAGATGCCGGTCTCCTCGTCATAGGTCGACAGGATGCGGTTCTCGAACTGGGTGTACCAGATGCTGGCCGAGGCGATGACGGTTCCGCTCTGGTAGCGATAGCCCAGGTCGAAGGTCTTGCTCTTTTCCGGATCGACGATCGGGCTGACCAGATCACCGGCGTCATTATAGGTGACGGTGTACAGATTGTCCGTCCGCGGCAGGGTCAGGCTTTCCGCATAGGAGCCGTAGACGCTGTGGGCCGAGTCAAAGCGCCATGAGGCGTTCAGGTTCGGCAGGATGTCGTCGAACGTCTTCTCGCGGCTGTAGGGCGCGATATAGTCGGTCGTCGAGGTGCCGAAACGGTAGTAGGTGTAGTTAGCGGTCGAGTTCGGCGAAACCGTCGCCGTCTGCGTCGTGCACAGCACCGAGCTCGTGCCCTTGGACGAGTAGCAGTTCTGGTTCATCTCGCGCTTGAAGAAGGGCGCGCGAACGCCCAGGCTCACACGCAGATGGTCGTCGATGAACTTGCCGCGGTATTCGAGCGCGACCTGGTTCAGTTGGGCGTAGGACAGGCGGTCGCGCGAACGCAGGGCGTAGCCGTCCAGGTTGACGACCCGGTTGTCCTCTTCCTTCAGACCGCCCCAGATGTCGGCGAAGACCGGCGAGGAAGCGTTCGAATAGTCGATATAGCCGTACTGGCCCGTCTGGCGGTGGCGGGCCCAGTCCAGCGTATAGGCCAGGCGGAACGAGTGGTTGTCGCTCGGCGACCACAGCAGCGACGAGTTGATGCCGTAGCGCTGGGTGTGGGTGTTGGACGGGCTCATCAGGCGCACGGTGTCCAGCGTATCGCCGTCGCCGTTCAGATCGACGCCGCCCGAGGTCTGCGACCCGCGCAGCAGGGCGTTGGTCTCGGTCAGGGTCGTCTGCTGCGATCCGCCGTTGGCCAGGACGTACTGGAACGAGGGGTCGAAGGTGAAGATCAGACCCTTGCCCAGAGTGAAGCGCGACTGGCCGCGCAGGTTTCCGGTGTCGGACGGATTGATCCGCAGACCGTAGTAGCTGGTCGAGTTGCTGTCGACGTCGGCCGAGCCGTTGACGAAGGTCGGCGCCGTATAGGTGTTGTTGAAATCGACATCCCAGCCATAGGGGCTGACTTCGACGTCCGAACGCGAGTCCGTGGCCGACTGGATCAGATACGGGCCGTTGTAGGCGTTGTTGCGGTTGCGGTTCCAGTGCGCGGCCAGAGAGACGAAGTCGCCGTTGTCGCGGATGGGCTGGTAGATCTTGGCGTTGTACTGGATCTTATTCAGGTCGCCCTGGCCCTTGAACTTGTCATAGGACTGATCGGAATAGGCGAACCAGGCGCGCGTGCCCCAGGGGCCGACGGCGCCGGTGTTCACCAGCATGGCGAACCGTTGGTAGTTGAAGTCGCCCAGCGAGCCCTGGACCCAGCCGCCGAAGTCTTCGGTCGGGGTCAGCGACGAGATGTTGATCGTGCCGCCGGTCGCCGAGGCGGTGGGGCTGTCGGCGTCGGTGGTGCCGGTGTTGACGGTCGCCTTGTCGACCAGATCGCTGTCCAGCTGCTGGTTCGTATATAGGGCGTAGTTGCCCGAGTCGTTCAGCGGCATGCCGTCAAAGGTCTGGGCGATACGGGCGCTGTCAAAGCCGTGCAGGCGGATGTTGCCGCCCGACGAACCGTAGGGGTCGTTGTTGGTGAAGTTCATGCCCGGGATCAGGTTCAGGACTTCGTTGATCGACTGGCCCGCAGCCTGGGTCGAAATGAACTCCTGATTGATCGTCGCGCGGCTCTTGGCGACCGACTCCGCGGTGATGACGCCATCCATAGTGCGCGGACCGCGCTGACCGGTGACGACGATTTCCTTGAGTTCGGCGGCTTCCGTGCCCGACGACTGGGCCGAGGCGGTTCCGGCGAGAGAGAGAGCGCCGGCCAGGGCGGTGGTCGCCCAGAACAGCTGTTTGCGGTGTGTCATTAATCGATCCCCGATTGAAGCGAACGGGCGGCCGTGTCGGCTCTCCCATCGCTTGCGGGGGTAGTCGGTTCATCGGAACAATTCTCGAAAATTGCATGAAGTATATATGACAAAGACAGTATAACTTGGCTTTTATTCCATTCAGAAACAATATCCTTTTCATTTAAAGCTGCTTCAAATCACTACCGATACAATATGACCCCACATCGTTCTTTTTATACAAAATCGACATATGCGTGGTTATCCAGAATACGAGGTCTGATATTGGCTTCACGCCTCACCAGGGAATCAGCCATCCTGCAGTTGGCGTGGCGCCAAGCGTCAGCGAGCCGCCCTCGCCCACAACAGGCTATCCGCCTTGAAGAGGCGTGCGGCGGCGATCAGAGTTCGAGCCGGTATCCCACGCTCGGCTCCGTAACGACCAGGGTCGGTGCGGCCGGATCGGCTTCCAGCTTGTGGCGCAGTTGGCCGATTACGACGCGCAGATACTGGACGTCGGCGGCATGGCCCGCGCCCCAGACGGTCTTCAACAGATCGGCATGGCCCAGCACCTTACCGGCGTTGCGGGCCAGATAGGCCAGGACTTCGTATTCCTTGGGCCGCAGCTTCACCCGTTCGCCCGCGCGGGTGACGATGCGGCGGTCCAGGTCGATCACGACCTCTCCGGCCGTGACAACGCCCCCCGCCACCGGCGCCAAGCCCCCCTGGCGCAGCCCGGCCCGGATGCGCGCCAGCAGTTCGCCGACCCCGAACGGCTTTTCGACATAGTCGTTGGCGCCCAGGTCCAGGGCCGCGATCTTCTCGGCCTCCCGGTCGCGGGCCGACAGGATGATGATCGGCCCCTGGTAGAATTCCCGCGCCCGTTTCAGCACGTCCTTGCCGTCCATGTCGGGCAGGCCCAGGTCCAGCACCACGGCGTCGGGGCTCCACAGAGCGATGGCCCTCAGTCCCTCCTGCCCGCTGTCGGCGCGCCGGGGTTCGTAACCGGCGGCGTCCAGGGCGGGCGACAGGAAGCGGTGGATCTGGGGCTCGTCGTCGATGACGAGGACCTGGGGGCGGACGGCAGGCATCACAGCAGATCCGGATGGGTGGCGATGGATTTGGGCAGGCTGATCAGGATGCGCGTGCCCCGCTTGCCGCCGTCCGGTCCGTCGTGGATCGGGCTGGCGGCGGCGATACGGCCGCGCATGGCCTCGACGAAGCCCTTGGCGATGGCCAGGCCCAGGCCGGCGCCCTGGACCCGGTCGCGGGCGCGGTCGGTCGATTCCTCCATACGACGGAACTTGTCGAACACCCGTTCCAGCTCGGCCGTGGGTATGCCCCGCCCCTCGTCCTCGATGGAGATGACGACGGCGCCCCGATCCTCATAGGCCGCCAGTTCGATGGTCGTGCCGTCGGGGCTGTAGGCGATGGCGTTCTCCAGAATATTGACCACCGCCTGTTCCAGCAGACCGGGGTCGGCTTCCACCATGCTCAGCTGGGCCGGAAAGTCGCGGGTGATGCGGCGGTTCCCCAGGCGGCGCGACACCCTGTCAGCGGCGGCGTTCAGGGCGTCGCGCACATCGGTCCAGTCGGTGCGGACGTTCAGCCCGCCGCCCTCCAGCCGGGTCATATCCAGCAGGTCGCCGACATAACGCGACAGGCGTTCGGCCTCCTCGCGGATGCTGAGCAGCAGGTCGTCGCGGACCTCGGGCTTCAGGGTCGCCCCATAATCGATCAGGGTGGTGGCCGAGCCCAGTACGGTCGACAGGGGCGTGCGCAGGTCGTGGCTGACCGAGTTCATCAGGGCGGCGCGGAACCGGTCGGCGCGGCGCAGGGTCTCGCTCTCCAAAGCCTGTCCGGCCAGATCGGCCCGCTCCAGCGCCACCGCGCCCTGGTCCAGCAGGGCCAGGGCCAGCCGCTCCTCGTCCGAGCCCGCCGCCACGGCCGAGGCGTCGATCCCCGCCACCCCGGCGCGACCGCGCACGCCCTGCAAGGGTTGGAACCGCCAACGGCTCTGCGGCAGAGTGCCGGTGCCATGTCCTGCGACTTCGCCATGCATCCAGGCCCAGCGGGCGGCGGCCATGGCGTCGGCGCCCAGAACCACGCCCTCGGGGCTGGCGGCCGTCAGGACGATGTCGTCGCCGTCGGGCAGCAGGACCACGGCCCCTGCTCCGGCGGCGGCCGAGGCCTGCTCGGCCAGGCTGCGAGCCGTGGCGGCGCGATCCTGGGCTGCGGACAGGGTCTGGCTGGCGGCGAGCAGGGCCGAAACGGCGGCGGCGCGGCGCTGGGCCGCTCGCGCCTGTTCGCGTACCCGACCGGCCAGGGCCCCGGTGCCGAGGGCCACGGCCCAGAACAGCACCAGGGTCAGGAAGTCCGTCGGCGAACCGATCAGGAAACTGTAGCGCGGCTGAAGGAACAGGAAGTTGTAGGTCAGGAAGGCCAGGGTCGCCGCCACGAGGGCGGGCCGCAGACCGTTCAGCACTCCGGCCGCCACCACGGCGGCCAGATAGATGACGCCCAGATCGACCCGCTCGAACCGCGTGTCCAGCAGCAGGGCGATACCGGTCGCCGCCCCGATGAACCCGGCGCTCACGCAATAGGCGCGCCAATCCACGGCGCTGCGCGGTCCCGGCCGCGTCGCCGGTTCGGGCGCCGCCAGATCGCCTTCGGTCACCACATGAACCGCGACGCCCTGGGCCTTGCGCAGAAGCTCGGTCGCCAGCGCGCGGCCGGTCCATTCGGCGAACCGCCCGCCGCGCGTCTTGCCGATGACGATCTGGGTGACGTTGTTGCGGTGGGCGTGATCCAGGACGGCGCGCACCACGTCGTCGCCGCTCAGCGTCACCGGCCGCGCGCCCAGTTGCTCCGACAGCTTGAAGGCCTCGGACAGGCGCGCCATGGAGCGGGCGTCCGAGCGCGAACCCGACGGCCGTTCGACGTGGGCCACCGACCAGGGGGCGTCCATCATCATGTCCGACATCCGCCGTCCGGTCCGCACCAGCGACGCGCTCATGGCGTCGCCGCCCACCAGGACCAGGATCCGCTCGCCCGCCGCCCAGGGCCCGGACACGCCGCGATCGCGCAGATGCGACAGCAGTTGATCGTCCACCGTCTGGGCCGCGCGGCGCAGGGCCAGTTCGCGCAGGGCCGTCAGATTCTCCAGCTTGAAGAAGTTCTCGGACGCCACCCGCGCCGTCTCGGGCACATAGACCTTGCCCTCGGCCAGGCGGGCGCGAAGGTCCTCGGGCGTGATGTCCACCACCTCGATGTCGTCGGCCTCGGTCAGGAGACTGTCGGGCACCGTCTCGCGCTGGCGCACGCCGGTGATCCGCAGAATGACGTCGGACAGGCTTTCCAGATGCTGGATGTTCAGGGTCGTCCAGATGTCGATCCCGGCGTCGCGCAGCTCCTCCACGTCCTGCCAGCGTTTCGGATGGCGTGAACCGGGCGCGTTGGAATGGGCGTACTCATCGACCAGAAGCAGTCCGGGTCGGCGCGCCAGGGCGCCGTCGAGATCGAACTCCATCAGCGATCGGCCGAGATGGTCGATCGGCGCGCGCGGCATGACGTCCAGTCCGCGCAGCAGGCTCATGGTTTCCTTGCGGCCGTGGGTCTCGACCAGGCCCACGACGACATCCAGCCCCTCGGCCTTTCGGCGACGGGCGGCGCGCAGCATTTCGTAGGTCTTGCCCACCCCGGGCGACATGCCCAGAAACACCTTCAGCCGCCCGCGCTTGCGGCGCGGAACGGCTGAAGTCGCGGGCGTTTCGGGCGCCGTCTCGGGCAATCAGCCCTCCGCGCCGAAACGGGCGTCCAGGGCGCGATTGGTCAGCAGGACATTGACCCGCGGTTGGCCGATGAAGCCGAGGAAGGCTCCCTCGGTCTGGCTGTCGATGATGGTCTGCACCTGCTGCACGGGAACACCCCTGGCGCGGGCGATCCGCGCGGCCTGAAGCCGAGCGTAGGCTGGTGACACGTCCGGGTCGAGGCCCGAACCCGAGGTCGTCACCGCATCGGCGGGGATGACGCCGGGACCGTCCTCGGCGCGGATGGCCTGGGCGCTTTCGGCGACCCGCGCGGCCAGGTCCGGATTCAACGGCCCCATGTTCGAGCCCGAAGAGGCGGCGGCGTCATAGCCGTCGCCAGCCGCCGAGGGGCGCGGGTGCAGATAGGTCGCACCCGCGAACGGCTGGCCGATCAGGGCCGAGCCGACGACCCGGCCTCCGGCGTCGCGCACCAAGCTGCCGTTGGCCTGGCCGGGGAAGGCGGCCTGGGCGATCCCCGTCACCGCCAGCGGATAGGCCAGCCCCAGAAGGAGGGTGAACAAGGCCATCATCGCGATGGCCGGACGGAACGAATTGACCATGATCGTCGCCTCAGAAACTGGCCTTCAGCGTCGCCACGGCGCGCGCGCCGTAGATGTCGCCGAAGTCGTGTTGATCGGTGTCGTGATAGCGCAGGTCGACCGCCAGGGTGTCGGTCAGCTGATAGGCCGCGCCCAGGTTCCAGGTGGCGTAGTCGAGATCCGAAGACACCCACTGACGCCCGACGGCGCCCGACACGGTCCATTTGTCAGCCGGGCTGACGGCGCCGTTGATCTCGGCATAGGTCGCCTCGTCCTCAGCCGCGCCGAAGAAGTCGGGGGAATAATAGACCGCCGCCCCCAGGGTGGCCAATCCAAGGGGTGTCTGGCCAACGGCGCGCGAGGCTGCGGCTTTCAGCTCGACATAGTCATAATCCGCGCCGTCCGGCTGGCCGGCGTACAGATAGCCGATGACGCCGAAGTCCAGGGCATAGCCCGCCACCTCGGGCCGATAGCCGGCGTAGAGATCGACCTCGGCGTCCGTATCGTCGCCGAAATCGACGTTGGAGGCCCAGCCGCCGGCGTAGAAGCCGTTGTGGGCCAGATCGACGCCCGCCGAGATCGCCGGATCTTCCTGGGTCTGGCTGACGCCGCGGAAGACATAGTCGGAGGTCAGGGCGACGTTGGCCGAAACATCCTGCGCCTTGGCTTCGCTGCACAGGCCCAGACCGGCGAGGCCCGCGATACAGGCGGCGGCGAACCAGGCGTCGTTGCGGCCGGAGGCCTTGTTGAGACGATTACGCATGTGAGTTTTCTTCTGATTTCGAGTGAGGAATTGGGATGCGGGAGGCGTTCGACGGCTCGGAGGCCCGCATCGTCGCCAGCGCCCAGACGGCCGCGATGAGCAGGACCGCCAGGACGAGGTTTAGAATGCGGGTGATCTCCTGCTGCATCAGGCCAGCCCCAGCCCCGAGATGACGAGGTCGATCAGCTTGATGCCCACGAACGGGGCGATCAGGCCGCCCAGGCCGTAGATCAACAGGTTGCGACCCAGCAGGGCGCCTGCGCCGATGGCCCGGTATTTGACGCCCTTCAGCGCCAGCGGGATCAGGGCGACGATGACCAGGGCGTTGAAGATCACCGCCGACAGGATGGCGCTCTCGGGGCTGTGCAGACGCATGATGTTCAGCGCGCCCAGCGCCGGCAGCGACACCACGAACATCGCCGGGATGATGGCGAAATACTTGGCCACGTCGTTGGCGACAGAGAAGGTGGTCAGGGCGCCGCGCGTGATCAACAGTTGCTTGCCGACCTCGACGATCTCGATGACCTTGGTCGGATCCGAGTCCAGATCGACCATATTGCCGGCCTCGCGGGCGGCCTGGGCCCCGGTCTGCATGGCCACGCCGACGTCGGCCTGAGCCAGGGCGGGGGCGTCATTCGCGCCGTCGCCGCACATGGCGACCAGACGGCCCTTGGCCTGTTCGGCCTTGATGAGGCGCATCTTGTCCTCGGGCGTGGCCTCGGCGAGATAGTCGTCGACCCCGGCCTCCGACGCGATGGCCGCCGCCGTCACCGGGTTGTCGCCAGTGATCATGACGGTGCGCAGTCCCATCCGGCGCAGGTCGGCGAAGCGCGCCTTCACGCCCGGCTTGACCACATCCTTCAGGTGGATGACGCCCACCAGCACGCCGTTCTGGGTCACGGCCAGGGGCGTGCCGCCCGAGCGGGCGATCCGGTCCACGGCCTGGCGGAACTCGGCCGGGGCCGCACCGTCGGACAGGTTCAAATCCTTCAGCACGGCATCGACCGCGCCCTTGCGCCAACTGTCCTTGCCGACATCCAGGCCCGACTGGCGGGTGACGGCGGTGAAGGGGATGGCGACGGCGCCGACCGGCTGTTCCACCGAGACGCCGGCGTTGCGGCCCAGTTCGACGATGGATCGGCCCTCGGGCGTCTCGTCGGCAAGGGACGCCATGACAGCGGCGGCCAGGGCGGCTTCCGGACGCACGCCGGGAACCGGGATGACCTCGGTCGCCATACGGTTGCCGAAGGTGATGGTGCCGGTCTTGTCGAGCAACAGGGTGTCGACGTCGCCGGCCGCCTCCACCGCACGGCCCGAGGTGGCCAGCACATTGACCTTCAGCAACCGGTCCATTCCGGCGATGCCGACGGCGGACAGCAGGCCCCCGATCGTGGTCGGGATCAGGGTGATGAACAGGGCGCCCAGCACCAGCGGGTCGATGTTCACGCCCGAATAGGCGCCCAGACCGACCAGGGTCACGACCGCGATCAGGAAGATCAGGGTCAGGCCGGCCAGCAGCACGGCCAGGGCCAGTTCATTCGGCGTCTTGCGACGGTCCGCGCCCTCGACCATGGCGATCATCCGGTCGAGGAAAGTCGAACCGGGCTTGGCCGTGATCCGCACCTTGATCCAGTCGGACACCACGGTGGTGCCGCCGGTCACGGCCGAACGGTCGCCCCCGCTTTCGCGGATCACCGGGGCGCTTTCCCCGGTGATAGCGGCCTCGTTGACCGAGGCCACGCCCTCGATGATCTCGCCGTCCGAGGCGATGACGTCGCCGGCCTCGACCAGGATGATCGACCCGACCTCGAGCTCGGACGCATTGGTCGGAACCACTGTGCCGGTCTCGGGATCGACGATCAGCTTGGCCTTGGTCGTGACGCGGGTGGCGCGCAGACTGTCGGCCGCCGCCTTGCCGCGCCCCTCGGCGACGCTTTCGGCGATATTGGCGAACAGGACCGTGG
>JBKBXN010000077.1:0-13015 GCA_046314055.1 Brevundimonas sp.
AAAAGACTAGTCTTCCTTCGGCGTGATGACCTGGCGGCCGCGATAGGTGCCGCTCTTCAGGTCGATGTGGTGAGGGCGCTTCAGCTCGCCGGTGTCCTTGTCCTCGACATAGACGTTCGAGCTCAGGGCGTCGTGGGCGCGGCGCATGTTGCGACGCGAGGGGGATACTTTCCGCTTCGGAACGGCCATGTCCGTCTCAATCTTCTAAGTCGGGCGCCGCCCAGAGCCGAAGCCTGATCAAGCGCGAAAACAATAGCGGCGGCCCCAACAGAGCCGCCACGCGAGGCGCGGCTTATGCATGAAGCGCACGACGATTTCAAGGCGTTTAAGCAGGAGTCAGCCGACGGACGATCTTGGCCGGATTCCCGACCACCACGACGTCCGACGGCACATCCTTGGTCACCACGGCGCCAGCCCCTATCACAGACCGATCCCCGATGGTGACGCCGGCCAGGACAATGGCTCCCCCGCCGATCCAGACGTCGTCGCCGATAAGGATAGGTCGCGCCGTCTCCTCGCCTCTGCGGGCGACGGCGTCCAGCGGATGTTCCGGCGTCAGCAGTTGCACCCCCGGCCCCGCCTGGAAATTGTCGCCGATGCGGATTTCGGCGCAGTCCAGGAAGACGCAGTTGGCGTTGGCGAAGGCCCGCGCGCCCAGATGGATGTTGACGCCATAGTCGCAGAAGAAGCCCGGCATGATCACCGCCTTGCCGTCGGCCGCATTCACCAGTTCATTGACCAGCGCGCTGCGCCGGTCGCGATCCGGCTCGGCGTTGATGGCGACCGTCAGGCCCACGGCGCGCGCCCGGCCGTCTCGCAGATCGGGATCGCCCGGATCATAGGCCAGGCCCGCCAGCATCTTCTCGCGTTCGGTCATGCCGTCTCCGTCAGGGCCACAGCCACCGCCTCGCCTATGGCCAGCGAACTGGTCAGGCCGGGGCTCTCAATGCCGAACAGGGCCATCAGCCCTTCGATCCCGTGGTGCTCGACGCCGTGCAGCTGGAAGTCCGGCTGCGGTTCGCCCGCACCATGCAGCTTCGGCCGGATACCGGCGTAGTCGGGCGTCAGGGCGCCGTCGGGCAGGCCCGGCCAGAAGCGGCGGATATAGGCGGCGAAGACCTCCGCCTTGGCCGGATCGACCGAATAGTCCTCGGTCTCGACATAGGCCAGGTCGGGGCCGAACACGGCCTGACCGCCCAGGTCCTTGCGATAATGAGTGCCCAGGGCGCCGGGAATGGGCGGCGGATAGATCAGCCGGTCGAACGGCGCCTTGCCGACCAGCCGGAAATAGATCCCCTTGCCGAAATGGCCCGCCGGAATGTCGCTGGCCGGATAGCCGTCGACAGCCGCCGCCACGGCCTGGGCCGACAGGCCGGGCGCCGTCACCAGCAGGCGGCTGGAAACCTCCATAGCCCCCTCCCCGCCCACACGGATCGTGAAGCCGCCGCCCGGCAGGGGTTCGGCGCCCTCGAACGGGGCCGAGACCACGACGGACCCGCCCGCGTCCTCGATCTCGCCCTGCAGGGCCAGCATATAGCCGTGACTGTCGAACAGGCCGCTCTCGGGCGACAGGAGGGCGGCGTGAGCGTTCAACTCGGGCTCCAGCGCCCGCGCCTGGGCGCCGGTCAGATGCGCCAGTCCCTCGACCCCGTTGGCCGTCGCCTGTTCGAAGATGGCCTCGATCCGCTCGACCTCGGCCTCTTGCGTGGCCACGACCAGCTTGCCGCATTTCCGGTGATCGATCTTGCGGCTGGCCAGGAAGTCATAAAGCGCCCGCCGCCCCTCGACGCAGAACTGCGCCTTCAGCGATCCGGTCGGATAATAGAGGCCGCCGTGAATGACCTCGGAATTGCGCGACGAGACGCCCTGGCCGATGTGGCCTTCCTTCTCCAGCACCAGCACCGTCAGGCCCCGTTTCGACAACGCCCGACCGCAGGCCAGGCCCACAGCCCCGGCGCCCACGACGGTCGCGTCGAAATCGAAACTCATGGCCTACCGTACCTCCGCTTCGCCTCAGCCTCGAAACAGCCGATCAGCTTTTCGACCGCCCGGTCGAAGTTGGCCGACAGCATCAGATCCAGCATGCGTGATTTGAAGGCGAAGTCGATCATGAACTCCAGCCGGGCGCCATCGGGATGCGGGAAGAACTCCCACCGATTCTTCAGGTGCTTGAACGGCCCGCGCAGCAGGCCGACCTCCACCTTGGGCGCGTTCCGGTCATGCCGGACCCAGGTGGAGAACCGCTCCTTCAGGAAGGAGAAGCCCACGCCGGCCTCGGCGTCCAGCACGGTGACGCCCTCGCCTTCGGCCCGCTCGTTCCAGGCGCGCATCGTCGTCACCCACGGCACGAAGTCCGGATAGGCGCGCACGTCTGAGACCAGATCGGCAAGCTGTTCGGGCGCATAGGGAAGGATGCGCGTTACGCGGTGGACGGCCATTCGAACCTTAGCGGCGCAGTTGCGCCTCACGCGCCGCCTTCAGCCGAGCGAAATCGTCGCCGGCATGGTGCGACGAACGCGTCAGCGGCGAAGACGACACCATCAGGAAGCCCTTGGCCCGGGCGATCGCCTCATAGGCCTTGAACTCTTCCGGCGTGACGAACCGGTCGATGGCGGCGTGTTTGCGCGTCGGCTGCAGGTACTGGCCGATGGTGATGAAGTCGACGCCGGCGGACCGCATGTCGTCCATCACCTGCATGACCTCTTCCTTGGTCTCGCCAAGGCCGACCATGATGCCGGACTTGGTGAACTGCTCCGGGTCACGCTCCTTGACCATCTGCAGCAGGCGCAGGCTGTGGAAGTAGCGGGCGCCCGGCCGGATCTTCAGATACAGGCGCGGAACGGTCTCGAGGTTGTGGTTGAAGACGTCCGGCTTGGCGTCGATCATCACGGCCGCCGCCCCGTCCTTGCGCAGGAAGTCGGGCGTCAGGATCTCGATGGTGGTGTTCGGCGCCTGGATGCGGATCTGGCGCACCACCTCGGCGAAGTGGGCCGCGCCGCCGTCCGCGACATCGTCACGGTCGACCGAGGTGATCACCACATGGTTCAGGCCCATCTGCTGGACGGCCAGGCCGACCTTGCCCGCCTCTTCCGGGTCCAGCGGCTGGGGCAGCCCCGTCTTGACGTTGCAGAAGGCGCAGGCCCGCGTGCAGGTGTCGCCCATGATCATCAGGGTGGCGTGCTTCTGGCTCCAGCACTCGCCGATGTTCGGGCAGGCCGCCTCTTCGCAGACTGTGACCAGCCCCTTGGAGCGGACGATGTCCTTGGTGGCGTTATACTGGCCCGAGCCGGGCGCCTTGACGCGCAGCCAGTCGGGCTTTTTCAGAACGACCGACTCCGGACGGTTCTGCTTTTCCGGGTGGCGCAGCTCCGACGGCTTGCGCTGAAGGGTGTCGATCAGTGTGACCATGGCCGGTATTTCGGCCTTCCGACGTCCAATGGCAAGCCACAGGCGGTTACAGATGATGGCGCGCCTTGGAACTCACGCGGCGTTACGCATCTTTTCAAGACGCCGTCCCGTCATTAATGACAGACGCCCGACAACAGAGAGGGCCCCTCGCGCCCTCCGTAGGAGACGCGCTTGCGCCAGGCCCTGGATCCCTCGCTTTACGACTCGTCCCTGATCGACGCCCTGATCGATGCGCGGGCGCAGTTCGGCGACAAGGAAATTCTGGAGGACCAGGATCGCCACCCCCTCACCTACACCGGTCTGATTCGCGCCGCCTTCGTTCTGGGCCGAAAGATCGCGCACATGACCGAGCTGGGCGAGCGGGTCGCCATCCTGCTGCCGTCGTCGATGGGCGTGGTCGTCACCTTCTTCGGCCTGCACGCCCATGGCCGTGTACCGGTCATGCTGAACTTCACCGCCGGCGAGGCCAATCTGAAAGCCGCCATCAAGGCCTCGGGCGTCAAGAAGGTCCTGACCGCCAAACGTTTCATCGACCAGGCCAAGCTGGACGACCTGATCGTCGAGCTCAAGACGGTGGCCGAGGTCGTCTGGCTGGACGACGTGCGCAAGACCATCGGCCTGGCCGACAAGCTGTACGGCCTGACCGCGGGCGCGGCGCCCAAGCGGTTCCGCGTCAAGACCGATCCGGACTCGCCCGGCGTCGTCCTGTTCACCTCGGGCAGTTTCGGCACGCCCAAGGGCGTGGTGCTGAGCCAGCGCAACCTGGTCGCCAACGCCCGTCAGGTCGCCGCCCATATCGACCTGCTTCCGGAATGGGTGATGTTCAATCCCCTGCCCACCTTCCACTGTTTCGGCCTGACCGGCGGGGTCATCCTGCCCCTGCTTCAGGGCTTGAAGGCCTTCCAGTATCCGTCGCCGCTCCACGCCAAACAGATCACCGACCTGCTGCCCCAGGTGAACGCCTCGATCCTGTTCGCCACCGACACCTTCCTGAACCAGTACGGCCGCGTCGCCGAGGCCGACGATTTCGCCACCCTGAAATTCGTGGTCGCCGGCGCCGAGAAGGTCCGCGAGGAGACCCGCAACCTGTTCAACACCAAGTTCGGCGGCGTCGAACTGCTTGAGGGCTACGGCGCAACCGAAGCCTCGCCGGTCGTCGCCGTCAACCACCCCCACCGCAACGCCCCCGGCACGGTCGGCCAGATCCTGCCGGGTCTGGATTGGAAGCTGGAGCCGGTCGAAGGCATCGCCGACGGCGGCCGCCTGTATTTGCGCGGGCCCAATGTGATGAGCGGCTACGTCACCTCGGCAGAGCCCCTGGAATGGTCGCCTGTCGAAGACGACTGGCTGGACACCGGCGACATCGTCGATGTGGACGCCGAGGGCTACATCACCATCAAGGGCCGCGCCAAACGCTTCGCCAAGATCGGCGGCGAGATGGTCTCTCTGACGGCGGTCGAGGGCATCGCTGGCGCAGTCTGGCCGGACCAGCGCCACGCCGTCGTCTCCATTCCCGACACCCGCAAGGGCGAAAAACTGGTCCTTGTCACCGACCACGCCGAGGCCGAGGTCGCCCCCCTGGCCGAATGGGCCCGCGCCAACGGCGCCCCCGAACTGATCGTCCCCAAAAAGATCGTCAAGGTCGCCGAAGTCCCCGTCCTGGGCACCGGCAAGACCGACTATGTGACGATCCAGAAGATGGTCGAAAGCGCCTGATTTTTCACCTCCCCGTTCGCGCAGGCGAACGGGGAGGACAAGCGTTTTTTCCTTTCGTCATTCCGGGCGAAGCGTAGCGGAGCCCCGGAATGACGAAAGATGATGGGGCTTCGCGAACGGAGAGGTGAAGATCACCCGATCCGCACCCCCGTCATCGAAATCGAGCCGCCGTCGATCCCGTCGTTGAAGAAGCTCACCGGTTCACCCGGCGCCTGCTGGGCGGCGACATACAGCACCGGCAGATAGTGTTCGTCGGTCGGCACGCTCAGCTGCGCGTCCTCGGCCAGCCCCACCCAGTCGATCAGGGCCTCGTGGTCGCCTCTCTCGAACGCCGCCTTCACCGCCTCGTTGAACCCGGTCGCCCAGCCATAGGGCTCGGCCCCCGCCTCGCGCTTCCAGGTCCGCAGATTATGGACGAAATCGCCTGAGCCGGCGATGACGATCCCCTCGTCCCGCAGCGGCCTCAGAGCCTTGCCCAACTCATAGTGCTGGCGCGCCGTCAGCGCGCGGTTCAGCGACAGCTGCACCACCGGCACATCGGCGTCCGGCCACACATGGCACAGCACCGACCAGGTCCCGTGATCCAGACCCCACTGGGTCGTCTGCACCGCGCCGGTCAGTTCCGCGACCCGCGCCGCCAGTTCGGGCGACCCGGGCGCGGGATATTGCATCTCGTGAAGTTCGTGCGGGAAGTTCCCGAAATCATGAATGGTTTCGGGTCGTTCCTGCGCGGTGACGCCCAGCCCGCGCGTCTCCCAATGGGCGGAGATCATCACCACCCCCTTGGGCTTGCCCACAGCTTCGCCCAAGTCGCGCCAGGCGGCCCCATAGGGACCGCCCAGGGCGTTCATCGGCGAACCGTGACCGAAAAAGACGGCGGGCTGGCGCATCGGATCAGCCGAACTGCTTCTTGGCGATCTCGGCGATATGCTTGCCCTGGAAGCGAGCGCCGTCCAGATCGATCTGACTGGGCATGCGCGAGCCGTCGCCCTTGGTCAGGGTGGTGGCGCCATAGGGGCTGCCGCCGACGATCTCGTCCATATTCATCTGGCCCTGGAAGGCATAGGGCAGGCCGACAACGATCAGGCCGTGGTGCATCAGGGTCTGGATCAGGCCCATCAGGGTCGTTTCCTGGCCGCCGTGCTGGGTCGCGGTCGAGGTAAAGGCGCCGCCGACCTTGCCGACCAGGGCGCCGCTGAACCAAAGGCCGCCGGTCTGGTCGAGGAAGTTGCGCATCTGGGAGGCGACGGTGCCGAAACGCGTGCCGGCGCCGATGATGATGGCGTCATAGTTTTTCAGATCCTCGACGGTGGCGATGGGCGCCGCCTGGTCCAGCTTGTATCCCGAGGCCTTGGCCAGTTCGTCCGGCACCAGTTCCGGTACGCGCTTGATGTCGACAACAGCGCCTTCGACTTCGCGCGCGCCTTCCGCGACGGCCTCGGCCATGGCTTCGATGTGACCATAGGTCGAATGATAGAGGACGAGGATCTTGGGCATGGGGGGAGGCTCCATTTAATAACTGGGCCGTATTCGCAACAACGACCGTTGCTAACTTGGCGTGTCCCCCCGCCCCATGCAACCCCCTGATCGGACTCGGTGATAGGTTCAGCCAAAAACGGTAATGAAAACCAATCTGTCGGCCAATATGTTCAGGGCGCGAACGCCGGATCCCAGGGGCGCACATACTCCCAGTGCCAGGGCTCATAGACATAGGGGACGAAGCCGAACCGGCCGGCGTTGGCGACCAGCCAGCGATAGGTGGCCGTCCGCGCCATATGTTCGCGGCTGGCGGCTGCGGTCGAATCGACGCCACGGCCGGGCGCCTGACCGACATACAGATCGACGGCCGTCCCCGTCCGGTGCGGCGAACAGACCGCGCGTCTCAGGCCGTCGCAATTGCCCTGCTGGGCGCAGCGGGCGGCGTCGGCCTCGGGATCGCGGAAGCCTGAGAAGATCTGCAGCAGTTCGGGATCGGCGGCGACCTCGGGAACCTCGGCCCGAGCGGCGGCGACCAGACGGCGATAGGCGTCCAGCACGTCGCGTCGCAAAAGGCGGGTCAGCCGGTCGGCGTGCTCCTCGGACGCGACCAGATAGCCCAACTGGTTGATCGGCGGCGGATCGGGACATTCCCCTCGGGTCCGCGCCATCACGAACGGCCGGCGCTCCTGCCACAGACCGCGCAACACCTGAAAGGTCGCGGCGTCGAACAGGCCGGTCGGCGTCAGGCCGTGGGTCTGCTGGAACCCCGCCAACTGCGAGGCGAAGATCGGCGTCCCGGGCCCGCACTGCGTGTGCAGCTCTTGCTGGATCAGGGGGACATAGGCCATCCAGCCGTACTCCGTCGCCCCGAACGGCGACCACTCCATCCCATAGGCGCCGGCGGCGTTGCCCAGGGCCGCGTCGCCCCAGACGTCGGCGTTGGTATGGCACGGTCCCGCCGCACGCGCCCCTCCGGCGAAGGCCAGAACCGCCCAGATCGTCAGACACGCAAGAAGACTTCGCCACATCCCCCCAGCAAGCCCCAAGCCGGCCGATGGAGCAAGCGCCGAACTTCACCTCCCTGTCGGCGAAGGCCGACGGGGAGGACAGATCGCGCAGCGATCAGGAGGGGGCGACTCCGACGGCGGGGACAGCCAATCCAATTTCAGACACCGAGTCGCCCCCTCCTGGCGTCCGCTGACGCTCCCGCCTGTCCTCCCCTCGCGCCTTCGCGCGTGGGGAGGTGAGATGTCAGCGCATCTCCACCCGACGCGCGCCTGCGGGGATGACCAGTTCGTCGCCGGTCCCTGTTCATCTAGGCGGCCTGATCATAGTCAGCTCAATCGGCAGGGTTGGCCAAATAATCGGTCGGACGGCGATCATGCGGCGGGAAAGTTTGGGTCAAGCCACCCGGGCGATCAGCCAACCCAAGGCGGCGATCACGCCCCATACGGAGAAGCCTACTGCGATCCAGATGGCGATCCGCACCGCGCGCGGCCATTGATCATTGCGGCTCATCTAGTTCAATCGCCCCGGTAGATCTGCGAAGCCGGTTCGCGCCGCCAGGTCCGGCCGGGCGTCGATGATGACGTCCAGCGCTGTCAGCAGGCGGACGGCGCCGCGCAAGGCCTCGACGATTGCTGCCTCCTGGGCCGTGTGATCCGCATAGTGCGCGGTCGCTTGGGTCATGAAGGTGTCCAGCATGCGCGCGACCAAAGCCGCCTCCAGCACGGCGATCTGAAACCTATCGGCCTTAGTCTGATGGTCCATGCGTCCCCCCGGACATGGCGTCGGCCGGTTTCCGGCTCGATCACAACGTTATCTATAACGTGTGTTAGTTGCAACTCTAACTATCTCAGCATCACGGGTGGAGGAGGGAGAAGCACAGCATATCGCGTTGCGCTCGAATCCCCGTTTCCCACCCACCCCAAAAAAGGCGGCTGCGGTGTTCTCAAAACTGTAAGCGACGTCGCTAGGCAGCTTAGGGCTCGGTCCGATTTCTCCGGGTGTTCCCCAACTGGCGCGGCGATCGGTTGGAACGCTTCTATTCAGTCGATTGATTTGTATGGAGAAAAAGCCGGGCCTCTACGATATATGGCCCGGTTGGCGGGATTAACGGCCGACTCCGAGGACTGCCTGCGGCGGCGCTTCGCCCTCGGGCGCGCTCCGGAAGAATTGGAGCCTTTGGCGTCGCTCGGCTCGCAATCGAAGCTCACTCGACGGGCGACGCCAGGCGATCAGATCGACCTACGCGCCGCGATCATCCGTGGCGAAAGGGTGGATATACTCTGGGTTCGCGCGCGGTTCACAGGGATTGGGCCGGCGTGGAAGAGTCATGACGATCGCAGGTTGCGGTTCACGGCGAACAAGAAGTGCTGATCTGAGCCAAGGATTACAGGCAGGCGTCCAGCGGCGGATTTATCATTCCGCCGACGGCCCGATTCTCAGTTCTAAAAGAGATGGCGCACCCGGAGCGATTCGAACGCCCGACCCCCAGATTCGTAGTCTGGTGCTCTATCCAGCTGAGCTACGGGTGCGGCTGCCTTGCGGCGAGGGCGGGTCTTTAGCGGTAGAAATCGGCGGGCGCAAGCGGGGGAGTGCAGTTTATGCGCGGCGGGCGGTTGGCGTGGGGTCCGGGACGGCCTAGGTCGGGAGGCGACGCCCTCCCTCGTCCGGACCACGCCATGTCTTTCTTCCGCCGTCGCCTCGCCGCCCTGCTTATTCCCGTCATGATCGCCGGGTGTCAGACCGGCGCGCTGGCGACACGGAGCGCGGCCGAAGCGAGCGCGCCGGTTCGGGCCCCGAGACAGGCCCCGACACAGGCCCAGACACAAGCGGAAGCCCCGGCGCGGGGCCCTTTCGTGGCGGCGGCCAATCCGCTGGCGGTCGAGGCGGGGATGAAGGTGCTGCGGCAGGGCGGGTCGGCGGTGGATGCGGCTGTAGCCGTGCAGGCGGTTCTGGGCCTGGTTGAGCCGCAGTCGTCGGGCCTGGGCGGCGGCGCCTTCCTGATGAGCTATGAGGCGGCCACAGGGCATGTGACGGCCTATGACGGGCGCGAGACGGCGCCGGCCTCGGCCACGCCCGAGCTGTTCTATGAGAACGGCAAGCCGTTGAGCTTCGTCGACGCCCTGCTGTCGGGACGATCGACCGGGGCGCCGGGCGCGGTGGCCATGCTGGCCATGGCGCAGAAGGATCACGGCAAACTGGCGTGGCGCGATCTGTTCGGCGAGGCCGAGCGGCTGGCGCGCGATGGTTTCGAGGTCAGCCCGCGCCTGGCCGGCATGATCAACGGGCCCGTGCCCCAGGCGCGCAGCCGGTGGGCGCAGGCCTATTTCACCCGGCCGGACGGCGAGCGGTATCAGGCCGGCGACATCCTGAAGAACCCCGCCTACGCCCGGACAGTCGCGGCCCTGGCCGAGGAAGGGCCTGGCCTATTCTATGGCGGTCGCATCGGTCAGGAGATCGCGCGGACCGTGGCGGAAGGGCCGCGCCCCGGCGGCCTGACCGAGGCGGACATCGCCGCCTATCGCCCCTTGCGGCGCGACGCCCTGTGCCGGCCCTATCGGATCTATGTCGTCTGCACGCCCCCGCCGCCGTCCAGCGGGGTCGCCCTTTTGCAGTTTCTGGAAATGGCTGAACAGACTCCCGACTTGCAGATGGGCGCCGGCAGCCCGGCGGCGTGGGTCGCCTTCGGCCGGTTGCAGCGGTTGATGTACGCCGACCGCGACCGCTATGTGGGCGATGCGGACTTTGTCGGGGTGCCGATCGCCGGCCTGCTCGATCCCGACTATGTCGCCGCGCGCGCGGCGCTGGCGCCGACCCTGAACGGTCCCGCGACGGCCGGCGCCCCCACAGGCTCGCCCCCGCGCGGCGAGGACCGGACGGCGGAGCCGGGCGGCACCTCGCACATGGTCATCGTCGACGCCGAGGGGAATGCGGTCAGCATGACCACCACGGTCGAGAGCATCTTCGGCAATGGCCGGATGGTCGAGGGCTTCTTCCTGAACAACCAGCTGACCGACTTCTCCTTCACGCCGCTGGAGGACGGCCATCCGGCGGCCAATGCGGTGGCGGCGGGCAAGCGGCCGCGGTCGTCGATGACGCCGGTGCTGATCCTGGATCGTGAGGGCCGACTGGTCGGGGCCATCGGCTCGCCGGGCGGGTCCAGCATCCTGGCCTATGTGGCCAAGGCCCTGGTTGGGATCATCGACTGGGACCTGTCGGTGCAGGCGGCGATCAATCTGCCCAATCTGGTGGTGCGAGGCGACATGGTCGGCGCCGACACCGCCCTGATCGCGCCGGACATCCGCGACGCCCTGGCGGCGGCGGGGATCAGCCTGCGCCCCAATACGACCGAGACCTCGGGCCTGCACGGGGCGATGTGGCGTGACGGCCGTTGGGACGGCGGCGCAGATCCGAGGCGAGAAGGCGTGGCGGTGTCGGAGGTTCGCTGACGTTCGGCGACTCGACTGCGGATCAGCGGCGCGGCTTGATCGACAGCTGGAAGGCGATCATGCCCTCGTCCACATCGGTGTCCAGGCCGTTCATGCCGCGCAAGCCCTTGCCGGCGTCGATCTCGCGATAGACCAGGCCGACGGAGGTCTGGACGTCGCCCCGGCGATAGGCCACGCCGACGGAGGCGTCGCCGAGGAAGGCGCCGCGATCCTGGGTGTAGCCGGAACGGGCGTAGTCGCCGTCACGGGTGCGGGCGAAATTATAGCCCACCGCCCGGCCGGAACCGGCGGCGTAAAGGTACCAGCGGGGGCGTTCGCCGAAGCGTGCGCTGCCGTCGGGGGCGAGGCGATCCAGGCCTTCGCCGATCTTCAGGGTGGCGCCGGCCTCGGCCGATCCCCCGTCGCTGCCCAGGCCGAAACCGGCGTGGGGCGTCAGGCTGACTTCGAGGCCCGAGGCGGTGTGCCCGACAGCGCCGCGGAAGCCGCGAACATAGCGCAGGTCATAGGCCTCCGCCTCAAGCTCGGCCCGGTCGATCGGCGTGACCGGCAGGGGCGAACCGTCGGCGCGACGCAGGCGGCCGGCGGTTTCCAACGTGACCCGGTCGGTGAAGGCGTTGCGGTCTATCCAGATGTCGTTGCGGCTGCTGGCGGCCAGGCATTGCGTCTCTACAGGTCGCAAGGTCGAGGCGATCTCGATCTCTGATCCGAAGCGGGCGTCGGGCATGACGCGAAAACCGCCCTGTTCACTGAGATGCGCAGTCAGGGCCTGGGGTGTTTCGGGGATTTGGTCGAAGGCGCCGGGGACCAAGGCCTGGGCGCGTGCGTCGGCGACGCCGGCTGTCGCCAGGACGATCCCTACTCCAACGCTCCACACCGCAACACGCATTCGGTCTCCCCACCGTCCGCTGTTATCCAGCTTGCACCAGGCGCGCCGAGACTCCAACAGACATTTTCACGACACTCTTTGGTCCCTTTTGAACGACGCCGCCGCGCGTGGGTTCCAGATATGAAAAAGGGCCCCGCCTGCGCGGAGCCCTTTCAAGTCTGAGGTCCTCCCGC
Source organism: Brevundimonas sp. (assembly GCA_046314055.1). Classification (GTDB taxonomy): domain Bacteria; phylum Pseudomonadota; class Alphaproteobacteria; order Caulobacterales; family Caulobacteraceae; genus Brevundimonas. The sequence continues at coordinate 12,117 of JBKBXN010000077.1, forward strand.
CTACTGGCAGGCCAGGCACTCGTCGTAGTCGGTCTTGGGCATGGAGAAGAGGTCGGGCTGGTTCGGATCAATGACCGCCTCCACCTTGTCCTCGGCGCCGGCGAAGGCGGCGCGCTGCACTGACTTGGAGCGCAGATAGTAGAGCGACTTCACGCCCCGCTCCCAGGCGGACCAGTGCAGCATGTGCAGGTCCCATTTGTTGACGTCGCCGGGGATGAACAGGTTCAGCGATTGCGCCTGGCAGATTTCCGGGGCGCGATCGGCGGCCAGTTCGACCACCCAGCGCTGGTCCAGTTCGAAGGCGGTCTTGTAGATGCCCTTCTCGTCCTCATTCAGGGCGTCCAGGTGCTGGACCGACCCCTCGTGTTCGAGGATCGAGCTCCAGACCGACTCGGTGTTGATCCCCTTCTCGTCGAGCAGACGCTCCAGATAGGGGTTCTTGACCGCGAACGAGCCGGACAGGGTCTTGTGGGTGTAGATATTGGCCGGGATCGGCTCGATGCCGGCCGATGTGCCGCCGCAAATGATCGAGATCGAGGCGGTCGGGGCGATGGCCAGCTTGTGGCTGAACCGCTCCATCACGCCGCGCTCCTCGGCGTCGAGGCAGGGGCCCTTCTCTTCAGCCAGGACGCGGCTGGCCTTGTCGGCCTCGCGACGCAGGTGCTTGAACAGGCGCATGTTCCACGACTTGGCCATGGCGCTTTCGAAGGCGACGCCCTGACCCTGCAGGAAGGAGTGGAAGCCCATCAGGCCCAGGCCGACCGAACGCTCGCGCTTGGCCGAATAGACGGCGGCCTTCATTTCCGGCGGCGCGCGGCGGATGAAGTCCTCCAGCACATTGTCCAGGAAGCGCATGATGTCTTCGATGAAGCGGGGCTCTTCGCGCCACTCCAAGAAGG
>JBKBXN010000078.1:0-387 GCA_046314055.1 Brevundimonas sp.
CGGGGCCGCAGGCCTATCAGCCTTCCGGCGGGGACAACGCCCAGCCGCGTCAGACGGTGCAGTAGGTCGTATCCGGACTCATCCCTAGTCCGGCTGAACCGACAAGCTAACCATTCTAGCGGATTATCCTCCCACGCTCCGTCAGAGGGCGACTTCATGGTGGATGGTCCGATATGTTCGGCGAATTTCTCTATATTGCTCACCGCCTGAGGCGGCCCCTGATCATGGGTCTGTTCGGCGCCGTCTACTGGTTCGCGGCCCTGGCCACCCAGATGGTCATAGGCCGCTGATCGGCGGTTTCGGTTGGCATACGGGCCGGGGGCCGCAATCACCCCCCCCGACCCAAAAAAAAGCCAACCCACACAAAAATAAAACAAAACCCCCCCC
>JBKBXN010000078.1:397-11909 GCA_046314055.1 Brevundimonas sp.
CATACGGGCCGGGCGCGGCTATCACCGCGCCTTCCCGATATTCGAGCCGCCGAACGATCATGTCCGACACGCCCCCCGACCGCCTTTCCGTCGATCCGTCCAGCCCCTTCCATGATGCGGACGTGCTGCAACGCGGCGTCGGCATTCGCTTCAAGGGCGAGGAAAAGACCAATGTCGAGGAATATTGCGTCTCCGAGGGCTGGGTGCGGCTTGCGCTGGGCAATCGAGTTGACCGCAAGGGCAAGGCTCTGACCGTCAAATTGCAGGGCCCGGTCGAACCCTATTTCCAGAACGGCTAAGTCTTTCTAGGGTCGCGGTCTTCCCCAGTCTGGAGTCTGCCGATGTCCCTTCGCCTGCTGTCCGTCAGCGCCCTTGCGCTCGGCCTTGTCGCTCTTGCACCCCAGGCTTCGGCCCAGGACGCCGCGACCGTGGAGCGGGCCATCGCGATCCGCGACGCCGCCCTTTCGTCGAACATCGCCCTGGACTACGTCACCCAGCTGACCACTCGTTTCGGCGCGCGGCCGGCCGGGTCGAAGTCGGAGCAGGACGCCGCCGCCTGGGCCGCCGACTATTTGCGCGCTCACGGGTTCCAGAACGTCCGCATCGAAGAATTCCCGCTGGTCGGCTGGGAACGGGGCGAAGGCTCCGCCGCCATCGTCGGCAAGAACGCCCAATCGCTGGTCGCCGCCGCCCTGGGCCATTCGCCCGCCACGCCGCGGGGCGGGATCGAGGCGGACGTCGTGCGCTTCTCCAGTTTTGAAGACCTGCAGGCGGCGCCCGACGCCGCTGTTCGCGGCAAGATCGTCTATGTCGACCTGGGGCAGATGCACGCCATGCAGGACGGATCAGGCTATGGGCCCCAGACCCGCGTGCGCGGCGCGGGCCCGGGCGTGGCGGCGGCCAAGGGAGCGTCGGCCTTCGTGATGCGGTCGGTGGGGTCGGACGAGGACCGCATGCCCCACACGGGCACCACCCGCTATATCGACGGCAAGCCGACCATCCCGTCCTTCGCCCTGTCCGCGCCGGACGCGGACCAGGTCAGCCGTCTGATCGCCCTGGGCGAGCCGATGCGGATGCGCCTGACCTCGACCGCCCACACCTATGTGACCCACAGCCAGAACGTCATCGGCGACCTGCCCGGCGCGACCCGGCCGGACGAGGTGATCGTTCTGGGCTCCCACATGGACAGCTGGGACCTGGGCACCGGCGCCATCGACGACGGCGCGGGCGGCGCCATCACGGTCGCAGCGGCCAAGGCGATCGCCGACAGCGGCCGCCGTCCCGCCCGCACGATCCGGGTGATCTTCTACGGATCCGAAGAAGTGGCCCAGCCGACGCCCGAGACCGGCAACGGCGGCGGCGTCTACGCCCGCGCCCTGGGCGCCGCGGCGGAGAAGCACATCATCGCCGGCGAAAGCGATTTCGGCGCCGACCGGGTCTACGCCCTGCGACTGCCCGCCGGCGCGCAAGGGTCGGACTTCCAGAAGGCGGCGACGCGGGTTCTCTATCCGATCGGGGTCCTCGCGTCGGATCGCGTCGAGACCGATGGCGGCGTCGATATCGGCCCGCTCGGCCCGCTCGGCGTGCCCTTCTTCGGCCTGGCCCAGGACGGAACCCGCTATTTTGACCTGCACCACACCGCCAACGACACTCTGGACAAGATCGACCCGGCCCAACTGACCCAAAACGTCGCCGCATGGGCGGGCCTGGTCTGGCTGATCGCCGATTCCGACGTCGATTTCCGCGCCATGCGTCCCGCTACGGCCGCGCCTGCGCACTGAGCCGCTTGGCCCCGCGGGTCGGTTCTGGCTATAGAGCCGGACCGGCTCGCGGGCGTGGCGAAACTGGTAGACGCAGCAGACTTAAAATCTGCCGGACGAAAGTCCTTGCCGGTTCGACCCCGGCCGCCCGCACCAGGCCTTGAAGGGCGAAATCTCTCGGTTCGCCCAGGGGGCCTATCGCAGGCGGCGGGGCTTTGGCGACGACTTCATCCCGGCTTGCGAGAACCCAGCGGGAGGACGTCTGAACCGGGGCGCTCAAGGACGCGGGTCTCAGTCTGTCGCCTTGGGATCCGCTGTTCGGGCGCATTCAACAGGGAAGGCGACCTCCACGACCAAGCCGTCGGCCTCCCACGAGCGGGTGATGACGCCGCCGAGTTGACGGACCACATTGGCCTTCAAGGATGAGCCGAATCCTTCTCGCGTTGGGGCGACGACGGGCGGGCCCCCGGTTTCACGCCATTGGATTCTCACCTGACGCTCGTCCAGCGTCCAGGTCACCGAGACACGACCGCCGCCGTTGCTGCAGGCGCCGTATTTGTTGGCATTGGTGGCCAGTTCATGAAGCAGCATGCTGAGGGGTTGAACCTGCTCCGGCGACAGTCGGACCTCCGGGCCCTGGGTGTCCACGGTGTCTTTCGGACAAAGAACTTCCAGCTCTTCCCGGATCACATCCTCCAGCCGCCCGCCTTCCCAACGACGGCTGGCCAGGGAGGTCTGCGCGCGCGCCAGGGCGCCGATCCGTCCGGTGAGACTGTCCTTGTAGCTTTCCAGATCGTCCGCCCGCGTCAGTCGGGCGAGCGATTGGACGATCGACATGACATTGCGCGCCCTGTGATCGACTTCGTTCATCAGCAGTTGGCGAGCCTCCTCGCTGCGTTTCTGCTCGCTGATATCGCGCGCTTCGATCACGGTTCCGACGACTCTGTCTTCGTTGTCGTAAATCGGGCTGGCGGTGAAGGCGACGGGGTAGAAGGAGCCGTCCTTATGGACAAAAACCTCTTCTCCCTGGGTTCCGGCCTTCTCAGGAAAGGCGCGGTCGATGGCGCATTCCGACAGGGGGAAGGGCGAGCCGTCCGGGTAGGTGTGATGGATCACATCGTGGAGCGGACGTCCGGTCGTTTCGTGGAACGCATAACCCGTCAGCTTCTCCGCCGCCCTGTTCATGAACACACAATGTTGCCGCTCATCCATCAGGAAGACCGCCATGGTGGTGTTGCTCAGGATCACATCCAGACGGGTGGCCGTGCTCCTGAGTTCGGCCTCAACCCGTCGATAATCCGTCGTGTCGCGGATCGCGGCATAGAAGACCGCGTCAGCTCCATCATCAAACAGCTGAAGCTTGACGGATACATTGTATTCCGTGCCGTCTTTTCGTTTGTGGGTTGTGTCGAAGTCGAGCCTGTCAACCTCGCCCGATTGGAGGGGCTCAATAAGAGCAAGAAATTCGGATTGACTGATGTTGGGCTTCAAATCCCACGGGGTCAGTCGAGACAGTTCTTCGGTGCTGTAGCCAAGGTTGTCTCTCGCGCCCTTGTTTACAAGGCGAAAAAAGAAGTCGTCCGCGCCAAATATATAAACTTCGCTTGCGGCCTCTTCGACAATACGTCCAAGGCGCTCGCTGGTCACACCAATGGATCTGTTCATGCCGATAATTCTGCTTTCGTTCGATTGCGAGCGTAGATAATGGCCCAGGCTGTGGCAATGGGTCTGATAAGCCTTTCAACGACATAGCGCTCAACCGAGGCGCGCGACGAAGGAACCCCTCTGTGGCGACGGGAGGTCTGACCGTATCGACGAGGTCCGCGAGGCGACCCCGCCTCTGCGTCGACGGTTTCGCCAAGAATGGCCACGCCGGCGGGCGGATGAGCACTTGGGGTTCGATGCTCCTGACGACACCGCCCACGACGACGCCTTTATCGCCGTCGTTCTCACGGACGTCGCCGTCTTAACGGGTGACCCTCGGCGACGCTGTCTCGCCAGACATGACGGCTGAACCACTCAGTAAAAATGCTTAGGCTCTCATTATAAAATCCGAAGGGCAGTTCGCCATATTTGTTTGGTCAGTCTGATCACCACAAATGACGAATCTGCTTAGATGAGAAATTCCTACTCGAAGTCGAATATTCGTTAAATATTTTCGGAAGGAGCTGTTTTGAGATCTCTATACATTAGCGTTGCGCTGGCGCCCTTGTTGCTCGCTACACCGTCTTTCGCCCAATCAGAACAGGCGCCGACGCGCCAGACGGCCTGGGAGGCCAGTCGCACCAGGGCAAATGACGACGTCGTCGTCACGGGCGTCGCCAAGGCGCGGGATCGTCTGGACAGCGCCACCTCGACCAGTTCCCTTGACGACGTTGATGTGCTGCGGATCGGCAATACCTCGATCAACGCTATTTTCCGCACCATCCCGGGTATCCGGGCCGAGGCCGGCTCGGGCGAGACGCTCGGCAACTACACGATTCGTGGACTGCCGATGGTAAGCACCGGCGCCAAGTACCTGCAATTCCAGGAAGATGGTCTGCCGGTGCTTCAGCTTGGCGACATTGTGGCGTTCACGCCCGACCATTTCATGCGCTTCGACTTCAATGTCGCCCAGATCGAGTCGATCCGCGGCGGCTCAGCCTCGACCTTCGCCTCCAACGCACCCGGCGGGGTGATCAACCTGATCTCGAACACGGGTGAAGTCGAGGGCGGGTCGGTGCAGGTCTCGACCGGTCTGGACTATGACAGCCAGCGCGTGGACTTCAGCTACGGCGGACACCTCTCCGACACTTTGCGCTTCCACGTCGGGGGCTTCTACCGCGAAGGCGAGGGGGTTCGTGACATCGGCTTTGAAGGCCATCGCGGCGGGCAGGTTCGCTTCAATGTGACCAAGGACTTTGACGGCGGCTTCTTCCGCATCGAGGGCAAACTGCTCGATGACCGCGTGCCCGTTTACCAGTCTGCTCCAATCGCGGTGAGCGGCACAAATGACGATCCGTCCTACGCCGATCTCCCCGGCTTCTCGATCCGGGACGGCAGTCTCAACTCGCGGAACATCGGCGTCATTCCCTACATGACCCCCGACGGGACTGTGGCCGAGACCGACATTCAAGACGGCAGCCATGCGTTGGTGCGGTCAATCGGCTTCCAGACCCGCTTCAATCTTGCCGGTTGGACGATCTCCGAACATATGCGGTTCTCGGATCAGTCGGGTAACCAGTTCTTCAACTTCCCGGTCGGGCTGGCCCCTGCCGCGTCCCTGCCGCTGGCCTTCGGCGGCCGCCCTGGAACGATCGCCTATGCCTCGGGCCCGCAGCGTGGGCAGGCGATCAACAATCCAGCAAGCCTGAACGGTAATGGCGTCATCGCCGTCACCAGTCTGGTCAACAGCCAGGTCGACAGCCTCAACAACTTCACCAATGACCTGCGCGCGAGCCGCGTATGGACCGTAGGCGGCGGCGACCTGACCACCACCCTCGGCGTCTATAACGCCAGCCAAGACGTCGCCTTCGATCGCCAGCAGATCACGGCCTTCCAGGACGTTGTCGACGGTGGGAACTCGGCGCTGGTGGACATCATCAATACCGACGGCACTCGCCGTACTCAGGATGGCGTCTATAGCTGGGCCACCAACGCCCGGACCGATGTGGAGTACCGTATTCTGGCGCCTTACGCGTCGCTCAACTACCGAATCGGGCGACTGGCGCTGGGGGGGTCCGTGCGGTTCGAGACGGGTGAAGTGCGTGGCGAGACCTTTGGCAACACCCCGACCTCGTCCCGGGCGATCGATGTCAACGGCGACGGCGTGCTTTCTGAGGCCGAGCTCACCTTCGGTCAGACCGTCAGCCGCATTCCGGTCAACTATGACTACGACTACACCTCCTACTCGATCAGCGCGAACTACCGCCTGTCCCAGAGCTACTCGACCTTCGCCCGCTACAGCAGCGGCGGCCGAGCGGCCGGCGAGCGCATTCTGCGCACGACGGCGATCAATCCGGTGTCGGGCGGTCTGACCAACACGGACATCTCCTACGACCCGGTCGACCAAGCCGAGGTCGGCGTAAAGTTCCGCACCCCGGGTCTCTTCGCGAACGTGACCGGTTTCTGGGCGGAAGTCGGCGAGACCAATCAACAACTGCGGCCGGACGCCAACGGTCAGACGGCGTTCTTCCTTGTCACCCAGGGCTACGAGGCGATCGGCGCCGAATTTGAAGGCGGGATCCAGCGCGGCCCCTTCAGCCTGACTGGCAGCGCGACCCTGACCAGCGCCGAGATCACCGAAGCGGCGGACCCCGCCCTGATCGGAAATACACCGCGTCGTCAGGCGGACATGATCTTCGCTATGATGCCGCAGTACGAGACGAACCTGTTCACGGTCGGCGCCAGCCTCGTCGGCACGACCGAGAGCTTCTCCCAGGACGTCAACCAACTGGTCATGCCTGGCTACACCACGGTGAATGCCTTTGTGGAGGTGCGGCCCATGGAGCGGGTCGTGGTGTCCCTTTACGCGACCAACTTGCTGGATGAGATCGCGCTCACGGAGGTCAGCGCGCCAACCTTGCCGGCTACCGGCGTGGCGCTAGCCCGCGCCTTGCCGGGCCGGAACATCAGCGCGAGCTTGCGTATATTCTTCTAGACCACGCCACGGGGTTTATTGAGCGGTCGGGCTTGCGCCCGGCCGCTTAGGCGCTGGGAATAGTCGCGCGACATGTCGCCGCTGAAGTCTTTCTGTCACACCCGACTTCTATGAACCTCGCGCATCGACGCCGAGGTGAAGCTGGGCCGTCGTCGCCTATGTCGGCCCCCGTGGCCGCCGCCTCAGCACGGACGCGCCATGCCTCAGATCGACCGCCGCGGCCTGTTGGCCGGCCTCGCCGCCGCCGCCGCCTTTCCCTCGCTGGCGCGGGCGCTGAGTATTGCGCCCAGGGTGCGGACCGGCACGATCCAGGACGTCGACCATGTGGTGATCCTGATGCAGGAAAACCGGTCCTTCGATCACTACTTCGGGACGATGAACGGCGTGCGGGGCTTTTCGGACCTCCACCCGGCCCCGGCGCCGGGTGTTGATGGAAAGGCTCGAGACGTCCTGCTTCAGCACGACGGCGGCGGTGCGGGGCCGGCCTGGCTGGCGCCCTTCCCGCTGAACACGCGCCAGACCTTCGCCCATATGCGGGTCGAGGGCACGCCGCACAGTTGGTCGGACGCCCAGGCGGCCTGGGACGAGGGGCGGATGGGGCGCTGGCCCGAGGCCAAGCACGCCCATTCGATGGGCTATTACGAGCGGGCGGACATCCCCTTCCAGTACGCCATGGCTGACGCCTTCACCCTGTGCGACGCCTATTTCTGCGCGCTTCAGACCGGCACCAATCCGAACCGGGTGATGCTGTGGTCGGGCACGAACGACGGATCGGGCGAGCGGGGCGGGCCCTGTATCGGCAATTCGCACGACAGCCTGCCGCGCGACGGCGGCGACGAGGAACCCTATCGCTGGACCACCTATGTGGAGCGGCTGCAGGCGGCGGGCATCGACTGGCGCGTCTATCAGGACATGGCCGATAATTTCACCGACAATCCCCTGGTCGGCTTCGAGGCCTTCCAGAAGGCCGTGGCCGGCGCGCCGGGGTCCGATCCGGCCCTGGTCGAGCGGGGTCTGACCACGCGGGCGCTGGACGGGCTGAAGGCCGATGTCTTGGCCGGGCGATTGCCCCAAGTCTCCTATGTCATCGCCACCGCCAGCGGTTCGGAACACCCCGGCCCGTCCAGCCCGGCCCAGGGCGCCGACTATACGGCCCAGGTGATCGACGCCCTGACCGCCGACCCAAACGTCTGGGCGCGCACGGTCCTGCTGGTCAATTTCGACGAGAACGACGGCTTCTTCGACCATGTGCCGCCGCCGGCGCCGCCGTCGCGCGACGCCCAGGGCGGCCTGCGAGGCGGCTCCACCGTCGATCTGACGGGCGAGCATCATATTCAGCCCGCCCGCGCCGACAAACAGCTGGACCTGCCACAGTATCGCGGGCGGCCATACGGCCTGGGCCCACGCGTGCCTATGTATGTGCTGTCGCCCTGGAGCCGGGGCGGGAAGGTCAATTCCGAGGTGTTCGACCACACTTCAGTGATCCGCTTCCTGGAGGCCCGGTTCGGGGTGATGGAGCCCAATATCTCGCCTTGGCGCCGGGCCGTCTGCGGCGACCTGACCTCCTGCCTGGACTTCAGCGGCTCGGACGCCCGGCCGGTTTCGCTGCCCGCGACCCACGACGCCGCCGTGCGCGCCGCCGCCTTGGCTGGACGCACCACCCCGCCGATCCCGGCGACCCCGGCGCGGCCCGAGCAGGTCGCCGGCTTCAGGCCGGCCTGTCCCAGCGTCTATGCGCTGGAGTCCGAGTGTGAAGTTCTGGCCGACGGCGGCGTGCGCCTGTCCTTCATCAACACCGGCGCGCGGGCGGCGGTGTTTCACGTCTATGACCGTCTGGACCTGGAGGCCGGCCCCCGGCGCTATACGGTCGAGGGCGGTAAATGGCTTCAGGACGTCTGGGGGGCGTCGGGCGGCGTGGATGTCCAGATCATGGGCCCGGAGGGCTTCCATCGCCGCTTCGTCGGATCGGGCGTGCCGCAGAGGGTGTCCGCGCGGCTGGATTGGTCCGGCCGAGCGCCTGTCCTGGTGCTGACCGGCAAGGGCGCAGCGCGGGTCGATCTCGGCCAAGGCGAACAGGGTGTCGCCCTCGATGGCGAACACAGGGTTCGCATCGAGGGAATGGACGCCAATCAGACTTATGACCTGTCTGTCGAAGCCGGCGGCTGGCGAAGCGAGTTCGCCGGCCGGGCCCCGGCCGCGCATTTCAGGGCCTGATCAGCCGCCCCGCCCACCCGCGATAAAGGCGGAGACCGTCGGGAAGGACTTGCCCTGTGGCCGCATGTCCTCGCAAGCGAAGGACTGCAGCCCGCCGTAGACGCCGCCCGACGGGGTGGCGTCCCAGGGGCTCTCATCGGCGTAGCGGTCCGTTTCCGCCCCGTCCGGGCCATGGGTGATCGTCGCGACCGTGCGAGACTGACCGTCGGAACAGCGGACGGCGACGTCCTCGACCTCGTGGCTCAGATCGCTGGCTTCGCCTCGGGCCGGGACGCGAGCGAAACGGACCGTCGTGACGCCGTCCGTGGCTGTCAGCGTGTCCTGGTCGACGATGTAGATGGTGCTTTCGCTGGTGGAAAACCGGGTCCAGGTCTCAGCCGCCACAGGCGAGGCTGCGGCCAGGGCGCCGAGGCATAAGACTGTCAGTTTGGCGATTCCGCGCATGATGATCCTCCCGTTAAGGGAGGGATTTGATACCCGTGATCGCCCAATTTCAAGCCGGTTCCAAATACGAGCCCAGGCGCCCCGAACAGGGCCAGGGTCAGGGTAAGGAACGGGGTCAGGGGCGGGCGCGGCTCGGCAGGGCGGCGACCTCTTCGGCGTTGAGCGACTTGGTCACGAAGGCCCGGCATGTACCCGATCCGAACGAAGAGCCTGGCACGAGGACGTGGACGGAATCGCCGACGCAGACATTGTCCGAACCGCCGGCCGTCGGCGTCACGGCGATCGAGAGGGCGGAATCGAGATCGGGACACCCGCCGGCGGTATTGATCAGGAAGACATCGTTGCGCAGCGAGCGGATGTAGAGGTCCGATTGCCGGTCGACCCGGAAGTTGCGGATATTGTCGGTGCGGAAACAGCGGGCCGTCGTGCTTTCACCCTCTGCGACGGCCGCAGTGGTCGCAGCGGGCGCGCAGGCTGAAAGGCTGAGGGCGGCGGCTGTCGAGGCGACCAAGGTCAAAGACAGAATACGCATCGAAAATCCCCTTACTGGCGGCTGGGTAACCAAACCGCGACGCAGATGAACAGAGGCTGAACCGCGCTCAGGCCGCCGACGGGCGATCCGGATCGACCCGCGCCGCCAACGCTTCCGGAAGCGGCGAGGGGGCGCCTGAAATCAGCGCCGCGACATGCTCGCCCAGCAGGGGGGCGACGCAAAGGCCGCGCGAGCCTAAACCCGTCAAGACATAGACCCCGTCCGCCCGCCGTCCCGCCAAGGGCAGGCGGTCGCGCGTGGTGGCGCGAATGGCCACGCGGCGATGACGCTCGGCCGTCTCCACCTGTTCGGCGAGCCGGGGCAGGCGGTCGCGCAGGATTTCCAGGTTTTTCGCGGTTTCGGCGTCTCGGGGTTCGAGCGAGACATCGCCCCGCCCATGGCTCGCGCCGAACAGGACGCCCGTCTGCGTCGGGGCGATGTAGCCGCCCCAGGCCGCTGCGGGTGCGGACGGCCCCTCGCACCAGTCGGCCTGGCCCCGGACGGGCGTCAGGCCGTTCGTCGGCGACAGCTCGGCCGACCCCCAGCCGGCCGTCACGACGACGGCGTCGGCCAGGGCCAGAACCCGCCCCTCGGCGTCATGAATGATCCAGCCGTCGGCGTCCTGGGTGATCCGGGCGGCGAAGCCCTTCACGACCTCCGCCCCGGCGAGCCAGGCGGTCAAGGCGGCGGCGGGCTGGATGACGCGGGCGTCGGCCATCAGCAGGCCGCCTTCGGTCGTCGGTTCGCCCAACCGCGCCCCCGCCGCCTCGGAGTCGATGACGGTCATGGCGCCCTCGCGCCAGATCGGCTGGGCCGCGATCTTGGCGAAGCGCGCGACGTCGCGCGGCGCCTGGGGCAGTTGCAGGACGCCCCGGTCCAGCACCGCGCCGGGCGTGGCCTCATAGAGATGTCGCGCCCGCTCCAGCGCCTGGGCGTAAAGGCCGGCGATGGCATGATCGCCGGCGTCCAGTCGCGGCGTCGCCAGACCGGCCGGAAAGCCCGATCCCCCCGCGCCGGGACGGTCGCCTTCGATGACGATTGAGGCGATCCCTGCTTCTGTCAGGGCGCGTACGACAGCCACTCCGGCGATCCCGGCGCCGATGACGGCGACGCGGCCAGAGACGCGGATAGGAACAGCGGGGCGAGCGCCAGGGGCGTCGTTGGTTCGGTGCGCCTCCAGCCGTTCGCGCTTGCGACCGTGGCCGGGCTTCTTCTCGACGATGAAGCCGTGCTCCGCCAACCCCCGCCGCACCGCCCCGGCCACGGTGAAGGTGGCCACGCGCGCGTCGGGCGCCGAACGGGCCGCGATCCCGTCCATCACCTCTTGCGACCACATGCCGGGGTTCAAGGCTGGCGAAAATCCGTCCAGGAACCAGGCGTCCGCCTGACCCGACCATTGGTCCAGCGCCCAGGCCGCGTCCCCGACAGCCAGATCGAGGACCGCGTTGAACGCCGGCAGGTCCACGCGGTGGAACCCGGGCGTCTGGTCCGGCCAGGCCTCTGTCAGGACATGGGCGGCCTGCGCCAACTCGGGCCAGTTCGACAGCGCACGCCGGGCCTCGTCGGCGGTCAGGGGGAAGCCTTCGATGGAGAAGATGTGCAGCCGCCCGCCTTCCGGCCGGGTTCGCCGCCACAGCTCCAGCAGGGCGACGATGTTCAGACCGGTGCCGAAACCCAGCTCCGCCACGGTGAACCGGCGCCGCCCGGCCCAGGCTTCGGGCAGTCCGCAGCCTTGCAGGAAAACCGCCCGGGTCTCCGCCAGCCCGTCATCGCGCGAGAAATAGACATCGCCGAACCGTCCCGAGCGGGGCTCGTCTTCATCGGTCCAGGTCAGGTGCGGAGAGGTGTCGTCGCGCGTCATGCCGCGGCTCTAGCACCTCTGACCCCAATACGAAAAAGGCCGCCTCCGTGCGGAGGCGGCCT
>JBKBXN010000078.1:11919-12756 GCA_046314055.1 Brevundimonas sp.
TGTTCCTGAACCCGGTGCGTCAGTGACCTTCGTTAGGGTCCGCGCCGTGGTCGGCGGCCGGAGCGCCGGCCGGAGCAGTGGCTGGCGCTGACGCTGCGGCGGCATGAGTCTCGTCGGCCGCCGTGGCGGCGCCGGCGTCCTGGGCGGCTTCATTCGCGGCGGCGGCGGCCTCCGCTGCGGCCTGTTCGGCGGTCAGGGCGGCGTCGGCGGCGGTGCCGGCGGCCTCGACCGCGTCACTGGCGGCTTCGTGGGCCTTTTCCTCCGGCGCCTTCTGGCATCCGGCGATGACGAGTGCGGCGACCGAGGCGGCGACGATAGCGGTGATGCGCATGGGATATCCTCCGACTGCTGTTCGCGAGGTCTGAAGCCTCGCCTCAAACGATAAGACCGCCATGAACCCCCGGGCAAGCCGGGACGGCGGCGTCATGCCGCGTCTGAAACTGTTCGGCGGACCCGATGTTCCGCCCGGTCAGCCTCAGTCGCTGCCGATATTGTTCAGCACTTCTTCCATTTCCGCGAACGAAGGTTGGCAGGCGGACGGAATGTCGCCTCGGCCGATCTCGACCGAGATCTGGGCCGCATTGCCGTGCAGGTGGGCGATCAGCACCGACTGGATCATCTTGTAGTAGGCCGCTTCCTCATTGATGATCGAGGTCAGGCGTGCGGCGAACGGGCCCACCAGCCCATAGGCCATGAACACGCCCATGAAGGTGCCGACCAGGGCGCCGCCGATCATGCCGCCCAGGATTTCCGGCGGTTCGGTGATCGAGCCCATGGTCTTGATGACGCCCAGCACGGCCGCGACGATGCCCAGGGCGGGCAGGGCGTCCGCCAGGT
>JBKBXN010000079.1:0-12665 GCA_046314055.1 Brevundimonas sp.
AGGGCGTAGGCCGCGATATGGATGGTCTCCATATTGCCGAAGGCGGCCAGCATCATTTTCACTTCAGTCGGTTTGAACACCCGACCGTAGCGTTCCATGTAGTTGTCCTGAACCTCGATGTCCGCCTGGGTGAAGAAGCGGAAGATCTGGGTCAGCAGGCTGCGTTCATTGTCGTTCAGGGTCGAGGCCCAGTCCTTGACGTCCTCGCCCAGCGGCACCTCTTCCGGCATCCAGTGGACCTGCTGCTGCTTCTTCCACATGTCGAACGCCCACGGATAGCGGAACGGCTTGTAGGCGGCGGACGGGGTCAGAAGACCGGCGCGGTCGGGGCGGATGATCGGGGTGATGGCGTTCATCGAACTGGACCTGAAAGAGCGATTCCGGAGAGGGGTTCACCATGCGACTCCGCGCGCCCGGCGCCAAGTCGGAAATCACCTATTTGGTGATCACAAATTGTCCTACCCGCTACATCTTGTGGTTTGGATTGAGGAAACTGGGGACGGGCCTGGGGATGGTCCGTCGCCGGCTCTGACCCGGCTGGCGCAAAAACAGGGTGACAAGGGGCGCCAAAGGCGCCAGGCCGGTCACCGGGCGTCCGCCGGGGACGGGGCGCGGCCCGCCCCCGCTCCCGCCTGAGCCGCCTCTTCTTCCGCCTGGATCGCAGCCCTGATCCGGTCCGAGCCGGTCAGCCCGGCGAGGTCGTTCAGGAAGGCGGCGCGGATATGATCGGCCTCGCGGAAGGGCTGGGACTCGTCGTCGAGCCCGGCCCCGGTGCGCTGGGCCAGTTGGACCAGCCGCATCCAGGCGACGGCCTCGGCCGGACGACGCAGGGCCGCCGCCTCGCACGCCTGTTTGAAGGCGTAGCGACGCAGTTCCACCGGAGCGGGATCGACCAGCAGGTCGAACAGGTCGTTTTCGTTGGCCGTAACCATGGCCGCCAGTTCAGGCCGGGCGCGCAAGGCCGCCTGGCGGTCCTGGCCGTCGCGGGTCCAGGCAGGCATGTCGGCCATGGGCCCGATGTCGCGGTCGCATCGTCGCCAGCCCTCCGCCGCCGCGCGGCGTCGCACGCTGCGCACGGAGATGCGGTAGCGTTCGGCGACCAGGGCGGCAGGCTGGCCCGATTGATAGTCGCGGCGGACATGGACCCAGAGGTCGGTTTCGGTGTTCTGTGCATCGGTCATGGGCCGATTGTAGGCCCGGTTTCGAACGCGGATATTCAAAGGGCGGTTTTTGCATCAAGCCTCTGAAATCCATACCGCCGGACCGGTGGCCATAAAATTAAGCCTGACATTCAGGAGGGTCGGATGAGTTTCACCGTCTATGGCGCCGCCGGGTCCGGATCGGTTCCGGTCGAGGCGGCCCTGACCCTGCTGGGTCTGGCCTATACCGTGGTCGAGGCGCCGACCTGGGAGGGGGAGGCCGAGCGGGACAAGGTGGCGCCGGTCAATCCGATGCGGCAGTTGCCGGTCCTGGTCACGCCCGACGGCGAGGTCATCACCGAGAGCGCCGCCATACTGATCTGGCTGGCGGACCGTCATCATCCCGCCAGCCGTGCCGGAGCGGGGCTGGCGCCCGGGCTGGACGACGCTCGACGCGGGCAGTTCCTGCGCTGGATGAGCTTCGTGCCGGCCGCCATCTATTCGATGTACTGGGTGCGGGACGTGCCGGAGCGGCTGGCGGGCGACGATCCGGAGGATCAGGCGCGCATCCTGCAACGCACGGAGGACCGGATCGCGGAGTGCTGGGGGATGATGGACCGCCAGATCGAACCGGGGCGGTTTCTGCTGGGCGAGAGCCTGACGGTGCTGGACCTCTATGTTGCCGTGGCCAGCCGGTGGACGCCGCGCCGCGCGCGTTTCTATGAGGTCGCGCCGAAGATGGCGGCGGTGGTGAGGCGGGTGGACGAGTTGCCGGAACTCAGGGGGTTCTGGGCGGAACGGTTTCCGTTCGAGGCGGGGTGATCGAGGGTCGAGTTCGCGCTCACCTCCCCGTCGGCGAAGGCCGGCGGGGAGGACAGGCGGGAGCGTCAGCGAGCGCCAGGAGGGGGCGACTCGGTGTCTGAAGCGGGCAAGGGTCACCCCCACCGTCGGCGTCGCCCCCGCCTGGTCGCAAGCGCGACCTGTCCTCCCCGCGCGCCTTCGCGCGCGGGGAGGTGATGCCGGCCTCTCCGTTTAGCTGGGCGTTACAGTCTGTAGATTTTCTGCGCTCTACTCACAGCAAACATGGCCCCTCCCGCGCATTGACCCGCCGCATCTTCGCCCTGATATGGCCATGACCGCGAGGCGCTCCCCCTGACCGCGCGGTCGGAGACGACGATGTCCAAAGTCCTGACACAGGCCGGCCCTTATCGGCGCGGCGGACGATGTAGCGGCTGAGGCCGCCCTATCCGTCACATCCAACCCCATCGGCCGGACGTCGAAGACGCCGGTTCCGCGCGCCAATACGCGCCAAGAACAATCATCAGGAAATCTCTCAATGCGCACTGCCCTGCGGACGGCCTCGCCCGTCCTTCTCGCCACCGTCTCCGCCGTCGCCCTGCTGAGCGCCGCGCCCGCCTTCGCTCAAGACGCCGCCGCCCCCCAGGCGCCGGATGAGGCGGCGACCGTGGACGAGATCGTCGTCACCGGCACCCGCGTGCCCAACCGCTCGCGCCTCGACACCCTGGCCCCCGTCGATGTGGTCACGGCCCAGAGCCTGCAGAACCGGGGCACGACCGAGTTCGCTGCGGCCCTGGCCCAGTCGGTGCCGTCCCTGACCTTCCCGCGCCCCTCGGCCAACGACGGCAGCGACTCGATCCGTCCGGCGACCCTGCGCGGCCTGTCGCCCGACCAGACCCTGGTCCTGGTCAATGGCGCGCGCCGCCACGCCTCGGCCCTGGTCAACACCAACGGCGTCGTCGGCCGGGGTTCGGCGGCCGTGGACCTGAACGCCATTCCGACCGCGGCCCTGGACCGGGTCGAGGTGCTGCGCGACGGGGCCTCGGCCCAGTATGGCTCGGACGCCATCGCCGGGGTGGTGAACCTGCGACTGAAGGAGGCCTCCAGCGGCGGCGGCGCCAGCGTCACCTATGGCCAGTCTCTGACCACGGTGAAGACCGCGCGCGGCGAGCGCGACGAGGAGGACGGCGCCACCACCACCGCCTCGGCCTGGCAGGGGTTCGCCCTGGGCGACGACGGCTTCCTGACCCTGTCGGCGGAATATCTGAACCGCGAATCCACCAACCGCTCCGACTATGATCCCCGCGCCGCCGCAAACGGCGCCGTCACCGCCCGGTTCGGCGATCCGGACGTCGAGCAGTGGACCGTCTTCGCCAACGCCGGCAAGGGCCTGGGCAACGGCTGGGAGGCCTATGGCTGGGCCGGCTACCAGGACCGCGACAGCTCCGGCGCCGCCTTCCCGCGCCTGTCGGACAATGTGAACAATGTCACGGCCATCTATCCGAACGGCTTCCTGCCCAAGGTGGCGGTCAATTCGCAGGACGCGTCGCTGGCCGGCGGCCTGCGCGGCGTCATCGCCGGATGGGACGCCGACGTCAGCCTGGTCTATGGCCGCAATGCGCTCGATTTCCGCACCGAGGATACGCTGAACTCGACCTATGGGGCCGCCTCGCTGACCAGTTTCGATTCCGGCAGCCTGATCTATGACCAGCTGGTGCTGGGCGCCGACTTCAGCCGGCAGTTCGAGGCCGGCCTGGCGGGCGGGCCGCTGAACCTGGCCTGGGGCCTGGAGCAGCGCTGGGAGAATTATCAGATCGAGGCCGGCCAGCCCGAGAGCTACAACCGCGGGCCGCTGGGATCGAACACGGCCCTGTCGGGCGGAGCCCAGGGCTTCCCCGGCTTCCAGCCGTCGAACGAAGTGGACGTGGATCGCGACAATTTCGCCGCCTATGCCGATATCGAACTGCCGATCACCGACAAGCTGACGCTCGCCGGCGCGGTGCGGTTCGAGGACTATTCCGACTTCGGCGACACCCAGACGGGCAAGCTGTCGGGCCGATATGACTTCACGCCCAACTTCGCCCTGCGCGGCTCGGTCTCGACCGGCTTCCGCGCCCCGTCGCTGCAACAGTCCTATTTCACCTCGACCTCGTCGGTCATCCAGGACGGGGCGGTGGTGGAGACCGGCACCTTCCCGTCGGTCAGTCCGGTGGGGACGGCCCTGGGCGGACGGCCGCTGAAGCCCGAGACCTCGACCAACTATTCGTTCGGCGCCGTGGTGCGGCTGGGCGCCTTCGACCTGACGGTGGACGCCTACAAGATCGATATCGAGGACCAGATCGTCCTGTCGGAGCTGATCCGCGATCCCGCCCTGCTGACCCCGCTGGGGGTCCAGGCGGCGCGCTTCTTCCTGAACGGAGTCTCGACCTCGACCGAGGGGGTGGACGTGGTCGGGCGCTATCGCCTGCCGACCGAGGGCGTGGGCGATTTCGACTTCACCGTGGCCGCAAACTTCAACGACGTCTCGCTGGACACGGACCTGTCCGCCACCCTGTTCGGCCGCCAGCGCATCCTGACGATCGAAGAGGGCACGCCGGACGTGAAGGTCTCGGCCGGGGCCGACTGGCGGCTGCAGAAATGGGGCGCCACCCTGCGGGCCACCTACTACGGCGACGTGCTGCAACCCGGCTCGATCGAGGCCAACGACTATCATACCGGCGAGAAGACGGTGATCGATCTGGAGGGCCGGTATCAGCTGACCGACCGGGTCGGGCTGGCGGTCGGGGCGGATAATGTCTTCGACGAATATCCGGACGAGACGCCGGCGTCGCTGAACTCGAACGGGGTGCTGGGCTATCCCTACAACTCGCCGTTCGGCTTCAACGGGCGGTTCGTCTATGCGCGGGTCAACCTGACCTGGTGAGGTGTTAGGCCGCCTGGACGTCGTCGATCCGGTGTTCGGCGGCGTCCATGGCCTGGTCCATGGCGGCGTAGAGCCGGGCCTGGGTGATGGGCTTGGCCAGATGGGCGTCCATGCCGGCGGTCAGGCAGCGGGCCACGTCCTCGGGCATGGCCTCGGCGGTGACGGCCAGGACGGCGATCTCGGCCGCCGGCCCATCCAGGGCGCGGATGGCGCGGGTGGCGGCGACCCCGTCCATCACCGGCATGCGCACATCCATCAGCACCAGGTCGAAGGCGCCGGCCCGCACCGCATCGACCGCCTCGCGGCCGTCGCAGGCCTCGGCCGTCTCGCAGTCGGCGGCCTCCAGCATGATCCGCATCAGGTCGCGGTTGGACGGATGGTCGTCGACGATCAGGACCCGCATGCGCCGGTCCTGAACCGGCAGGGCGTCTGGGGTCGCGGCGACCTCGACGGCGGGGGCGGGAATCTCGACGGTGAAGGTCGTGCCCATCGCCGGGGCGCTCTCGACCCAGACGGCGCCGCCCATACGGTCGATATGGGTCTTGGCCAGGGCCAGGCCCACGCCGGCGCCCTCGTGGGCGCGGCGGGTGGTGGCGTCGGCCTGTTCGAACAGGCTGAAGATGCCGGCCAGGACGTCTTCGGTCATGCCGCAGCCGGTGTCGTGGATTTCGAACCGCAGCCGGTCGTCGCGCCGCTCGACCTGGATACGCACGCCGCCGCGACCGGTGAACTTGACCGCATTGCTCCCCAGATGGTGCAGAATCTGGCGCAGGCGCCGGCCGTCGGTCAGGGCCGCGCCCTCGGCGCCGGGCAGGTAGTCGATGACGAAGTCCAGGCCGCGGATGGCCGCCCATTCCCGCGCCGGCCGCACCGCCTCGTCCACCAGGGCGCGCATGTCCACGGGTTTGGAGACCACCTCGCCGCCGCCGCTCGACACCTCCAGCAGGTCCTCGATCAGCCGCAACATGGCCTCGCCGCACTGATGCACGGCCTCGACCTGACGCCGGCCCTCGGCGTCCAGTTCGGGATGGCGCGACAGCAGGTCGGCGTAGCCGGTGATCCCGGTCAGGGGGGTGCGCATCTCGTGGCTCATCATGGCCAGGAAGCGCGACTTGGCGGCGTCGGACTTCTCGGCGCGCTGAAGGGCGGCGAGCGCCGTCTTGGTCCGGTCGCGCAGACGGGCGAACAGGCGCCGACGCTCGGTCGACAGGGTGGTGATCGGCAGGGCCGTCGCCACGACCGTCAGCAGGAAGAGGTGAAGCACATTCATCTGGCGCATCACCGCCGGAATGGAGGCGAGGGCGGGATCCTGGCTCAGCCGGGTCAGCACCACGGGGCCGCTGCCGACCAGAGTCGCCCCCACGGCGATGACGGAGATGAGGCCGACCGCGCAGGCGGTCCACGGCGGGGACAGGCGGAAGGCCAGCAGGATCAGGGGCGGGAAGATGATGAACAGAATCGGCGCCGAGGTCTGGCCGAAGGCCCACACGGCGGCGGCGGCCACCAGGCCGATCAGCACGGCGAACTCGACCGGAGACGCCTGGGCGTCACCGCGGAACCGGTGCTTGCGCGCGACCAGCAGCAGGGCCGGCGTGATGATCATCATCGCCAGCAGCTCCTTGTCGAACAGATGGTGCAGGCGGAAGTTCAGAACCTCCAGCGGCATCGGACGAACCATCCCGACGATCAGCCCGCCCAGCACCGTGGTCAGGGCCACCGCCGGCACCGCCGCGCCGACGGCGAAACGGAACAGGCGTTTGGGCCGCCTCATGTCCAGGGCGGCGCCGCAAAGCCGCCGAGCCAGCAAGGTCGCCACCACCACCTGCAACAGGTTCAGCCAGACATTGACGAAAACGAGCACAGCCAGGTCGCCCCGGACGATATTACTGGCCAAATTGATCAGAACGCAGCCGATCAGAACGCCCCGGGCCTTTTCCCGAGGCAGTTGCAGCACCGCCGCCAGCAGAATGGCGTTGGCGGGCCACATCACGGTGGCGTGCAGCACCACCACGCTCCAATGCGCCAGAGCCAGGGCGGCGACGAACAGCAGGACATAGAGCCAGGGGGGCGGCCCAGCCTCAAGACCGGCGTCATGCCGGAAAAATCGCCAACGCCCCCGTCTCAAGGTCTTTCTGCTCCCGTCCATACCGCTCAATTGACGGAGATTGCTTAAGAATCCCGTTCTCCCGGAACTAGGTAGAATTCCGCATAGGCGGTTCGTCTTGCTCAACCCGCCAAACCGACCTTACGATGAGGCTACGGATCTGGCGGCGATCGGCCGCTCTTTTGGAGTGTCCGCCCATGCGTCTTCTGTCCGCCGCCGCCGCCGCCGCCCTGATCCTGGTCGCCGCCCCCAGTTTCGTCTCAGCCCAGACCGCCCCCGCCGCTCCGGCGGCCGAGAGCCCGGATGAGGACGCCTTCGAAGAGCGCGCCGAGGCCTTCGGCAAGACGATGGAGACGATGGCGACCGAGATGCAGGCCGCTGCGGCCCAGACGGACAAGGCCAAGGCCAAGACCGACCTGGACGCCCTGCAGGCGCGCTATCAGCCGGACGTCGACGCCTTCGCCGCCGATGTCCAGGCCTTCGCGGGCGCCCAGGGGGCGCCGGCGGATCAGCTCGCGGCGGCGGAGACGCAGATCAAGTCGATCCCCGCCATGGTCCGCGCCCAGATCGAGGCCGCCGCCGCTGCGCCGGCGCCCGCCACGCCGGCGCCCGCCACGCCGCAATAGGCCGCCTTACCGCGATTTCACTTGAGGCCGGGCGGCCTTGGGCGGAGTTTGATCGGGTCGTCAACGGGGAAGCCACCCATGATCCGCGCTCTCAGCCTGACCGCCGCCCTGGCGCTCCTGCCCCTGTCCTCCGCCCTGGCGCAGGACGGCAGAGCCTCGCCGCCCGCCCATCAGCCCGGTTCCGCCGAGGCCAGGCTGGAATCCGCCGCCGACGCCTTCGAGAAGCGGATGGAGGCCTTCGGCAAGCGGGCCGAGGCCATTTCCGAAGACGAGAGCCTGAGCGAGAGCCAGCGCGGCCAGCAGATCGCCGCCCTGTGGTCCGACTATGCCCCCGACGTCGCCGCCTTCACCGCCGAGGCGACGAAACACGCCTCGGAACTGGCCGCCGAAGCCCTGAAGGACATCGACGTCGACGCCCTGGTCGAACAGGCCCTGAACGACCCCGAGGTCAAACAGGCGATGGAGGAAGGGCTGGCCGCCGGCACCGGCATCGCCCGCAACAGCGCCTGGACCAATCCCGATCCCGAACAGCTCGAGACCTATGGCCTGATCGCCCAATACGCCCTGGATGAGGCGAGCGACTCCCTCGAGTCCGAAGACGAGGCGCCGGAAGCCCTGGAGGCGCCAGAGGCTCCCGAAGCCCCGGAACCGCCCGAGACGCCGACCGCCTGACGCTGCGCCCTAAATGACGAAAGGGGGATGGAGTCACCTCTCCGCGCGCGAAGGCGCGTGGGGAGGACAGGTCGCGCTTGCGACCAGGAGGGGGCGACTCCGACGGTGGTGATGACCCTTGCCAGCGTCTGACACCGGGTCGCCCCCACCTGGCGCTCGCTAACGCTCCCGCCTGTCCTCCCCGTTCGCCTTCGCGAACGGGGAGGTGAGAGAAGAAGCAGAGCCGCTTCTTGACCCCGCGCGCGATCACAGCGACACGACGCCGCATGGCCGCCCTCCCCGTCGATCCGCACCTCTATTCGACCTTCCTGGGGGTGATGGTGGTCATGGCGATCACGCCGGGTCCCGCCAATCTGTTCGCGGTCGCGACCGGGGTGGAAAAGGGCCGGGCCTCGGCTCTGGTCGGAGTGGTCGGCATGAACTGCGCCACCCTGGTCTGGTTCGCCGCCGCCGCCCTGGGTCTGGGCGCCCTGGTCAAGGCCTTCCCCGACGCCTTCCACCTGATCGCGATCCTCGGCGCCCTCTATGTCGCCTGGCTGGGGATCAAGGCCCTGCGTGGCGCCGTGCAGAACACCGCCCCGACCGATCCCCAGCAGCCCGACCACGCCGTCGTGGTGCGAAAGGGCCGCAGCGCCTTCGTCGACGGCTTTGCGGTCCAGATCGCCAACCCCAAGGCCATCCTCTTTTTCACCGCCGTCCTGCCGCCGTTTCTGGACGTCGCCCGGCCCGTCCCGCCTCAGCTGGCCCTGTTCGCCCTGGCCGTCATCGGCATGGATATGATGTCGATGAGCGCCTACGCCCTGTCCGGCGCCGCCCTGTCGCAGCGGATGCAGCAGCCCCGGTTCCGGCGCGGCTTCGGCCTGTTCGTCGGCATCCTGTTGCTCACGGCGGCCGTACTGATTGTATTAAGGCTCTAGACGCGGTCCGGCTTCGTCCTAGATTGACGGGGAACATGGCCGTTCATGCGCCGTTCAGCCGCCAGCGCGCCCGAATGGGCGATCAAGGAGTTGATTTCATGAAAGCCCTACCCAGAAACAGGACGACGCTCCGGGCCCTGGCCCTGACCGCCGTCGCGGGTCTGGCCCTGGCCGCCTGCGCCACCGCCACCCCCTATCAGCCCGCGGGCTTCAACGGCCAGCGCGGCGGCTATGCCGAACAGCGGGTCGAGTCCAACCGCTTCCGCGTCAGCTTCGCCGGAAACTCGGTGACCTCGCGCGAACAGGTCGAAATGGGCCTGCTGCTGCGCTCGGCCGAACTGACGGTCGAGAGCGGCTATGACTGGTTCGCCACCGTCAACCGCGCCACCGACCGCGACACCCGCTACGTCTCGACCCCGGACCCCTTCTACAGCCGCTACAACAGCTTCTACGGCCCCTACTGGGGTCCGTCGTGGCGCTATTACCGTGGCGGCTTCTGGAGCCCGTGGAACAGCTGGGGCGGCGACGATTTCGATACGCGCCAGATCGACCGTTACGAGGCCAATGCCGAGATCATCATGGGCCGCGGACCCAAGCCCGCCGGCGACCCCAACGCCTTCGACGCCCGCGACGTGGTCCAGAACCTGTCCTCGCGCGTCACCCGCCCGGCGCCCTGAGCCGCTGCAAGAACGCCAAATGAAAAGGCCCGGAACCACGGTTCCGGGCCTTTGTCGTTTCAGGCCGCGCCCGCCTATTTCATCGCCGCCAGGGCGTGGCCGGCGATCAGGGCGTCGGCCAGACCGTGCGGATTGCGGACATTGTAGTTCTCGGTCGTCACCACCACGACCGTGTCCAGATCCGGAACGATCACCACCTTGTTGCCGCCGGTCCCCGCCATCGCCCAGGCGGGATGGGCCACGCCGTTGACCTGATAGGTCGGCAGCCAGACCAGATAGCCGTAGTCGCCCCGTTCGGGATCGACCGTGGAATGCGGGGCGGTCATGGCCTTAGCAAAGGCCTCCGGCAGGACTTGGCGCCCGTCCCAACGCCCCTGGTTCAGCAACAGCTGGCCCAGGGTCAGCAGGTCGCGGCTGCGCAGGCCCAGGCCGCCGCCGCCCTGGGCCAGACCCGTCGGCGAGGTCTGCCACTGCTCGCCCTCGATCCCCAGCGGGCCGAACAGGGCCTCGCGCGCAAAGGTTTGCAGCGGTTCGCCCGTCGCCGACTGGACCACGGCGCCCAGGGTGGTCACGCCGGCGGTGCAATAGCTGAAGGCCCGGCCATAGGGCTGGTCCGCCGGTTTGGGAATCCAGGCCGGAAAGCCGCGGATCGGCAGGTCCAGGGCGAACTTGACCCAGTCCTCGATCAGATACATCCGCTCCTCGTTGCCGCGCGAGAAGGAATTGTCGTCGTCGCATTCCAGCAGCGAGCTCATGGTCAGCAGGTCCTCGACCGTGATCGCGGCCTTGCGCGGGTCGGGATTGTCGAACGGCCCATGGTCGGCGACGAAGGGCAGGATCGGGGCGTCGACGCTGGCGATGTCGCCGCGCGCGACCGCAGCGCCGACCAGCATGGCGGTGACCGTCTTGGTCACGGAGCGGGTGTTGCGCCGGCTTTCACGACCGGCCTCGTCGAAATAGACCTCGTGCACCAGCCGCCCATGGCGGGCGATCAGGACGCTGGTGATCTTCTGGAAGGTCCCGGCGCGGACGGCGGCATCCATGGCCGCCAGCCCCTCGGCGGAGACGTCCTGGCTTTCAGGCGCGGCGACGGGCCAGGTCGGTTCGGCCAGGACCGGAGAGGAGATGAGCGCGAGACCGAAGGCCGCGAGAAGCAGGGGACGCATGACAATCCTTGAAGAGGAGCGAGACCCGAGGTGTGGCAGGATGCGCGCGCCGGGTCTTGAACAGGTGAAACCGGCTCAGGCGAACAGGGCGCGATAGCGGCCGGGCGTCAGGCCGTAGATATGCCCGAACTCGCGGGTCAGATGGCTCTGGTCGGCATAGCCCCCGAGCGCGGCCAGTTCGGCCAGGTCCACGCCCCGGGCCAGACGCCCGGCGGCGCGATCGGCCCGCGCCTGGCGAATGGCGGCCGCCGGCGAGCGGCCGAAATGGCGACGATAGCGGCGCGCCAGCGAGACGGCGTGGACGCCGACGATGCGGGCCACGGTGGCCACCTCCAGCCCCGGCTGGTCGGCCAGGTCGTGCAGAACCTCATGGGCCCGCAGCAGCCACTCGGGCGCCGGATCCTCGTTCAGGTCGCCGGGGGTCAGCACCGCCGCCGCCAGATCCAGGGTCAGCCCCTCCATCGCCACGGCGTCGCCCGCCGCGAACCGGCCGGCCACCCCGATCAGACGTCGCGCCGCGCCTTCGGCCAGGGCGCCGCGCAACCGCATAGGATCGCCGCGCCCGGCGCTCTTCGGGGGATCGAAACTGATGGACAGGAAGCGGCCGCCGGTGTCGGTGAAACAGTCGCGATGTTCGACGCCCGGCGGATTCCACACCAGGGCGCCGGGGCCGAAGGCGGCGCCCTTGGGCGTCAGGGGGTCATGCGCCAGGCTGCAATAGCCGTCGTCCAGCGCCAGGATGAAATGGGCGTCGTCATGGGCGTGAAACACGACGCTCTCGGGCGGACGGTCGGCGATCCACAGGCCGACGCGGAACCCCCCGGCCTCGACCGTCCGCGAGGCGGCGCCGAAGAAGTCGCCGGACGACAGATGTGGTCTGGCCATGAACCGATCCCCGCGCGGCGTCTCCCGCCACGCTTGGCATGATGCGCGGGACGGACGCAAAGAAAAAGGCCCGGAACCTGGGTTCCGGGCCTGTCTCTGTCGGTGCTGTCGCGACCCTGGACTAGTCCAGGGTGCGCTTGATCTCTTCGACCGTGAAGCACTCGATGTAGTCGCCTTCCTTGATGTCCTGGAAGCCCTGGAACTGCATGCCGCACTCCTGGCCCGCCGTGACTTCGTTGACCTCGTCCTTGAAGCGTTTGAGCGTGTTGAGCACGCCCAGCTCCAGAACCACCACGTCGTCGCGCACGATACGGACGCGGGCGCCCTTGCGGACCACGCCTTCCGACACCCGGCAACCGGCGATCTTGCCGATCTTGGAGATGTCGAACACCTGGAGGACGGCGGCGTTGCCCAGGAAGGTTTCCCGTTGCAGCGGCGCCAGCATGCCGGACAGCACGCCCTTAATATCATCCAGCAGGTCGTAGATGATGGAATAGTAGCGGATCTCGACGCCCTCGCGCTCGGCCAGATCGCGCGCCTGTTTCGACGCACGGACGTTGAAGCCCAGGATCGGCGCCCCGGCCGACTTGGCCAGGTTGACGTCGCTCTCGGTGATGCCGCCGGCGCCGGAATAGACCGTGCGAGCGCGCACCTCGTCGGTGCTCATCTTGTCCAGCGAGCTGACGATGGCTTCGGCCGAACCCTGCACGTCCGCCTTGATGACGACCGGCAGTTCCGAGACCTTCTTGGACTGCAGG
>JBKBXN010000080.1:0-12652 GCA_046314055.1 Brevundimonas sp.
CAAGCCCGAGCCGGTCGAGCTGTTCCGCCCGCAGGGCATGCAGAACGCCTATTTCGCCCAGTTCGGCTGGACCGGCCCCAATGTGGTCGGCGGCGTGCCCGGGCCGAACACCGTCTGGCGCCTGACCGCCGGTTCGACCCTGACCCCGACCAGCCCGATCACCCTGACCTGGGACAACGGCCAGGGCCTGCGCTTCACCCGCCTGGTGTCGGTCGATGATCGCTATGTCTTCTCGATCAAGGACACGGTCCAGAACCTGGGAACCCAGGCCATCACCATCGCCCCCTACGGCAGCGTCCAGCGCCAGGGCGTGCCGCCGCTGGCCGGTTCCTCCCATATCGTCCACGAGGGCGCCATCGGAACCTTCGGCAAGCCGGGCGCCTATCGCACCGAGCAGAAGAAGTACAAGGACTGGCTGAAGGAGCCGCGGATCGAGAACGCCTCGACCGGCGGCTGGCTGGGCATCACCGACAAATACTGGCTGGCGGCCCTGCTGCCGCAGCAGGACGAGGCGGTCGAGACCGAATTCCGCGTCCGCGACGTCAACGGCGGCCAGCAGCTGGAAGCCAATATCCTGGGCGCGACCCGCACCATCCAGCCGGGCGCGACGGCGACCGAGACGCAGCGCCTGTTCGCCGGCGTCAAGCGGGCTGAGGTGCTGAAGACCTATGAAGAGAACCTGGGTCTGCCGCGCTTCGTCTATGCGATCGACTGGGGCATGTTCTGGTTCCTGACGCGTCCGATCTTCTGGATCCTGGAAAACGTCTATGGCGTGGTCGGCAGCTTCGGCGTCGCCATTCTGGCCCTGACCGTCATCGTCAAGCTGGTGATGTTCCCGCTGGCCAACAACGCCTACGCCAGCATGTCCAAGATGCGGAACCTCCAGCCCAAGATGGAGGAGATCAAGAAGAAGTTCAAAGACGATCCGCAGAAACAGCAGCAGGAGACGATGGCCCTGTACCAGAAGGAGAAGATCAATCCGGTCGCCGGCTGTCTTCCGCTGGTGCTGCAGATTCCGGTCTTCTACGCCCTGTACAAGGTGCTGACCGTCACCATCGAAATGCGTCACCAGCCCTTCCTGGGCTTCATCAACGACCTGTCGGCGCGCGACCCGTCCGTGCTGTGGAACCTGTTCGGCCTGATCCCTTGGGACCCGGCGACCCTGCCCCTGCTGGGCGGCCTTCTGGTCGGACCGCTGGGTATCGGCCTGCTGGCGGTGGCCTATGGCCTGACCATGTGGCTGCAGACGGCGATGAACCCGCCGGCGGCCGATCCGGTGCAACGCCAGATCTTCCAGTTCATGCCGCTGGTCTTCACCTTCATCATGGCCCCGTTCGCGGCCGGCCTGCTGGTCTACTGGGCCTGGTCCAACGTCCTGACCATCCTGCAGCAGTATTACATCATGCACCGCTACAAGGCGGAGAACCCGATCGACGACTTCATCGCCCGTATCCGGAAGACGAAGGCCGCGTGATCGACGAAACCGAGTTCACCCCTGAGGACATCGAGGCCGCGCGGATCCTGTTCGCGCGGCCGGCGACCTTCATCATGGGCGCCGCCAAGATCGAGCAACTGCCCGATCCCGACCTGCCCGAGATCGCCTTCGCCGGTCGGTCCAACGTGGGCAAGTCCAGCCTGATCAACGGCCTGGTCGGCATGCACAAGCTGGCCCGCGCCTCGAACGAGCCGGGCCGGACGCGCGAGGTCAACTTCTTCGACCTGGACGGGCGTATGCGGCTGGTCGACCTGCCCGGCTACGGCTGGGCCAAGGCGTCCAAGACGACAGTGCGCAAATTCCAGGACCTGGGCCGCGACTATCTGCGCGGCCGGGTGACGCTGAAACGGGTCTATCTGCTGATCGACAGCCGCCATGGGCTGAAGAGCGTGGACGCCGAGGCGCTGGACGCCCTAGACCTCGCCGCCGTCAGCTATCAGATCGTCCTGACCAAGGCCGACAAGCTGAAGAAGGGCGAAGGCGAGGCCGTGCAAGAGGCCACGCTGAAGGCCATCTCCAAACGCCCCGCCGCCTTCCCGGTGGTGCTTCTGACGTCGTCCGAGAAGGGGCTGGGCCTGCCCGAACTGCGCGCCGAGATCATGCGCACGACCGGCGCGACGATCGACTGATCCGACCTCGGCGGAACGCATAATGAGAAAAGGCCCGGAGATCGCTCTCCGGGCCTTCTTCGTTTCAGGCTGTGGCCCGTCCTACTGGGCGGCCGGAGCCGCCGAACGGACCTCGACCGGCAGGCCCAGGGCGTCGAGTTGCGGCTTGACCACCGAGGCGTCGCCGACGACGACCCAGACGAAGCGCGACGGATCGAGCGCGGTTCTGACCGCCGCATCCATCTGCGCCGCCGTCAGGGCGTTGGTGCGGGCGGCGACCGTCTCGGGATAGTCGTCCGGGCGGCCCAGCATGTCGTTGCCGCGCATGGCGCCCAGGACGGCGCCCGAGGTCTCGTAGCTGCCGGCCAGACGGCGAGTGTTGCCGTTGACGGTACGCTCCAGCTCGGCCGGGGTCACGCCCTTGCCGCCCTTCAGGAAGTCGTCGAACTGGGCGTTCAGCGCGGCGATGGCCGGGCCGGTCTGGTCGGCCTGGACCGGGGCGGTGACCAGATAGGGGACGCGACCGGCGAAGCCGGCGGCCGAGGCGTTGACGCCGTAAGACCAGCCCTTGGTTTCGCGCAGGTCCGAGTTGATGCGCGACAGGAAGTCGTTGCCCAGCACATTGTTCGCCGCGTTGAACACCAGCAGGTCGTCCGTACCCTTCGCCGCCAGGACCTCGCCGCCCAGAATGTAGGACTGGGGCGATTGCGGCCGGTCGATCAGCACGATCCTGGACGTGGTGGCGGGGATCGGGGCGGAGAAGTCCTTCACACCCTTGGCGGCGGACGGTGCGGTCCAGGTTCCGAAACCGGCCTCCAGAACCGGGGTGATTTCCGACAAGGGCTTGTCCGAGACCACGAAGATCTTGGCGTTGTCAGGGCGGATCCATTCGGCGTAGTCGGCGCGGATGTCGGCCTCGGTGATGGCCTTGACGCTGGTTTCGTCCCCGTTGCCGCTGAACGGGCGGCCATAGGGGCTGGCCGATCCGTACATCAGTTCCGGCAGGGCCCGGCTGGCCAGGGCCGCCGGCTGGGTCCGTTCGGCGGCGATGCGTGACAGGCGGGTGGCGCGCAGACGCTCCAGTTCCGAGGCGGCGAAGGCCGGATTACGAACGACATCCGCCAGCAAGGCGACAGACGGCTTTAGATTCGGGGTCACGGCCGACAGTTGGACCACCGAACGGTCCATCGAGGCGCCGGTCGAGATGGTGGCGCCCAGGGTTTCCTGAGCCTCGGCCAGTTGGGTCGCATTCATCGTGCGCGTGCCCTCGTCCATCAGGTCGAGCATCAGGCTTTGCAGGCCCAGTTTCGACGCGTCGTCCGCCGCCAGGCCGGCGTCGAAGTCGATGGCGATCTTGGTCGCCGGCACCGCGTCACGCTGGGCGTAGACCACCTCGACGCCGTTCGACAGGCGGGTGCGCTGGACCGACGGGAAGTCGACATTGGCGACCGGGGCGATCTCGGGCTTGGGCATGCGGGCCACGCGCTCGATCGGCGGGGCGGGGGTGTGGTTGGCCCCCGACGGCGCCTCGGCCGCCTCTTCATAGGCTTCACGTTCGCCGGGCAGGGTCGTCAGCGTATAGGCCGGACGGGTCAGCCACTTCTGCATCGCCGCCTGGACCTGGGCCGGGGTCACCGCCGCATAGGCCTGGAGCTCCTTCTTGTAGTGTTCCGGATCGCCGGCGTAGAGCTGGCCCTCGGCCAGGGCGACGGCCTTGCCGCCGAAGCCGCCGACCTGTTCCAGTCCTTGGACGGTGCGCGAGACATACTGGGTCTTGACCCGTTCCACCTCAGCCGCGGTCGGGCCGTCGGCGATCAGGCCATTCAGGATCTCGCGGGTGCGGGCCTCGACGGCGGCCGGATCCTGGCCCGGTTTCACGTCGACGGTGATGTCGAACATGCCCACACGATGGTAGGCGCCGTTCGAGGCGCTGACCGACACGGCGCTCTGCTCGCCGCGCACCAGGGCGTTGTCCAGGCGCGAACTGGCCAGGCCGCCCAGAACCGAGGCGCCGACGCTGAGGGGCACGGCGTCGGCGTCCAGCAGGCCGGGCACGGCCCAGCTGATCTGGACCCGGGCGTTGGAGACGCGGTCCTGGGTGGTCTCGGCGATCGGCGCGGCCAGGGTCGGGACGGCCGCCTGGGCCGGGGTGTTGACCGGACCGCGCGGAATGGGGCCGAAATATTTCTGGGTCAGTTCACGCGCCTTGGCGGGCGTGATGTCGCCGGCCAGCACCAGCACCGAATTATTGGGGCCGTAGTTGGAGCGGAACCAGTCGCGCACCGTCTCCATCGACGCGGCGTCCAGATCGGCCATCGAACCGATGGTCGAGTGGCGATAGGGGTGGCCTTCGGGGAACAGGGCCTCGAGCTGCTTGTACTCGTTCAGGCCATAGGGCTGGTTGTCGCCCTGGCGCTTCTCGTTCTGGACGACGCCGCGCTGCAGATCGAGCGTCTCCTGGGTGATGGCGCCCAGCATGTAGCCCATGCGGTCGCTTTCCATGAACAGGGCCTGTTCCAGCGCGGGTGTCGGGACGGTCTCGAAATAGTTGGTGCGGTCGAACCAGGTGGTGCCGTTCATGTCCGTCGCGCCCATGTTGCGCATCGGGGTGAAATAGCTGCCCGGCGCATTCTCGGACCCGCCGAACATCAGGTGTTCGAACAGGTGGGCGAAGCCGGTCTTGCCGGCCGGCTCGTCCTTGGAGCCGACATTGTACCAGACCGACACGGCCACGACCGGGGCCTTGTGGTCCTCGTGCACCAGGACGGTCAGGCCGTTGTCGAGAGTGAACTTGGTGTAGGGAATATCGACTTCGGCGACCAGTTCGGACACCGGCGCGGCCTGAACCGCAGGCGCGAACGCCGGCGCCTGTGCGGCGGCCGGCGAGGCCCAAACCGGAGTGGTGACCGCCAGAAGGGCGGCCGCAGCGACGAGAGAACCTGTGCGACGCATGGAATGACATCCTCGGATTACAGTTGGATGGGACCATAACGACGGTCGGTGCGCTGGCAACGCGACCCATTGAACATGAACAAAGCTTCATGTTCACGCGCCCGAGCCCCGGAAAAGGTTGCATCCCCGGACCCCCGGTCTTATGCGCGCGTCAACTCCCCGAAGACCGCCGCCCAAGCCTGTAGAAAGAGCCGCCATGTCCGCCCCCGCCGACAAGCCCATCAAGAAGGTCGTCCTCGCCTATTCGGGCGGTCTGGACACCTCGATCATCCTGAAATGGCTGCAGACCGAATATAACGCCGAGGTCGTGACCTTCACCGCCGACCTGGGCCAGGGCGAGGAGCTTGGCCCCGCACGCGAGAAGGCGCTGAAGCTGGGCATCAAGCCCGAGAACATCTTCATCGACGACCTGCGCGAAGAGTTCGTGCGCGACTTCGTCTTCCCGATGTTCCGCGCCAACGCCCAATATGAAGGCGACTATCTGCTGGGCACCTCGATCGCCCGTCCGCTGATCTCCAAGCGCCAGATCGAGATCGCCCGCCAGGTCGGCGCCGACGCCGTCTGTCACGGCGCGACCCCCACGGCCAACGACCAGGTCCGCTTCGAACTGGGCTACTACGCCCTGGAGCCGGACATCCGCGTCATCGCCCCCTGGCGCGAGTGGGAGTTCCGCAGCCGCGAGGCCCTGCTGGACTTCGCCGAGAAGAACCAGATCCCGATCTCCAAGGACAAGCGCGGCGAGGCGCCCTTCTCGGTTGACGCGAACCTGCTGCACTCGTCCTCCGAGGGCAAGGTGCTGGAAGACCCGGCGGTCGAGGCCCCCGAGTTCGTCCACCAGCGCACCATCTCGCCGGAAGACGCGCCGGATGTGGCCACGGTCATCGAGATCGGTTTCGAGAAGGGCGACGCCGTGTCGATCAACGGCGAGGACATGTCGCCGGCGACCATCCTGACCGCCCTGAACCAATACGGCCACGACAACGGCATCGGCCGTCTGGACCTGGTCGAGAACCGTTTCGTCGGCATGAAGTCGCGCGGCGTCTACGAGACCCCCGGCGGGACCATCCTGATCGCGGCCCACCGCGGCATCGAGAGCATCACCCTGGACGGCGGCTCCATGCACCTGAAGGACCAGCTGATGCCGAAATACGCAGAGCTGATCTACAACGGCTTCTGGTTCTCGCCCGAGCGCGAGATGCTGCAGGCCGCCATCGATTTCAGCCAGGAAAACGTCTCCGGCACGGTCAAGGTCAAGCTGTACAAGGGCAATGTCTCGGTCATCGGCCGCGAGAGCCCCAACAGCCTGTACGACCAGGATCTGGTGACCTTCGAGGAAGGCGTCCAGGCCTATGACCACAAGGACGCCGCCGGCTTCATCAAGCTGAACGCCCTGCGCCTGCGCGTCCTGGCCAAGCGCGACGCCCGCAAGGCCTAGCGTTAGACCCCCGAGGAAGCCGAATGACCGTCAAGGACCGTCTCAGGATCCACGAGACCCGGCTTCTCTCGGACAACTGGTATGTGCTGAAGACGACCCGGTTCGACTGGAAGCGGCGCGATGGCGTCTGGCAGACCCAGGACCGGGAACATTACGACCGGGGCAATGGGGCGGTGCTGCTGCCTTATAATCCGGCGGCGCGCACCGTGCTGCTGGTGCGGCAGTTCCGGCTGCCGGCCTATCTGAACGGTTACGACGACCTGTTGATCGAGGCGGCCGCCGGCCTGCTGGACGACGCCGAGCCCGAGGTGCGGATCCGCGCCGAGGTCGAGGAAGAGCTAGGCTATCGCCTCGGCGCGGTGCGCAAGGTGTTCGAGGCCTTCATGAGCCCCGGCTCCGTCACCGAAATCCTGCACTTCTTCGTCGCCGAGTACGATCCGTCGATGAAGATCGGCGAGGGCGGCGGCCATCCGGACGAGGGCGAGGACATCGAGGTGCTGGAGCCTACGCTGGACGAAGCCCTGGCCATGATCGCCGACGGCCGCATCCGCGACGCCAAGACCATCATGCTGTTGCAGCATCTGGCGTTGACGCTTCCGAAGTAGGAGCGCCTTTCCGGCCTAGTCGGCGATCTCCGACCGGGCGACCCTCCGCATCGCCCGGTTCCGGTCGTCCGCCACCCAGATCGATCCGTCGGCGGCGACCGCCAGAACCACCGGCGCGCCGCGCGGCTGACGGCCCGCCACCCTGTCCCAACCCGGCGTCAGCACCTTGCCGCGCACGCTGGGCGCACCCGCCGGATAGGACAGCGAGCCGCGCGGATAGATGGCGTAGCGTCCGCCGATGTCGGTCAGGGGCCGGCCTTGCGCGTCCGTCTCGGCCGCCACGATCCGACCGCCCGCACGACGAAAACCGTGCCAGCTCATCAGCAGCCGGCCGCGCAGTTCGGGGAACATCGCCCCTTCATAATAGACGAGGTCCAGCGGCGCGGCGTGCGGCGGCAGCAGGGCGACAGGCTTGTCCCTCTGGCCACAGCGCGCCTGGCCCGCGCTCCAGCCGGGCAGGGGCGTGGCCAGGTCCACGCAATAGGGCCAGCCGTAATGGCCGCCCTGACGCAGGACGTTGATCTCGTCATAGGGATGGTCGGGCGTGGTCAGGTCGACCGAGTTTTCGCCTTGCAGGATCGTCCCCGACCGATGCCGCACCAGGGCGATGGAGTTGCGCAGGCCCGAGGCGAAGACCGTGCTGTCCTGCGCCCACCGGCCGTCGCCCAGATAGGCGTGGCGGCGCACCTGGGCCGTTTCGGCGCTGTCGGCGCACCCGCCTGAGCCGTCGGTGCGCGGCCGACCCCGAACGTCCAGGCAACGGTCGCTAGGCGCCCCCACATTGACCAGCAGAGCGCCGTCGCCGTCGAAGACGAAACTGGACAGGGGATGGCGATTGTCGTGCAGCCGGTTGTCCGGCAGATCGCCGATCACGGTCCGCACCGTCGCCGCCGGATCGGCTGCGTCGGGATCCAGGGTCAGGATGCGGTTCATCTCGGACACATAGATCCGTCCGTCCGGGCCCCGCGCCACCGTGTGGGGCATGGAAAGTCCTTGGGCCAGTCGGCGCCAGCGGGCCGCGCCGTCGGCGCCGAACGACAGCCGCCAGACGGCGCCGCGTCCCGCCTCCCACCCGCCCAGGTCGGTGACCAGCCAGTCGCCGCCGGACAGGGGCAGCAGGCCGCGCGGCATACGGGGGCCGTCGTTCCCCCCGCCCTGCCAGACCAGACCCAGGCAATAGCCGGCCGCCATCCGCACCGTGGTCGTGGGCCGCCCGCCGCAGTCGCCGTCCACGGCGTAGGCGCGCGAGGCGGCGTGGGCGCTGGCCGGAAGGCTCAGCAGGGCGAGCGCGAGAAGCGGAAGCAAGGGGCGGATGTGACGGCGCATGGCCTCTTGGTAAGGCGAGGGCGGACAGATTGCGAGCTTCGGGCGGGGCCTCCTATGAGGCGAACAGGATCCACAAACCCGTGGCGGCGAAGCCCACAGCGGCGGCAAGACGGATCCATTTCAGCGGCAAGGTCTTCGCCGCCTTTTCCCCCAGCAGGACGGCGGGGCCGTTGACCAGCATCATGCCCAGGGTCGATCCGGCCACGACCAGGGGCAGGTTTTCGAACCGGGCGGCCAGCATGGCCGTGGCGACCTGGGTCTTGTCGCCCATCTCGATCAGGAAGAAGGCCGATGCGGTGGTCCAGAAGATGGCCCAGAAGCCGCGCTGAACCTCGCCCTTCTGTTCGTCCAAGGTATCGGGGATCAGAGCCCAGGCGGCGAAGCCCAGGAAGGCGACGCCGACGATCCAGCGCATCCAGTCGCCGGTGATGAAATGGGCCAGAACCGTGCCGGCCAGGGCCGCGAAGGCGTGGTTCAGTAGGGTGGCGGCGAAAATGCCCAGAATGATGGGCGTCGGCCGTCGCCAGGTCGCCGCCATGACGATGGACAACAGCATGGTCTTGTCCCCGATCTCCGCAATGGAGACCAGGCCGGTCGAGATCAGAAAGGCGTCCAAAAAGGAACCTGTGTGCGCGGGAGCCTCGGCGGACGGACCTGTGGCGTTCGCAGCCGGGCCCCGCGTGGACGTCCCTGCGAAAGCCGCCGGTCTTGCCGTAGTCCCGGACCCCAAAAAGGCCTCGGACCGTTCCCGCACCATCCTCTCCGGGAGAGGAAGTATGTTGATGCGAGCCCCGCTGATCGTTGCGGGCGGCTACTCCCCGATGACGAGGCGGGGTTTAGGCTGCGACGTCGGAAATGAAAAGTCGATAACGACTCGCAAGCCTGGGGTCGGAAGGGCTGGGGTCAGATCAATCCCTGCCGTCCCGCCTCCGCCATCAGGTCGTCGCGGAACTCGGGCGCGGCCAGGGCGATCAGGGCGCGGGCGCGCTCGCTGGTCGACTTGCCCTTCAAGTTCGCCCAGCCGTGTTCGGTGACGATGATATGGACGTCGTTCCGGGGCGTGGTGACGGGGCCGTCCAGCCGGGCGACGATGCGTGAACAGGTCCCCTTGGCCGCCGTCGCATGACAGGCGATGATCGACTTGCCGCCGTCGGAGCCATAGGCGCCGCGCACGAAGTCCAACTGGCCACCGGACGCCGTGAACTGGCGCCCGTTCAGGAACTCGGAACAGCAGGCGCCGCTCAGGTCGATCTGAAGCGTGGCGTTGACCGAGACCATCTTGGCATTACGCGCGATCACGGCCGGGTCGTTCACATAGGAGACGGGACGGGCCTCCAGGCCGCGATTGCCGTCCAGGAAGTCATAGGTGTTCTGGTCGCCCATCGAGAAGGCGAACACCCCGACGCCGGGGTGCAGGGTCTTGCGGGCGTGGTTGGCCACCCCCGCCTGCATCAGTTCGACCAGGCCCGGCGTCAGCATCTCGGTATGGACGCCCAGGTCGCGGTGGTCCTTCAGGGCGTCGCAGACGGCGTTGGGCAGGGCGCCGATCCCCATCTGCAGCGTCGCCCCGTCCTCGACCAGATCGGCGATGATCCGGCCGATGGCGAGGTCGGCCGGCTGGGGCTCGGCCCTGGGCACGACCAGCAGGGGGGCGGCGTGTTCGACAATGCCGGACACCCTGGAGACATGGACGGTGCAGTCGCCGAACACGCGCGGCATGTGCGGATTGACCTCGACCACGATGGTGCGGGCCGTTTCCGACACCGGCTTGGCGTAGTCTGTGTTCGTCCCGAACGAGAAGAAGCCGTCGGCGTCCATCGGCGAGACGGTGCAGACCAGGGCATCCACCCCGACTTCGTCGCACAGAAGGCGCGGCGACTGCTGGAAGCCGGTCGGGATGAACTGGACCGGATTGGGCCGACCTTCCTCGAAGGCGCGCTGCTCCAGCCGGCGTTCGACGGCGCTGTGGAACAGGCTCCACGGCCGGATCCGGTCCATCAGCTCGTAGCGCAGCACCGTGTCGCCGGCGATGGCGGTGGAGAGCAGATAATAGAGGTTCACATCCTCCACCTCGCCCCGCTCGGCCCGTTCGGCGAGGGCCTTCAGCAGGGCGGGGGGTTGGGACACGCCCAGGCCCATGGCGACCTTGGCGCCCGACCGGATCAGGGCGGCGGCCTGGCCCGGCGTCTTCAGCCGTTCGGCATAGAGGGCGGCGTGGTCCATGGCGTATCTCCCGTCTGCGCGCCGTCCTGTCCAGATCGAGGCGGCGTCGTAGGGCAGACTACCCTGCGTCCAACGCCAGGACGGGTCTAGACTTTGGTCGGAACGTCCATGGTTGGGGGCTCGGACGTTTCGGACTCGATCGGCGACGGCTCGTCCTGCAGGGGCGCCTGATGACGCTTCTGCCAACGCGCGACTCCATAGGCGACCAGCCAAAGCACCATGGCCCAGGCCGAGCCCACGGCCCAGCCGGCGAAGACGTCCGTCGCCCAGTGGGCGCCCAGATAGATCCGGGTCAGCCCGACCAGCAGGGCCATGACCATGCCGACGCCCAGGACGAAGATCTTGAACCTCTGTCGCGGAAAGGCCCGCGTCAGCATGACGGCGACGCTGAGATAGAAGACCGTCGCCAGCAGGGCGTGGCCGGAGGGGAAGCTGGCGTTGATCGTCTCGACCGCCTGCATGAGCTGGGGCGGGCGCTCGCGCTCGAACACCGCCTTCAGGCCCTCGCTGAGCATCACGCCCCCGACCAGGCCCAGGGCCAGCAAAAGGGACGACAGCCATTTCCGCTGGCTCAGCAGAAAGACGATGACGATCAGGGCGAACAGGCCCAGCACCGATATGCCGCCCAGGGAGGTGATGTCGGCCGCCGCCTCCTTCAGCCACCACGGCCCCCAGGGACGGCCGGGATCGTCGGCATAGGGGCGCAGTAGGGCCAGCACCTGCTGATCGAACGCCTGACCGTCGGCCTCGGTCATGTCGTCGGCGATCTCGATAAAGGTCATGACGCCCAGCGCCGCGACGAACAGAGCGGTCAGGGCCGCTATTTCGGTGCGCGCGACCGTCAGGGCGCGTATCAAAAAGGGACGGAAATCTGAAACAGCCATGGGGCGTCGAAACGGCCAAGCTCGGGCGAGGTTCCGATCACGCGTTCGTGATATCGCAGCTGCGAAGGCCCCTGAGGGGTTTGCTGGCTTGCTCGCTGGATTTTCCCCAGGCGTGGACGACTTGTCCGACCGATTCGCCGACAAAGCGAGCGTCAAGACGTTGACGGGTTATTAGGCATGTGCGCCCTATATGTGGGCTCAGGGAGCGCTGAAGCCACTAGATGATGTGGTTACGGCGCAGGTGGCTCTAGGCTGTTTATTGTTCAGGACGCAGATGACCATGGCTGGCGGCGAGGCTTTGAAGACGACGGAATTCCAAGGTGTTGTGACGAACGCGACCCCTGAGAAGCCGCATCTGACTGTCGTGAAATCGGTCCAGGTGGATCGTTCGCGCGACGCCCTGCTGACCGACTTCGGCAAGAAGACGCTGGAAGACCGCTACCTGCTGGCGGGCGAAAGCTACCAGGACATGTTCGCCCGCGTCTCGACGGCCTTCTCGGACGACGCCGAGCACGCCCAGCGCCTGTACGACTATATGAGCCGCCTGTGGTTCATGCCCGCGACGCCGGTCCTGTCGAACGGCGGCGCCGATCGCGGCCTGCCGATCTCCTGCTTCCTCAACGCTGTCGGCGACAGCCTGGACGGCATCCAGAGCGTCTGGAACGAGAACGTCGCCCTGGCCTCGAACGGCGGCGGCATCGGCACCTACTGGGGCGGCGTCCGCTCCATCGGCGAAAAGGTCAAGGGCGCGGGCAAGACCTCGGGAATCATTCCCTTCATCCGCGTGATGGACTCGCTGACCCTGGCGATCAGCCAGGGCTCGTTGCGTCGCGGCTCGGCCGCCGTCTATCTGGACATCCATCACCCCGAGATCGAGGAGTTCCTCGAGATTCGCAAACCCTCGGGCGACTTCAATCGCAAGTCCCTGAACCTGCACCACGGCGTCAATGTCACGGACGAATTCATGGAGGCGGTGAAGGCCGGCGCCACATTCGACCTGAAGTCGCCCAAGGACGGCGCGGTCATCAAGACCGTCGACGCCCGCTCGCTGTGGACCAAGCTGCTCGACATCCGGATGCAGACCGGCGAGCCCTATATGATCTTCTCCGACACGGTGAACCGAC
>JBKBXN010000081.1:0-12235 GCA_046314055.1 Brevundimonas sp.
CATGTCAGCCATCTATAGGCCGCATCCCCCCTCGCGTCAGTGGAGGATATTACTCGGGGCGAACGCGCTTCTTGCGGAACGACGGGTTCAGCGTCTGCTTGCGCAGGCGGATGGACTTCGGCGTCACCTCGACCAGCTCGTCGTCGTCGATATAGGCGATGGCCTGTTCCAGCGACATCTGGCGCGGCGGGGTCAGGCGCACGGCCTCGTCCTTGCCGGAGGCGCGGACGTTGGTCAGTTGCTTGCCCTTGATCGGGTTGACGTCCAGGTCGTCCCAGCGTGCGTTCTCGCCGATGATCATGCCCTGATAGGTCTTTTCGCCGGCGCCGACGAACATGACGCCGCGATCTTCCAGGTTCCACAGGGCGAAGGCCGCCGTGTCGCCGTCGGAGTTCGAGATCAGCACGCCCTTCAGACGGCCGGCGATCGCGCCCTTGTATTCTTCGTAGTGGCTGAAGACCCGGTTCAACACGCCCGAACCGCGCGTGTCGGTCAGGAACTCGCCCTGATAGCCGATCAGCGAGCGCGACGGGCATTTCAGGCTGATGCGGGTCTTGCCGGCGCCCGACGGCCCCATGTCGGTCATTTCGGCCTTACGGGCCGACAGCTTCTCGATGACGATGCCCGAGAACTCGTCGTCCACGTCGATCATGACGTCTTCGATGGGCTCCATCTTCTCGCCATTGGGGCCTTCCTGGAAGACCACGCGCGGACGCGAGATCGAGACCTCGAAGCCTTCGCGACGCATGTTTTCGATCAGAACGCCCAGCTGCAGTTCGCCACGGCCGGCCACTTCGTAGGCGTCGCCGCCTTCGGTGGTCGTGACGCGGATGGCGACGTTGGCCTCGGCTTCCTTCAGCAGACGATCGCGGATGACGCGCGACTGGACCTTGTCGCCTTCGCGACCGGCCAGCGGGCTGTCATTGACCGAGACGGTCATGGAGATGGTCGGCGGATCGATCGGCTGGGCGGGCAGGGCGTCGACGACTTCCATGGCGCACAGGGTGTCGGCCACGGTCGCCTTGGACATGCCGGCGATGGCGACGATGTCGCCCGCTTCCGAACCTTCGTCCAGCGCCGTACGCTTCAGGCCGCGGAAGGCCAGGACCTTGGTGATGCGGCCGCGCTCGATTTCCTTGCCTTCACGGTCCAGGGCGTGGATCGCCATGCCGGGGATCGCCTTGCCGCTCTCGATGCGGCCGGTCAGGATCCGGCCCAGGAACGGGTCGCTTTCGATCAGCACGTTCAGCATCTGGAACGGCTTGTCTTTGTTTTCTTGAACCTTCGGCGGCGGGACGTGATCGACGATCAGGTCGAACAGCGGGGCCAGGTTGTCGTTGGGCTGGTTCAGATCCATCGTCGCCCAGCCGTTACGGCCCGAGGCGTAGATGTGCGGGAAGTCCAGCTGCTCGTCCGTCGCGCCGATGGCGGCGAACAGGTCGAAGGTCTCGTTGTGGACGCGGTCCGGATCGGCGTGGGCGCGGTCGACCTTGTTGATGCACAGGATCGGGCGCAGGCCCATCTTCAGGGCCTTGGTCAGAACGAACTTGGTCTGGGGCATGACGCCCTCTTCGGCGTCAACCAGGATGACGCAGCCGTCCACCATGCCCAGGATGCGCTCGACTTCGCCGCCGAAGTCGGCGTGGCCGGGGGTGTCGATGATATTGATGCGGGTTTCGCCGGCCTTGCCGTTCCAGAGCACCGAGGTGCACTTGGCCAGGATGGTGATGCCGCGTTCCTTTTCCTGGTCGTTCGAGTCCATGGCGCGCTCGGTCGTCGCCTCATTGGCTCGGAAGACGCCGGACTGGGCCAGAAGTTGGTCCACCAGGGTCGTCTTCCCGTGGTCGACGTGGGCGATGATGGCGACGTTGCGCAGGTTCATTTGATAATCGCGAAAAGGCGCGGCCGAGATGCAGGCGGCCGCTGGACATGAAAAGGCGTTCGAGGGAGCGCGCGCCTCTTACAGGCATGTGGACAGAAAGACCAGAGCGGGCGTTCGCGCCTCGCCGATCATGGCCCAATCACGCGTCCTTGAGGTCACGCACCATATAGCGGGCGTCGGAGCCGTAGCTGGCCAGTTTCGCCGCCATGCCGGGGCTTTCGCGTTCTGCGAACCCGTGTCGGGACCAGAAGCCGACGGCGTCGTTGACGGCGACCAGGGCGATGGCGGGCCAGTCGTCCTCGGCCGCCTGTTGCGCCAGACGCTCGACCACCGCCCCCGTAACGCCGCCGCCCCGCGCCTGAGGGTGCAGGGCCAGGTCGTGCAGATATATGAGCGCCGGTTCGGCCGGCAGGCCTTCGATCACCGTGTTCAGCGGCGGCGCGCTGTCGGCTCGCCACGGATAGGCGATCAGATAGCCTTTCGCCGGGGCGTCGCCGTCCGACAGCACGAAACAGCCGCGCGGATACAGGGCCAGTCGGTTCTGGAAACAGGCCCGGTCCTCGAAATGATCGGGAAACGACAGGCGGGCCACCTCGACCACGGCGTCGATGTCGGTCGGCCGCATGGGCCGCCAGCCTAGCTGGGGCAGCGCGCGTTCAGCTCCGCCTTCTGGAAGCGCCATCGGATGATCCTCTCCTGACCGTCCAGCACGCCTTCGATCCGGGCGTTCAGGACATCGCCGTCCCGTTCATAGACGACGCGTTTGGGAAAGTCGTCGTCCGCCGCCCGTTCGAACACCACGCGGCTTGCGCTGGAGGCGACCACTGGAAACACCGCCGGCTGCTGGCCTTCCGGATGGGCGAAATAGGCCAGCGGGGCGGCCGGGCTCGGATCGACCGGGGCGATGCGGGACAGCTCCCACCCCGCCCGGCCGCCGCGCACGGTCAGCGACGTCCCCAGCATCAGGTTCAGGCGCGGGTCGGTCCAGGTCTCGGACACTTCGCGGCCCGGTTCGCAGGACAGCCAATAGCCGGCCATCCAGCCCAGGTCGGGGCGCTGGTCGGTGGCGGGAGCCGCCTGAAGGGCGGCGGCGAGAAGCAGCGGGGTCAGCATGGTCGGTTTCCCTCTCCGGTCGATAGCGACAGGCTAGGCGGCGGGCGGCCCCGATGGCTTGTAGGTTTGCGACGCGATGGCCCGGGCCAGGGCCTGCTGTTCCCGCGCCCAGTCGGTGGCCGTGCAGCCGAGGAACCGCCGGAAGTCGCGCGCCATCTGCGGCTGGTCGAAATAGCCGGCCTCGAGCCCCGCCTCCAGCCAGCCCTCGGTCTCGCCGTCCGGCTGGGCGGCGTGGTCGAACACGCGACGGAACCGGAAGATCGAACGCAGGAGGCGGGGCGAGACCCCGACCCGGTCGGCGAAGCGCCGCTGAAGCGCCCGTTGCTCCGATGGCGACTTCGCGGCGGCTGGGTGCTCGGCGGCGGCCTCATCGACCTCGGCCCGGACTATCGGGTCGATCATCCAGTCCGTGCGCTGCTTCTGGTGGGTCAGCCAGGCGACGAAGGCCGCCGCCTGCCCCGCCGGATCGCCCTTTGGCGGATCGAAATCGGCCAGGCGTTCGACCATGTCCAAGCGTTGGTCGGTCGCCTCGCTCAACGGCCGGCCCAAGAAGTCCCGCGCGCCGTCGGGCTCGAACCGGACGGAGACCAGTTCGGTCGGCCCGGTCGGCTTCATGGCCAGTGGGCGGGTCATCTGGCCGGCGAACAGGGCCGAGGGCTGCAGGCGGAACGCCCCGTCCTCACCCTGTTCGGCATAGGGGGCGCCGATGTCGAACACCAGTTCGGGGCAACCGTCGGGGGCGATGCGCTGGATCGTCGGCGTCGGATCGGGGGCGGCGTAGGTCCAGATGGCGCGGACGAAGGGCCGCAGCGCCGGCGGCGGCGCGAACTCCTGATACCGTTCCTCCCCCGAGGCCACCTCAGTTGACCTTGGACGGGTCCGGCGGCGGGGCGGGCAGGGCGGCGACCGGCACGCCGTCCTCCTTCAGCTTCTTCACCTCGGCGGGCGTGGCCTCGCCATAGATCTCGCGCTTCTCGGACTTGCCCTCGTGGATGTCGCGAGCTTCGCGGGCGAAGCTGTCGCCGACATAGTCGAAGTTCGCCTCGACATGGGCGCGGACCTGTTGCGCCGCCGCCATCATAACGGTCTGCATCTTGGCGGCGATGTCGGACGCGGAGTCAGATTTGCGCGCCCCGCTGACGGCGGGAGCCATCACGGCCTTCTCGACCGCCCGCGAGCCGCAGAACGGGCATTCGACCAGGCCGCGCGCCGCCTGGTCGTCATAGTCCGAGGACGAGCCGAACCAGGCCTCGAAACCGTGGGCCTGGTCGCAGTTAAGGGCGTATCGGATCATGAGCGCATCAGGGAACAGACAGGAAGTCGCGGTCGTGGCTCAGGGCCGGCACCGCCGCCCGCGCCGTGGCCACCGCCTCCATGTCCAGCTTCGCAGTCACGATGCAAGGCTGGTCGTGATCCGCCTTGGCCAGAATCTCGCCCCAGGGCCCGACCACGGTCGAACGGCCCCAGGTGCGGCGCCCGTCCTCGTGCAGTCCGCCCTGCGCCGGGGCCAGGACGAAGGCGCCGGTCTCGATGGCGCGGGCGCGCAGCAAGGTCTCCCAGTGGGCCTCGCCCGTCGGCGCCGTGAAGGCGGCGGGAACGGCGATCATCGACGCTCCAGCCTTGGCCAGTTGGCGGTGAAGATGGGGAAAACGGATGTCGTAGCAGATGGTCAGGCCTAGCCGGCCCCAGGGGGTGTCGGCGACCGCCGCCCCGTCGCCGGGCCGCACCGTCGCGCTCTCGCGGTATCGCTCACCGTTCGGCAGATCGACGTCGAAGACGTGCAGCTTGTCGTACCGGGCGACGATCCCGCCGGACGCATCGATCAGCAGCGACCGGTTGGCGGCCCGGCCGTCGCCGGCATGACCCGACTTGACGATAGCCGAACCGATCAGCAGCCAGACGCCCAGTTCCGCCGCCAGCCGTCGAAGGCCAGCGACGGCGACATCGGCCGTCTCGTCGCTGATGGCGGCGTCGCGTCGGTCCCGGCGCTGTTCGAGGAAATTGGTCCCCTCGGGCGTAAGGACGAATTTCGCCCCGCCCGCGGCCGCCTCGCGGATCAGGGGCTCGACATGGGCCAGGGCCGCCTCCGCCGTCGCCGGCGTGCGGGTCTGGATCAGGGCGATGTCGAGCCCGCTGCTCATCGGGTCAGGCGGCCAGAAGCGGGTCGAGCTTGCCGTCCCGGTCCAGGGCGTGGATGTCGTCCGAGCCGCCGACGTGGGCGCCGTCGATGAAGATCTGGGGGAAGGTCATGCGTCCGCCCGACTTCTCGACCATCTCGGCCTTCTTCTCGGGGTCGTTGGAGGCGACGATCTCGGTATAGTCGACGCCCTTCTTCTTCAGCAGCGCCATGGCGCTGTAGCAGTAGGGGCAGCCGGGCTTGGTGTAGATGACGACGTCGGCCAAATCAGAACTCCAGAAAAAGGGCGCCCTGCGTCCAGGCGGGGCGGTTTGGATCTACATAGTCAGTTCACGGGCGTTTCGCACCCGTGCGATGACGGCCAGATCGACGCCCCGCGCCCCGGCCTCGATCAGGGCGCGAGCGCAGGCCTCCCCGGTCGCGCCTGTGGTCAACACGTCGTCGATCAGAAGGATGCGCCGGCCCTTGATCCGGCGGCGTCCGGCCTCGGTGACGGCGAAGGCCTTCTTCACGTTCAGCCGCCGCCCTCTCCGGCTCTTGCCGCCCTGGCTTTCGGTGTGGCTGGTGCGAACCAGGGCGTCGGGCAGATAGTCCAGCCTGGCCTGGCGGGCCAGGGGGCGGGCGACCTCGGCCGCCTGGTTGAACCGTCGTGACAGCAGGCGGAACGGGTGCAGGGGCACGGGGACGACGGCGTCGGCCTCCTCGATCAGATCGGCGGCGGCCCGGCCGATCCAGCGGGCGAACAGGGGGGCGAACTGCTGCTGGTCGCCGTGCTTGAACCGCAGGATCAGACCGCGCGAATGGTCGTCATACAGACAGGCGGCCCGCGCGCGTTCGAAGCCATAGGGCTGGGCGATACAGGCGGCGCAGCGGGTCTCGGCGAAGGCGCCGCCGTCGAATTC
This sequence comes from Brevundimonas sp., assembly GCA_046314055.1. Lineage (GTDB taxonomy): Bacteria > Pseudomonadota > Alphaproteobacteria > Caulobacterales > Caulobacteraceae > Brevundimonas. Next base: position 6,035 of record JBKBXN010000081.1, read on the forward strand.
GAAGGCCGCGCCGCACCCGTCGCAGACCGGCGCCTCCAGAAATTTGATCCGGCTCCAGGCGTCGGGGGTCAGACCCGCCGCCGCCGTCGCCTCGCGGCTGTCATGGGCCAGGGGCGGCAGTATCAGATCCGCCAGGCCGCGCCCCAGACCGCGCCCGACGTCGCGCAACTGGCGCCCGGCCCCTTCCCAGGCGCGCCGCCAACCCCCATCCTGCACATCCATGACCGCCTCCCCCGAAGCCCCGCCCCGCATTTTCGACGCCCGCCGGCGCGAGGCCCGTCTGGCCCGCGCCGCCGACAGGCTGGGTCAGGCCGACTTCCTGCACGTCCGGGCGGCCGAGAACGCCGCGGGCAGCCTGGAGGCCATCCTGCGCGAGTTTCCGGTCGCGGTCGACCTCTCGGCCCATTCCGGCCCGTTCGCCCAGGCCCTGGCGGCCAGCGACGCCGCCGGGCGAGTGGGTCCGGTCGCGACCCCGACCGGTCTGGCCGAACGCGCCGCCCCGGGCGCCGCCGCCCTGCCGCTGGCGGACGACTCGACCGACCTGATCGTGTCCCTGCTCAGCCTGCACTGGGCCAATGACCTGCCCGGCGCCCTGGCCCAGATCCGGCGCGCCCTGAAGCCGGACGGCCTGTTCATCGGCACCCTGTTCGGGGCGGGCACCCTGAAGGAGCTGCGCTCGGTCCTGACCCAGGCGGAGCTGGAAGAACGCGGGGGCGCCCAAGCGCGGGTCTCGCCGTTCGCTGACGGCTATGACGGCGCGGCCTTGTTGCAACGGGCCGGCTTCGCCCTGCCGGTGTCGGACGTGGACCGGTTCACCGTCCGCTATCCCGATCTGTTCGCCCTGGTCCGCGATCTGCGCGCCATGGGCGAGACCAATGTGCTGCACGGCCCGATCCGTCCGCTGAGCCGCGCCGTGATCGCCCGCGCCGCGCGCCTGTACGCCGAACGCCACGGCGACGCCGACGGCCGCATCCCCGCCACCTTCGAGATCATCCACCTGGCCGGATGGAAGCCGCACGAAAGCCAGCAGAAACCGCTGGCGCGGGGCTCGGCCAAGGTCCGGCTGGCGGATGCTCTGGGGGTGAAGGAGATGACCGGCGACGAGATCGACTGAGGGCGGGTCAGGCCGTCAGGGCGGCGAAAATTTTCTGCATGGGCCTATCGTTCCAGCTGCCGGCGAACGCTGGACCGCTGATCTCAACCGAAAAGATCGCCATCTTAGCTGCAGACAAGTGCGGCCTTATGAAATGCGACATTGGGTGAATAGGCGTGCGCCCAAGACAGCTATCAGGACGCCTGCAAAATTTCTGGTACTGGTGAAACGTGGGTATCAACGAGAATATTCAGGAGGGTTTTAGGTGGATGTCAGGCCATTCCTGCTGCTGGTAGCTTTATATCTCGCGATGTTTTTATGTAATGGAAGTTCCATGGCTGTTTATTCCGCCATGAGAAACAAATTGCACTCTAAAGAAATAAACGCCCTATTCAATATAAGGGCGCCATTCCGAGTTTGGTCTCTAATTATAGGGTTAGCGATATCAACAGTATTTAGTTTTTCGCCTCATAAGCCGATTATATTTGTACTGGCGGCGTTCGCCCCGTTAATTTTCTTAAGCTTCTACGATATGTGGAAGACCGAAAAAATTGGGCGCGATTTGTTTGAGGCGCAGAGCCGTTAAGGTCGGCCTGCCGCGTCGAGGAGGCCGATCAGCCCTTCATGGCGTCGGAAATCCGCTGCATCGTCCGGCTGTAGCTGCCCTCGTTCGATCCGCCGATGGCGGCAAGGCCGCTGATGATGACCAGAACGATCAGGGCGCAGATCAGGCCGTATTCGATGGCGGTGGCGCCGTCCTCGTCGTTCAGGAACCGGGCGATGAAACGTCTCATGGCCGGCCTCCCTGGTCGGCGGTGATCAGAGCAGGTCGCGCAACCAGGCGACCAGGGGTTCGTCCGCCGGCGGCATGGGATAGTCCGAAAGCTTGTCGGGCTTAACCCAGGCCAGGCCGTCGTGTTCACGAGCCGTGACCACGCCGTCCCACCGTCGGCACAGATACAATGGCATCAACAGGTGAAAGGAATCGTAAGCGTGGCTGGCGAAGACGAAGGGCGCCAGGCAGGATTCGCTGACGGTGATGCCCAGCTCCTCCTGCAACTCGCGGATCAAGGCCGCCTCGGGCCGCTCGCCCGGCTCGACCTTGCCGCCCGGAAACTCCCACAGCCCCGCCAGCTTCTTGCCCTCGGGACGTTTGGCGATCAGCACCCGCCCGTCGACATCGATCAGGGCGACGGCGACGACGAGGACGGTGGGAAGCGGCGTATCCGTCACGAGCGATAATCGCCGTTGATCTCGATATATCCCTTGGTCAGGTCGCAGGTCCAAACCGTGGCCGAGGCGCGGCCCGAGCCGACATCGACGGTGATGTCGATCTCGGGGTTCTTCATATAGGCGGTCATCTTGGCCTCGTCGTAGGTCGGGGACGGGGCGCCGTCGATGGCGGCCTGGTGCGGACCGAATTTGATCGCCAGACGGTCGCGATCCACCGGCTCCTCGGTCTTGCCCACGGCCATGACGAGGGGGCTGTCGGCGATGGACTTGGCCAGTTTACGGGCCGCGGCGGGGCTGGCGGCGCCGTCCACCGTCACCTTGACGAACTTGGTCGCCCCCTCGCCGTCGCGCACCAGCTGGTGCGCCAGGTCCAGCATCACCTTGTCCAGGGCGGCCGAGAAGCTCTTCAACCGCCGGTCGCCGACCCGACCGATCCGCGGCGCGCCCGAGGCGCCGGTGGCGAACAGCAGGGCCGTGTCATTGGTCGAGGTGTCGCCGTCCACCGTCACGCTGTTGAAAGTGGTGCGGACGTGCAGCCCCAGAAGAGCTTGAAGCACGTTCGGGTGGATGTCGGCGTCGGTGACGATGAAGGCCAGCATGGTGGCCATGTCCGGCGCGATCATGCCCGACCCCTTGGCGATCCCGGCGATCCTGACCTTGTAGCCCTCGATCTCGGCCTCGGCGTAGGACCCCTTGGGGAAGGTGTCGGTGGTCATGATGCCGCGCCCGGCCCGCGCCCACTGCTCGGACGGATGGATGTCGGCGTCCAGCCCGTGTTCGATCTCCGGCAGTTTGGAGATGATTTTCTTTTCGTCCAGCACGACGCCGATGACGCCGGTCGAGGCCAGCATGACGTCGCGCTGGCGGCAGCCGAACCGTTTGGCCACCTCGGAGGCGGCGCGCCGGGCGGCGTCGGCGCCGGCCTTGCCGGTGAAGGCGTTGGCGCAGCCGGCGTTGACCACCAGGGCGCGCACGTCCTTGCCGCCTTCGGCCCCGCCCAGCGCCTTTTTGCACCAGTCGACGGGGGCGGATCCGATCTTGTGGCGGGTGAAGACGCCGGCGCAGCTGGTCCCGCGCGCGAACCGGAACACCACCAGGTCTTCACGCTCATGCTTGTAGAAGCCGGCGCGGGCGGTGGCGATCTCAACCCCGCCGATGGGGGGAATGGTGGGGAAGGGCACGGCCAGAGGCGAGAGGACCAGGCCCGGCTTGCCGGCGGCCGGGGCGGGCGCGGCGGCGGGTTCGGCCGCGCGGGTGGCGCGTTTCAAGGCCGTGGCGAAGGGGTCGAGGGCCTTTTCGAACGCCTGTTCGATCTTCTGGCCGGTGGTCGAGGGGGTCTTGGTCATGTCAGGCGGCCGGAGCGGGAACGGAGGTCGGGGAAGAAGCGGCGGGCGCGAGGGGCTGGGCCGAAGCGGGTTCCTGATCCTGTCCGGCGCTCTCGCCCGACAGCAAAACATCGACCTTGGCCTTGCCGCGCAACTGCTCCAGCAACTGCCGCACGCCTTCATAGGTCAGATAGCGGACGATCTGCGGCCGCGCCTGTTCCAGCGTCGGCGGGCTTTCCTTGCGCCGGTCCTCGACCCGCAGCACGGCCCAGCCGCCCTCGGTCTGGAACGGGCCGACCGTCGAGCCCGCAGGGCGATCTCGCAGGGCGCCGGCATAGGCCTGGGGCATGACGTCCAGGGTCGAATAGCCCAGGTCGCCGCCGGAAAACCGCGTCGCCTCGTCCACGGACCGTTCCATGGCCACGGCCTCGAAGCTGGCGCCCTGGCCCAGAATGCCGATGACGGCGTCGGCCTCGGCCTTGGTGCGCGACAGGATCAGGCGGACGCGGATTTCCTCTGACGTCTTCGCCAGGCGCAGCTGCTCATTATACAGGGTCTGGACGGCCTCGTCGGAAATGGCGCCGTTGACCACGCTCTCGACCAGCATGTCGCCCAGAATTCTTTCGCGTGTGGCCTCCAGCCGGCGCTGGGCCAGGGGCGAGGCGTCCAGGCGACGGCGTTCCGCCTCCCGCGCCAGCAGTTTTTGGTCGATTACCTCGTCCAGAACCCGGCGGAATAGATCAGAGGTGACGTCCAGCGGTTCGCCCTCGCCCACCAGGCCCTGCGCCACCGCCTCGCGTTTGACGTCCGAGGCCCAGACGGTCTCGTCCAGGACCCTGGCCACCGCGCGATCCCCGGGTTCAGGCGCCTGATCCCCGCCGCCGCCCCGCGAACAGGCGGACACCGTCAGCACCGCGGCCAGAACCACGATCGAAAACAGGCCTGAAACTCGCGGAAATGGGGTCAAGAGAGGGCTCCGTCGAAGGCGGCCGAAAGCCCCTCGCGTTGACAGGGGTTAGGCCGGTGCTTAAGTCCCGCCTGCGCCCAAGTCGAGGGGTTTTGATCGTCTGCGCGGCCCTTCGCGCGCGCCAGTTCCGGCGCACCGGGGTCGCCATCGGTTCGGGCCCCTCTTGCGGCGTCCGTACCGCCGCCCCTCTCGGGATTTCCAGAGCCGCTCAGCTCGCAGACGCTCGACCGCTTACCGGATCCAATATGCTCGGCTTCGCCAAGAAACTTTTCGGCTCTTCCAACGACCGCAAGGTCAAGGCCTTCCAGGACCACGCCCAGCGCATCAATGCGCTGGAGCCAAAGTTCGCCGCCCTGTCGGACGACGAACTGCGGATGATGACCGACGCCTTCCGCGACCGGGTGGCGAACGGCGAGACCCTGGACAAGATCCTGCCCGAGGCCTTCGCCGTGGTGCGCGAGGCGTCCAAGCGGGTGCTGGGCCAACGTCAGTATGACGTCCAGCTGGCCGGCGGCATGATCCTGCACGAGGGCGGCATCGCCGAAATGCGGACCGGCGAGGGCAAGACCCTGGTCGCCGTGGCGCCCGTCTATCTGAACGCCCTGCCCGGCAAGGGCGTCCACGTCATCACCGTCAACGACTACCTGGCCCGCCGCGACGCCGAGACCATGGGCAAGGTCTATCGCTTCCTGGGGCTGGAGGTCGGGGTCATCGTCAACGGCCTGTCCCAGGGCCAGCGCCAGGCCGCCTACGCCGCCGACGTCACCTACGGCACCAACAACGAGTTCGGCTTCGACTATCTGCGCGACAACCTGGTCTATGACCGGCGCGAGATGGTGCAGCGCCCGCACAATTTCGCCATCGTCGACGAAGTCGACTCCATCCTGATCGACGAGGCGCGCACGCCTCTGATCATCTCGGGCCCGACCGAGGACCGGTCGGACCTCTACAAGATCCTCGACGGCCTGATCAAAGAGCTGATCAAGGACAAGGACGCCTACGAGCTCGACGAGAAGCAGAAGCAGGTCCTGCTGACCGAGCTGGGCTCGGAACGTATGGAAGAGGCGCTGGAGGCCGGCGGTCACTTCGCCGCCGACACCACCGGCCTGTACGACGCTGCCAACATCAGCCTGGTCCACCACGCCAACCAGGCCCTTCGCGCCAACACCCTGTATCAGCGCGACAAGGACTATATCATCAAGGGCGGCGAGATCGTCCTGATCGACGAATTTACCGGCCGTATGATGACCGGCCGACGCCTGTCCGAGGGCCTGCACCAGGCCATCGAGGCCAAGGAAGACGTCAAGATCCAGCCTGAGAACCAAACCCTGGCCTCGGTGACGATCCAGAACTATTTCCGCCTGTACGAAAAACTGTCGGGCATGACCGGCACGGCCGCGACAGAGGCCCAGGAATTCGGCGACATCTACAAGATGGACGTGCTGGAGGTGCCGACCAACCGGCCGATCCAGCGCAAGGACTATGACGACGAGGTCTATCGGACCCACGCCGAGAAGAACCAGGCCATCGCCAAACAGATCGCCGAATGTCACCTGGCCGGTCAGCCGATCCTGGTCGGCACG
>JBKBXN010000082.1:0-12227 GCA_046314055.1 Brevundimonas sp.
GCAGCAGGCCGCGTCCGGCTGCCGGTCATGTGACGCGATTGACGTCGCTTCCTACGACAGCATGTCCGCAAAGCGGCGGCTGAAGCGGTCGAACGCCGTGCGCGCGTCGGTCTGTTTGTCGCGGCTGCGGCCGCCCCCGTCATAGGGCAGAAGATCGGGATCGGCCTGGGCGTTCTGGGCGAAGGCCGGCAGTTGCGGCATGGGGAAGCGCGGATCGTAGGACGACCATAGCAAACCCGTCTGATTGAACGGCGCCGAACAGGCGTCGCAGTTGTAGGTGACCGAGAAACTGTCCGGGCCGCCCTTCTCGCCGGCGCTGTAGCTCAGATCATAGTCCAGGGTCAGGCGGTTCAGACGGCTTTGGCCGCCCAGGTTGATCGTGCCCAGGGTCGAGATCTGATCCAGGGTCTGGAAGGTCCGCGCGAACTGGAAGGTCTCAGGCTTCCACACGCCGGAGCGTCCGAACAGCGACCAGTAGGACGAACTGCTCTGGCGGTCAGCGTCGGTGATCACGCCGTCGGCGTCGAAGTCTTTCATCTGGGCGACGGTGTAGCTGTAGATACGGCCCTTGGCGCCGAAGCCGACGACGGCGTTGTCGGGCTGGATCAGGGTCGAGTTTTCCAGATCAACCTGCTGCAGGCGCGAGGTCTTGCGGCTGCGGAAGTCGGTATAGTCGTTCGTGCCCGTCCGCTCGAGACGGCTGTACTGGCCCCGCAGATAGAAGTCGTTCGCCTGACCCTGATAATCCAGTGAGAAGTTGCCGCCGAACCGCTCCTGTTCGATACGGCGGTAGTCGAGGTCGATCCCCGGCAGATACATCGAGCGTTCGTCGATCGCCTCTTCGCTGTCCTTGCGCCAGCGATAAGGCTCCCACTCGCCGTCGTTTTCGGTTTCTTCGTTCAGGCTGTTGCTCTTGCCGTAGTTGAACGAAACGAAGGCGCCGAAACGGCTGTCTGAGGACAGGCGGCTGGCGAAGTCCATTTGCACCTGGCCCGAACCGTCTTCTTCGCCCTGCTCCTGTGCCCGGTCATTGACGCCGTAGCTGAGGAAGGCGCGCGCCACAGGCTTGGTGAAGTCGAAGGCCGTCGGGGTCTGGAAGTTGACCGAGCCGCCGATGGCGTCCCCGTCCATGTCCGGCGTCAGCGTCTTGGAGACGGTGATGCTCTTCAGGCCATTGGGCGGAAGGACCGTCATCGACATCTTGCGGCTGTCGGGATCGGTCAGGGCGACGCGAACGCCGTTGATCGAATAGGCGTTGAAGGTGCCGGCCAGCCCCCGGACCGAGACATACTCGCCCTCGCCCGTTTCCTGGTTCACCACCACATTGACGCCGGGCGCGCGCGCCAGGGCGTCGGCGACGTTGGCGTCGGGCAGTTTGCCCAGGTCGTCGGACGATATCACGCTGGAGACCACGCCCGACCGGCGTTGGGCCTCAATGGCGTTGGCGGTGCTGAGGCGCTGCCCAGTGACGACGACCTCGTCCAGCTCCGCCGATACGGCGGCTTGGGGCTGAACCGTCTGGGCGTGGGCGGCCGAGGCCACAAGAACGGCGGACCCCGCCAGAAGCGCCGCGCGCAGAGGCGCGCTGGCGAAGACTTGACTATGAACGGCCCGCGCGCGGGCGATGACATGATACGACATGACTGTTTCCAATGATCCTGATGTGTTTTTCGGATCGGCTGTTCAGCCTCGCCCGAGGCAGCCGTCAGCGATCAGCGGCGCGCATGCGAGCCCTGGCTGGATCGACTCCTCGGCCGAGACCGGCCGAAACTATTGAAGTGCGACGGCGCCGCCTCGAACGGCGGGCCGATCTTCTGTGCTCCGCCTATCCGGAGCGGCGACGATTGGACCCTTCACTCATTCAACAACCCCCATGCGTTGAAATGAAAACTAGGTTTCCGCCCTGCGGTTGATCAGGTCGCAGAGAAGCTCGCGATAGGCCTCGAAGCTGGCGACCTCGACGCCCTGGGCCTTGCCCAGTTCGTCGTAGCGGCGCAGCCGAAGGGCGGCTTCGGCCGCCGGCGAGGCCATGAATTCTTCCACCTCGGCCGGGCTCATCGGTCCGCCCTGCAGGGCCAGGCTCTGGAGCGAGGCGGCGCTGAGGCGCTCGACATAGCCCGGCGCAGTCGTCGCCAGACACCGTTTGGCCGCGACGTGCAGCCGGACCGGCTCGGTCACTTCGGGTCCGAAGGCGCGCGACAGATAGCCGGCGCTGATGTGCTCATGGCGAGTGTCGATGCCGCGATCGGCGGCGTCCTCGCCGGCCTTTTGCATCATATGGCCGACATCGTGCAGCAGGGCCGCCGCCACTAGAGCCGGCGACGCCCCATCGACGCGCGCATGATGCGCGGTCTGCACGGCATGCTCCAGTTGGCTGACATCCTCGCCATAATGCAACCCGCCCAGACGGGTGAACAGGTCCGACAATTCGGAGAAGAAGGCGTCAGCGTCCACAGGAGAAGTCATTGAAAGTCCGTCTTGAAACTGGGTCGAAATCGGGCCGGCGGCCAGGGCGTTCGTCATAGGCGCATGCGCCCGATGGCTGGGTCGGTGCGGCTGGGACGACCGGTCTCCACGTGACCGGCCAGGCGCTGGATGAAGGTCGGATCATCGGCCAGAGTCACGGTCAGATCGTACCAATGGTCACTGCCGCGCAGATCCCAGGTCGTGCGAACCGCAAAGGTCGGCTTGAGCGCCAGCGGACGACGCGCCTCACCTTCGGACAAGGGATAGGCGGCGTCCATTTCCAAGGTCGCGAGGGTCGGCGCATCGGCCGCCCCGATCACGCCCACCGTCAGCAGCCCCCTGGAATCGGTGGAGATCGTCACCTGGGGTTGAGGCCGCGCGGCGTCGCCGGCGAACCGGCGATAGAAGCCGTTGGGGCCATGAACCGTCAGATCATAGACGCCGGGCCGACCCGCGTTCCAGTGCCCCGCCGCGTAGGTTTCGCCCGCGCCCAGGGTGTAGCGCCACGGCCCCGCGCGCTCGGTGTTGTCGAACACCTGGAAGACGGCGCCGGTGCGGCCGCTGTTGGCCAGATCGATCAAGATCGTCCCGTCAACGACCTGAACCTCGGCAGCCAGCTCATAGGGCAAGGGGCGAGCGCCCCGCTGAGGTCCGTCCTGGACGGCCGGGGTCTGGCGCTCTGGAATCCGCAGGCTGGGCGCGGCCTTGGACCGAGCCACACGCTGCATGTAGTCGGCCGTTGCCGGCAGGGACAAGGCCGTCCAGTCCTGATTGGGCCGCGCAAAGTCGAAGGCCGAGGTCAGGTCGCCGCAGACCGTTCGCCGCCAGTCGCTGATGTTCTCCTCCTTCACGCCGAAGCGCTTCTCCAGAAACTGGAGCGTGGAGGTGTGATCGAACACTTCCGAACAGACGAAACCGCCGCGGCTCCAGGGCGACACCACGATGGCGGGCACGCGGATGCCCAGTCCCAGCGGATGAGCGCCACGGTGAGACGGGTCGGCGTCCGGCCCATAGGTCTTGGCCTCGCCGACCACGGAGACCGTGCTGTGGCCTTGGTCCGGCGTCAGGGGCGGCATGGGCGGCTGGACATGGTCGTAGAAGCCGCCGGCCTCGTCGTAGTTGACGATGAAGACCGTCTTGGAAAAGACTTCCGGATGATCGACCAGGGCCTCGATCAGCTTGGCGCAGATGTGTTCGCCCTTCGACGGTTCAGCCGAAGGATGTTCCGACAGATCCCGCGCCGTGACGATCCATGAGACCTGCGGCAGCCGTCCGCCGGCGATGTCGGCGCGGAAGGCCTCGACCAACTGCTCCCCGTCGGAGCGGGTGCGATCCGGGCCGGTCTTGTCCTCCGACACCCAGGCGCGACCGCGCTGGTACAGGGGTGAATCCTTGTCGCAGGGCCGGAACGGCTTGAACACCGACAGGATGTTGTCGCCGAAGTTGTCGTACTCTTGGTAGACCTTCCAACTGACGCCCGCCGCCTGTAGCCGTTCGGCGTAGGTCGTCCAGTCGTATGGCCCGGACGCCATCGGCATATCTTCGGCCATGTCGGCGCTCGGGGTCTCGTCCTCGCCATAGTTGCTCATTTCCGGATCGCCGCCGACCTTTCCGCCGCCGTTGCAGCCGGTCCAGAGGTGCAGACGGTTCGGATAGGTCTGTGTCAGGGTCGAGCAGTGGTAGGCGTCGCAAACCGTGAAGGCGCTGGCCAGGGCGTAGTAGAAGGGCAGGTCCGAGGCCTTGTAATAGGCCATCCGCTTGTGCAGCTCGCCTGAATGGCCCCACTGGTCGTAGCGTCCGCCGTTGACGATGGTGATGGCGGCCTTGTGCCCCTGGTCTGATCCATCGACCGTATAGGCGTTGGTGGTGCGTGAATCCCCGTGGAAGGGGATGACGAAGCCGTCCGGATGTTCATCGCTGGGCTGGCGCCAGACCGTGGTCCCGCCGGGCAGTGGTTGCGGGCGAGGATCGCCGAAGCCGCGCACGCCGTTCAGTGCGCCGAAGTAGTGATCGAAGGCCCGATTTTCCTGCATGAAGATGACCACGTGCTCGACATCCATGATGGTGCCGGTGGCGTTGTTGGCCGGAATGGCCATCGCCCTTCGCACCGTCGCTGGCAACAGGTTCAAGGCTGCTCCAGCCGCCACCCCGCCCAGAGCGCCCCGCAGGAAAGACCGTCGATCGTTTGACATGGATCAAATCCCCCTCTTCAATTTTGGTATAGACCAGATAGGGGCGGTCTTAGGCGAAATTTTCATGAAGCTTGGGCGGCGAATCTCTGAACCCTGCCTGTCTGATCCCGTTCGCTTGACCCCGAAGGCGCGACTTCTCATCTTCCGCTCGGGCGGAAATCGACCGCCGACCGAGCGATTCGATGCCTCAGCCGGACATTCTCCACTATCTCGGGGTGCGCGACGCCATCGCGGCCCGGATCGCGGGGGGGGAGTTGAGGCCGGGCGAACGCCTGCCCTCCGAACGTCAGTTGCAGATCGGCGGCGGAGTGGCGCGCGGCACGATCCGCGAAGCCCTGTTTCAGCTGGAGGCCGAGGGGGTCATCTATCGCAAGGAGCGCAGCGGCTGGTACGTCTCGCCCCCGCCGGTCGTCTATGATCCGACCCGGTGGGAAGGTTTCATGTCCTATGTCGAGGCCCAGGGCCGGCGCCCGGAGACCGAGACCCTCAGCAAGACCGAGATCGCCTGCACGCCGGCGCTGGCCTCCATCTTCGGTCGCGCGGTGGGCGCGCCCATGTACCGGATTCGCCGACGCCGCTCCATCGACGGCCGCGCCGTGCTGGTTGAGACCATCGTCGTTGATGCAGCCATGGCCCCGAACCTGCTCAGCCACCCGCTCGACGGCTCGCTGACCAGCGTTCTGAAGTCCGCCTACAACATCGCCGTCGCCCGCAACCGGGTGGACATGCAGCCGTGCGCCCTGACCAGCGACGAAGCCGAAGCGCTTCAGGTCAAGTCCGGATTGCCCGGCCTGAACGTCGTTCGGACAAGCTATGACGCCCGGGGCCAGGTGGTCGAATTTGACCAGGAATACTGGCGCCACGACGCTCTGAGGATCAGCGTGGATATCCGCGTGCGTTAGCGGACGGCCATTCCATCGGATCCTCGCGCGCCCGATCAGCCGCGCCGCGCCGCCTCGGCCTCGAGCGCGGGGATGAGATCGGCGACCGTGTCGATCACCAGGTCGGCGCCAGCGGCGCGCAGCCTGGCGGCGGCCTCCCTGAGCCGAGCGGCGCGTTCATCGCCGCCCAGGTCCGACAGGGCCTGGGCCGTCAGCCCGACCATGTTTCCGGAAGCGGCCAAGCCGACGGTGAAACAGCCCGCGTTGCGCCCCTCGGCGACGCCCGCCTCCGCGTCGTCCACCTTGACCACTCGCGACAGCGGCCAGACTCCCAGATCGACGCAGGCCTTGTAGATCATCAGCGGCGAGGGGCGGCCCTGCGGCGTCTCGTGCGCGCAGACGACCAGATCGGGCGCATAGGCCTGATCGGCGGCGCGCGGCAGAATCGCCTGCATCATCTCGCGCGTGTAGCCGGTGCAGGAGCCGATCTTCAAACCCAGCCGGCGCAGGTTCGCCGTGGTCTCGGCGGCGCCGGGGATCAGATCCGCGGTCTCTTCGGCCAGGCGGATCATCGGAGCCTGGAGCTCGCCCATGATCCGTTCGACCGCCGCCGTATCCGGCGCATCGCCGTGGGCGGCCTGCCAGGCCCGGGCGATCCGGGGCTGTTCCAACAGGGCGCGGACGTGGTCGGCCTTGGCGCGGCCCATGTCGCGGCGCGCCTCCTCCTCGGTGATCGACGCGCCCAGGGCGGCGAAGGCCTCCATCAGCGCCAGCACCGGCGCGCGGCTGCCGAAATCCACCATGGTGCCGGCCCAGTCGAAGACGACCATGTCGAAGCTGTCGCGGATGGAGGTCATGGTTCGGAAATCTCCTCGAACAGGTTTGCGATCACCTCTTCGCCAAAGGCGAAACCGGTGGAGGCGCCGTTGCCGGCGGTGATGAGCGCGAGACGCACACGCGGATGCGGCGCATCGATCAAGTCGGCGTGCGGGCCGCGGGCATAGGTTCCGGTCCAGCGTTGCAGCACCGCCGGCGCGGGCCGGCCGGTGGCGGCGCGCCACTCGTCCAGAATCAGCCGGTCGACCGCCTCGCTGGCGAAGGGATCGGGGGTGGCGGCGTCATGATGGCTATCGCCCACGACCAGGGCGCCGTCGGCGTCCTGCACCGCAATCAGATGAACGCCGTGAGCCAGGGCGTCGCCCTGCTCCGCCTCCAGCCGCGCGCGCAAGGCGGCGGTCTCCGGCAGGTCGGCGTAGCCGCCGTAGCGCACCAGGCCGAGGTCGGACATGACCGGCGCAGTCAGGGTGAAACCCGGCGACGCCAGCCGCATCATCTGCAGCTTGCAGCGGACCAGCCCCGCGCCGGCCAGCCGGTCGGGAAACAGGCTGACGAGGTCGTCGCCGGGACAGACCACCACCCGCTCGGCCTCGACCACGCCCTGGGCGGTGACGATGCGAGGCGGCTCGACCCCCTGGACGGCGGTCTGGCGCAGGAAATCGACGCCGAAGCGATCCGTCAGCCAGGCCGCCAGGCGCGGGATCGCCAGCCGGGAATCCACGCGCAGGTCGTGCGGGCTCCAGAGGGCGGCGACAGTCTCGGGCCCGGTCGTCTCCGGCGCCTGGGCCCGCGCCTCGTCGGGCGACATAAGCCGACAGCCTTCGCCCATCTCGGTGGTCATGAAGGCCTCCAGCACCGCCGCGGCCTCGGGCCGCCGCACAGGCAGCCACAGGCCGCGTTGCAGGATGGGGACGCCCGCCTCCGCCGCGATCTCAGCCCAGACGGCGCGGCTGCGTCGCGCCCGGCGCCACACCCGGCCGCGCGGCTGGCCGGTCACAGTGACAAAGCCGAAGTTGCGGATCGAGGCGCCGTTCGCCTGGGCGTCGCGATCGATCACCACCACCGAAAGACCGCGACGCGACGCGGCCAGGGCGCAGGCCAGGCCCACGATCCCGGCGCCGACCACCGCGACGTCGTAGGATCTTCCCATGGTCAGCACGCCAAAGTCGATGGCGCGGTCCGCGCGGGGTCGATCGGTTCGCCCCCCGACCCGCCGTCGTGGCTCCGCCCCTCCCCCTGCTTCGCCCGTCCCATCCGCACCGTCTCCGTCATTCAAGCGTCGCAGCTGTGGTCTAGACCACAACCATGCAACGGGATGATGTCAGACGATGAACCGGACACGACTCTGGTTGGCCAAGGCCAACCCCCTTGTCTTCGTCGTATTCGCTGGGCTGGCGGGTTTCTGCGCCTATTTTTCGATGTACGCCTTCCGCAAGCCCTTCACTGCGGCGACCTTCGACGCCGTGGCAGGGTGGGATTTCGCCCTGGACTACAAGATCGCACTCGTGATCGCGCAGGTCGCCGGTTACGCCCTGTCCAAGCTGATCGGCGTCAAGGTGATCTCGGAGATGCGACCCGAGCGCCGCGCGGTCGCGATCATACTGCTGATCGGCGCTTCCTGGATCGCCCTCGGCCTGTTCGCGGTCACGCCCGCGCCCTGGAACGTGGCGGCCCTGTTCCTGAACGGCCTGCCGCTCGGTCTGATCTGGGGCCTTGTGTTCGGCTTCATGGAGGGACGGCGCACCAGCGAGGTGCTGGGGGCGATCCTGTGCGCGAGCTTCATTCTATCTTCCGGTGTCGTGAAATCGGTAGGCAAGGCCTTGATGGAGAACGGGCAGGTCAGCGAGTTCTGGATGCCGGCGGCCGTCGGGGTGATCTTCATGCCCCTGCTGGCCGTCTCGGTCCTCGCCCTCGCCGCCCTGCCTCCGCCCAGTCCGGCGGACGAGGCCGAGCGTGTGGCGCGCCGGCCGATGATGGCCAGGGAGCGCGCAGCCTTCCTAGCCGCGCACTGGCCGGTGCTGGTGTTGCTGGTCGCCGCCTATGTGATGCTGACGGCCTTCCGCGACCTGCGCGACAACTTCGCCGCCGAGATCTGGCAGGCGCTGGGCTACGGCGACGCCGCATCGGTGTTCACCGCCAGCGAGGGGCCGGTGGCCGTGCTGTCGCTGGTGGCGATGGGCGTGCTGATCGCGGTGAAGAACAACGGTCGCGCCCTGCTGTTGATGCACGGCGTCATCATGGTCGGCTTCGCTGTCCTGGGGGCCTCCACCCTGGCCTTCCAGCAGGGCCTGCTGTCCCCGATCGCCTGGATGATCGCCGGCGGCGCGGGCCTGTACCTTGCCTACACCCCCTTTAACGCCATGCTATTCGACCGGATGATCGCCTATTCCGGCACGGTCGCGACCGCCGGTTTCCTTATCTATGTGGCGGACGCCACCGGCTATCTGGGCAGCGTCGCCCTGCTGCTGTTCAGGAATTTCGGCGCTGTCGATCTGCCTTGGCTGCCGTTTTTCGTGGCCGCCGCCTACGTCACCAGCTTGGCTGGCCTCTTATTGGTCGGAGGCGCCGCGATCCTGTTCTTGCGAGGACGTAGAAATTAGTCACCCGCAGAGCGGACAGACACAGACCGCTTCTGAGAGATGATCGGGGCCTCAACGCCACGCGACGATCAACCGGGCGTTCTAGGGGGACCTGACGCGGCTCAGCCAATCGCCTTCAACGTCGGACTGATGCTAACGGGCGCGATAGGTGTTGCGGGCGCGATCGGCATGGCGACGGCGTTGCAGACTCCGGGCAAAAACACGGTTGTCGCTTTGATGGGCGGTTTCACCGGGCTATCCCTGCTGTTCGCCTCTGTCGGACTCGCCATGGGGGGGAGTATTTCCGCTCCCCAACCCACTCCACTATGGCTTCGGGCTCGCCACTTTCGGAGCTTTGACACCGCTCCTTGGAGCAATGGCGCTGTGGCGACTCGGTGAATCTCGACAGCCAGCCTTCACGCTTGGCGGCCTTTTTTCTGCTGATCCTTGTGCTTCTACTGTCTAAGGCGCCGCCGCCTTTTGCGCCGGGTGTTGTCATGATCTTGAGCGTGAGCATCCTTTGCCAAGCCCTAAGCCGGCGACGGTGGACGCAAGGCACAAACAGGGCCTCCTAACCACCCCTAACGGAGGTTCGGAAGGGCGACCACCAGCCATCCAATCTCCTTGATATCGTCATCTTACGGGAACGCGTCGTTGCCTCAGAGCCGCCGCTTCTTGTGACGATAGCGGCAACAGCCCCATGGCGTTGTTCAGATAGTCGTCCAACGGCCCAGAGAACGGCCAGTCGGAGCCCGGCACAAAACGCGCAACGTCGATGCCCCTCATGGCCTCGACCAGTCGCGCCCGGTTTTCCGGCGATGTCTCCGCATCGAAGGTCTGAGCCAGGTCGAAGAAGAGGTTGGGCGCCGTGTCCGGCTGTTCGGCCAGGACTTGTTGGAATCCCTCCAGCGCGTCCCAGGTGTTCGCGTCCAGCCCGCCCCAGCCGCCGGAATGGGCGATGACGACGGGAATTTTGCGAGCGTGGGGCAGTATCTGTTCGACGAAGATGCGGACGTCTTGCGCCCCATAGTCCTCTGCGCGCGTGCGCATGTGGATCATGATGGTCAGCCGGGCGTCCGATGCGGCGTCGAACACGGCGGCCAGGCGACGGACATGCTCGGGATTGCGAAGATCGACACCCGAGTTGGTCAGGTGCAGCTTCAATCCCTTGGCGAAGGGCTCGTCCTTCCACGCATCGATTTCGTCCAGAGCCTCAGGCGTCAGCGGATTGACCGAGACGAAGGCGACCAGTCGCCCAGGATGCGCCTTCGCCGTGGCTACGGTGAAGGCGTTGGCGTCATGAACCCGCGTCGCGGCGTCGGCCAGCGGAGGAACCATCATCGGGCTTTCGGCCAGATAGGCCGTGGACATCATCCAGGCCGTCTGCACGCCCGCCTCATCCATGTCCGCCAGCAGGTCATCGGCCGTCAGCGGCTCGACGAAGGCCGGGTCACAGGCGCCGAGACGCCCCGGACTGCTGCAATAGGCCGCCAGGATCTCGAGAATGGCGGGCGAATGGACGTGGACGTGATCGTCGGTGTGAACTGGCGTGCGGGTCTGCGTCATTCCGTACGTCGGCAGGAGCGCGGCCAAGGCCACGCTCGCCGCGACGATGCGTTTGAAGGTCATGGAAAGATTTTCGGAAGTCGCTGATCAGGGCTCAGCGCGCGGCTTCGCCGAGCAGCGTCTGTTTCCAGAACAGCAGGCTGGTCCAGAAATAGTAGTCCTCGTTTTCCTTCTTGTGGAAACCGTGGCCCTCGTTCTGCGCCAGCAGATGCCAGGCCGTACCGCCGTTGCTGCGGACCGCGCTGACGATCTGATCGGCCTCGGACGCTGGGACGCGGGGATCGTTGCCGCCCGTCGCGACCAGCAGCGGGATGGTGATCTTGTTCACGCTGGTCAGCGGCGAGATCGCCTGAAGCTGCGCGCGCTGGGCCGGATCACGCTCATCGCCATATTCCACACGTCGCAGGTCGCGGCGATAGGACTGGGTGTTTTCAAGGAAGGTGACGAAGTTGGAGATGGCGACGTAGCAGTTCGCCCCCTTCAGCCGGTCGCTGTAATGCACCGCCGTGGCGTAGCACATGTAGCCGCCGTACGAGACGCCGGTGACGGCGAAGCGCGCGGCGTCCAGGGTCGGATCGACCTCCAGCGCGTCGAGGAAGGCGCCGATGTCCTTGACAGAATTTTCGCGTTGGAACGGGCCGTTGTCCAGGTTGACGAACCGCGTGCCGTAACCCGACGACCCCCGCACGTTCGGGAAGAACAGCGCCACGCCCAGCTCGTTCAGCAGATAGTTCTGAGCCCCCAGGAAGTCGGGGCGGGTCTGGCCTTCCGGCCCGCCGTGGATGTCGACGATCATGGGGCGCTTGCCGGGGAATTTGGTCGCGTCGGGCCGATAGAGGAAGCCGGACACGGTCTCGCCGTCGAAGCTCTTCACTTCCACCAGCTGGGGCTCGATGTTGGCGACGGGATCCAGGCCGCCGGTCTCGCTGTGGGTCCACTGGGTGACCGCCAGGGTCGTCGGATCGATCGAGAAGGCGTCGCCTGACACCCGAGCGGACGACAGGCTCAAGCCGATCGCCCCCCACGGCGCGATGTCGATGGCCGGACCGATGCTGTAGGGGATAACGCCCTGGGGCAGGCCGGTGACGACACGCACGGCGCCGGTGGCGAGATCCAGGACCTTGAGCCGCGAGACGCCCGCCTCGTTGACCGCATAGGCGATGAAGCTTCCGTCGGGCGACAGGGCGTAGTCGCTCACGTCCCATTGGGTCTCGGTGCTGACGGGGATGAAACCGCCCTGCCCAATCCGTCCCAGGCGCAGGAAATCGGAATCCTTGTTCGACGACGCCCAGACCGTGCCGTCGGCCGCATATTTGGGATCGACATAGGAGACCTGCGCCGCCGGATCGGTCAGCGGCGTCATGCGGCCGGACGCCAGATCCAGCTCATAGACCACGGCGTTGTTGATCGACATCCGGTTCAGGACCAGGGCCTTCGTCCCGTCCTTGGAGAAGTCGGCGATGTTCCAGCCGCCGCCGGAAACCTGTGCCACCAGGCGGTCGGTCGAAGGATTTTCAGGATCGACGACGTAGAGATCCATGTCGGCGCCGTTGCGGCGCGACGAGGCATAGCCGACCCTTTTACCGTCCGGGCTCCAGGCGCCGAACCAGTTGCGGCTCTTGCCGTCGGTGATGCGGGTCAACCGACCGCCGGACAGTGTGTAGAGTTGATAGAATTCATCCCCGCCATTGTCCTTCTGGACGAGC
>JBKBXN010000083.1:0-12164 GCA_046314055.1 Brevundimonas sp.
GGCGTCAGTCCTCATTACTTCCCCTGCCGCTTCCTTCGGATCTCTGTGGATCCTGGAGGAAGACGGTGTCCCGGCTGACATGGGGGCCGGGACGAATGATGCAAGTTTCATGAAAAGGCCCCGCCTATCGCAAGACAAGCGGGGCCGTATCATTTCGCCGACCTGTTGCGGATCAGGCGCTCTTCTTTTCGTCGCCGTCCGCGTCCGAGACGTCCTCGAACTCGGCGTCGACCACGCCGTCGTCGGCCGGGGCGGCGTCGCCTTCGCCGGCGCCCTGCTGCTGGGCGTACATGGCTTCACCCAGTTTCATCGAGGCCTGGACCAGGGTGTTGGTCTTGGCGCGGATGTCCTCGGCGTCCGTGCCCTCGCGGGCGGTCTTCAGCTCGGTCAGGCCCGTCTCGATGGCGGTCTTGACGTCGGCCTCGACCTTGTCGCCGTGTTCGGCCAGGGCCTTCTCGGTCGAGTTGATCAGGCTGTCGGCGGCGTTCTGGGCCTCGACCAGATCCTTGCGAACCTTGTCGGCGGCGGCGTTGGCCTCGGCTTCCTTGACCATCTTGTCGATGTCGGCGTCAGACAGGCCGCCGTTGGCCTGGATACGGATCGACTGTTCCTTGTTGGTCGCCTTGTCCTTGGCCGAGACGTTGACAATGCCGTTGGCGTCGATGTCGAAGGCGACCTCGATCTGCGGCATGCCGCGCGGCGCCGGCGGGATGCCCATCAGGTCGAACTGACCCAGCATCTTGTTGTCCGACGCCATCGGACGCTCGCCCTGGAATACCCGGATCGTCACGGCCGACTGGTTGTCGTCGGCGGTCGAGAAGGTCTGGCTCTTCTTGGTCGGGATGGTCGTGTTGCGTTCGATCAGGGGCGTGAAGACGCCGCCCAGGGTCTCGATGCCCAGGGTCAGGGGCGTCACGTCCAGCAGCAGCACGTCCTTGACGTCGCCTTGCAGAACGCCGGCCTGAACGGCGGCGCCCAGGGCCACGACTTCGTCAGGGTTGACGCCCTTGTGCGGCTCCTTGCCGAAGAAGGCCTTCACGGCCTCCTGCACCTTGGGCATGCGGGTCATGCCGCCGACCAAGACCACTTCGTCGATGTCCGAGGCCTTCAGGCCGGCGTCGGCCAGGGCCTTCTTGCACGGCTCGATGGTGCGGGCGACCAGGTCGTCGACCAGGGCTTCCAGCTTGGCGCGCGACAGTTTGATGTTCAGGTGCAGCGGGCCCGAGGCGTTCATGGTGATGAACGGCAGATTGACCTCGTACTGGGTCGTGGAGCTGAGCTCCTTCTTGGCCTTTTCCGCCTCTTCGCGCAGGCGCTGCAGGGCCAGCTTGTCCTGGCGCAGGTCGACGCCCTGTTCCTTCTTGAACTCGTCGGCCAGATAGTCGGCCAGGCGCACGTCGAAGTCCTCGCCGCCCAGGAAGGTGTCGCCGTTGGTCGATTTCACCTCGAAGACGCCGTCGCCGATCTCCAGGATCGAGACGTCGAAGGTGCCGCCGCCCAGGTCGTAGACGGCGATCTTCTGGCCTTCGTTCTTCTCCAGCCCATAGGCGAGTGCGGCCGCAGTCGGCTCGTTGATGATGCGCAGGACTTCAAGCCCGGCGATCTTGCCGGCGTCCTTGGTGGCCTGGCGCTGGCTGTCGTTGAAATAGGCCGGGACGGTGATGACGGCCTGGGTGACTTTCTCGCCCAGATAGGCCTCGGCGGCCTCCTTCATCTTGATCAGGGTGAAGGCCGAGATCTGTTGCGGCGAATAGTCCTTGCCGTGGGCGCGGACCCAGGCGTCGCCGTTCGGACCCTTGACGATCTCATAGGGCACCATGCCCTTGTCCTTCGCCACGACGGGGTCGTCGAAGTTGCGGCCGATCAGGCGCTTGATGGCGAAGAAGGTGTTGGCGGGGTTGGTGACGGCCTGACGCTTGGCCGGCTGACCCACCAGGGTTTCGCCGCCGTCCTGAAGGGCGACCACCGACGGGGTGGTGCGGGCGCCTTCGGCGTTTTCGATAACCTTGGGGGCCTTGCCGTCCATGACGGCCACGCACGAGTTGGTGGTGCCGAGGTCGATGCCGATAATCTTGGCCATGGGCGTACTGTTCTCTCCGTATCGGCGGGCGATGCGGCGGCCTTCGACGAAGCGCCGCGCGTGACCGCCCCCTGTGGGTTGGCGTGATGGATGCCGGATAGCCCCAAACTTCTCGGGGTTTCTCCGAAGCTGGCCCCGATATGGGAAAGTCCCATAGGCCTGCAAGGGCGTTCTGCGATTCAGCGGTGCGGCGGAACCGGTTTTCGCCCAGGATGAGGCTATGTCCCCGGTTCAAGCATGATTTCAGAGGTCAAGACCGCCGTCGAGGGCTTCCGCCTTTGGCCCGGCGCCCTGGACGCCCAGGCCCAGGTCGATCTGGTCGATGCGGTGTTCGCGCGGCTGGAGGAGGGGCCCTTTTACCGGCCGCAGACGCCGGGCGGACGGCCGTTTTCGGTGCAAATGAGCAATTTCGGGCCGCTGGGCTGGGTCTCGGACCGGGGCGGCTATCGCTATCAGCCGACGCATCCGGAGACGGGGCGGGCCTGGCCGGATATTCCGCCCGTGTTGCTGGACCTGTGGGACGCCACGGTCGGCGGACCCCAGCGACCGGACGCCTGTCTGGTCAACCTGTACCGCGAGGGGGCGAAGATGGGTCTGCACCAGGACAAGGACGAGGCCGATCTGGGCGCGCCGGTCCTGTCTGTGTCGTTGGGCGACGCGGCGATGTTCCGCATCGGGGCCGCTCAGGGCGGGCGCACCACGAAGCTGCGGCTGGACAGCGGCGACGTCTGCGCCCTGACCGGCCCGGCGCGACTGGCCCGCCACGGGATCGATCGCGTGCTGGAGGGCTCGTCGCGCCTGATCCCCGGCGGCGGGCGGCTGAACCTGACGCTGCGGGTGGCGGGGTAGTCCGCTCCACTTTCGTCATTCCGGGTCTCCGCTGCGCTTTGCCCGGGATGACGAAAGAAGAGGTTAGTCCTCGAAGCTCTCGTGGGCGCCGGGGTTGCCCAGCCGCCAGTAGCCGGCGGCTTTCATCGCCTTGGGCGAGAAGCCGAGTTCTAGCACCCTTGTCCGTAGGGCCTTGGCCGCGCCGGATTCGGCGGCGATCCAGACGTAGGCGTCTTCCGGGCTGACCCCGGCCAGGGCCGTGTCGAGCGCGGCAAGCAGGGTCTCGGCCCGGCCGCGCGGGGCGCCGTCGCGGACGGCCCAAGTCACGGCGACCTGTGCCGCGCTGTCGAAGGCCAGGGTCGAACCTGCGTCCGCGACCTCGACCACCACATGGGCGCGGACGCCGGCGGGCAGTTCCTCCAGACGGCGGGCGATGGCGGGCAGGGCAGTATCGTCGCCGATCAACACATGATCGGCGAAGGCGGTGGGGACGACGAACGAGCCGCGCGGCCCCCCGACGCCCAGGACCGAGCCGACCCCGGCCGCCATCGCCCATTCGGTCGCCGGACCGCCGTGGCCGACGACGAAGTCCAGCGTCAGGCGGCGGGCGGCGGCGTCATAGGCGCGGGGGGTGTAGTCGCGCGCCACGGGACGGGGCTCGGGAAAGACCGGGCCGTCGGGCCCCATCGTCGGTAGGACCGGCGCCTGGCCCTCGGCGACCGGGAAGATCTTCATATGGTCGTCGAAGCCCAGGGAGACGAAGCCGTCCAGATCCACTCCCTCCAGCACGATACGGCGATAGGCCGGCGTCAGGTCCTGGACCGAGGCGACGGTCAGGGTGCGGAACTTCAGTTCGTGCCGCACGCGGCGGGGGGCGCGCAGCGTGTCGGTCATGCCTGTTCCACCTTGTCGGCGGCCTCGGACAGGATGGCGGCGATGGCCTGGACCTGGGCCTCGGTCAGGGCGGTCTCGCCTGTCAGACGGCCGTGGATCGTGTGGCGCAGACGGCCGATGGCGTCCTGGATGGCCGTCGGCCGCAGGGCGCGGGCGGCGAACTTGTCCATGGTCGCCTCGGCGGCGCGCAGGATCGCCGCGTTCTCGGCCAGCAGGGCGCGGCCGGCCTCGGTGATCGAATACAGTTTCTTGCCGCCCTGGGCCTCGGACTCCAGCGCGCCCATCTCCTCCAGCAAGGTCAGGCTGGGGTAGATGACGCCAGGGCTGGGCGAATAGGCGCCGCCCAGCCGGGCCTCGACCGCCTTGATCAACTCATAGCCGTGGCTGGGCTTGTCCGCGATCAGAGACAGCAGGACCCAGCGCAGGGTCCCGTGGTCGAACAGGCGCGCGCCGCCGCCGCGTCGGCCGTGGCCGTGACCCCGCCCCTCGCCGCCTTCCCAGCCCGGCCCGAAGCCCGCGCCGCGTCCGCCGCGCATGGCGCGACCGAAGGCATGGCCAAACCCATGACGGAAACCGCCGTGGCGGCCGTGTTTTTCGCCGCATCCGTCGCGGCGGCCTTGAAAGATCCCCTTGGACCTCATGATCGATTCCTTTTCGATATATCTATTCACGAGCGATTAGATATATCTGAATAACGAAATGCGCAAGGGGGCTGGCGTTCGGGCGCAAGCTGCGGCGTAAATCGGGGATGGACGACCTGAAGCGCCGCTGGGCCCGCCTCGAACCCCATCTCACTGTTGTCGGGCCGGACGACGACCGGCCCCGGCCGGCGGTGCTGCTGTTTCACGGCTGCGGCGGTCTGCGCGACCACCTGCCCCGCTACGCCGAGGCGGCGAAGGCGGCCGGCTGGCGGGCCTTCATCGTCGATTCCTACGGCCCGCGCGGCTGGGGCCGGGCCTTCACCCTGACGGCGGTCTGCACCGGCCTGGCCTTCCGGGGATACGAACGGGGCGGCGACGTCCTGGCGGCCATCCAGGGGATTTCGGCCCGGTCCGATGTGGACGCGACCCGGCTGACTTTGGCCGGCTGGAGCCACGGCGGCTGGTCGATCATGGAGATGATGAGCGCCGACCTCGCGCCCAACACCCTGGGCGTGGCCGATCCCGGCGCCGCCGACCTGTCGGGCGTGCGGGCCGTCTGGCTGGCCTATCCCTATATCGGGCCGTTCGCCTTCAACCGGATGAAGCCGTGGCGGCACTGTCCCAAGGTGCTGGCCGTGACCTGCAAGCGCGACCACCTGACCACGGTGCGCAACGCCGAACAGGTCAACGCCATGATCCGCAACTGCGGCGCCGAGGTCGAAAGCTGGGTCGCCGCCGGCACCCACGCCTTCGACGAACCGACCAACAACGGCCCGATGCGCCACGACCCGGACCTGACCGAGGACTCCCTGCGCCGCTTCCGCGCCTTCCTGACAGACGTCGCGCCCCACGTCTGAAAAGAATATCGGCCGGCGCCTTGACGCGCCGACCATCACGTAACAATTGAAGTTACATGAAAAGAGACTCCCGCCTCTCGAACATCCTCCACGCCCTGCTGCACATGGCCGAGCATGAGGCGCGAACCGGCGCGCCCATGACCTCGGACCAGCTGGCCGTCTGCCTGTCGACCAATCCGGTCGTGGTGCGCCGGACCATGGCCGGCCTGCGCGAACAGGGGCTGGTGGCTTCGGAAAAGGGGCATGGCGGCGGCTGGCGACTGGCCCTCCCGCTGGACCAGGTGACCCTGGGCCAGGTGAATACGGCTTTGGGCGAACCCGGCCTGTTTCCTGAAGCCCCGCCGGTCGAGGCCGACGGCTGCCTGGTCGAGGCGGCGGTGAACGACGCCCTGGCCGAGACCTATGCCGCTGCCCGCGCCCTGCTGGTCGCGCGACTGAACGAAATCACCCTGGCCGATCTGGCGGCGGACTTCGCGCGCCGGATGGCTGACCACCCGAAGAGGGATTTGCTCCATGCCCACCGCCACCCGTCCTGAACCCCGAGACTCTGAACCCATGCCGCACGACGCCCTGATCATCGGCGGTTCCTACGCCGGCCTGTCCGCCGCCCAGCAGCTGGTCCGGGCCCGTCGCCGGGTGCTGGTCATCGACGACGGCAAGCCGCGCAACCGTTTCGCCGCCCGCGCCCATGGCGTCCTGACCAACGACGGCAAGCCCGGCGCCGAGATCGCCGCCGCCGCCCGGTCCCAGGTCGCCGCCTATCCCACCGCCGCCTTCCGCATGGCCGAGGCGGTCGCGATCGAGCGGATCGACGGCGGCTTCTCGGTCGCCTTCGCGGACGGCACGCGCACGCGTGGCCGCCGGCTTCTGCTGTCGCATGGGGTCGAGGACGTCCTGCCCGATATTTCGGGCGTCAAGGAACGCTGGGGCCGCACGGCCCTGCACTGTCCCTGGTGCCACGGCTATGAGATCGGCGGCGGCCCCATCGGCGTGCTGGGACGGGGCGACCATGCGGTCCAGTACGCCGCCACTGTGGCGGAGTGGGGCCAGGTGACCCTGTTCATGGGGCTGGAGGTCGGGCTGTCGCCGGAGGACGCCCATCTGCTGTACCGGCGCGGCGTGACCATCGAGACCACGCCCATCGCCCGGCTGGAGGGCGAGGCGCCGACCTTGACCGGGGCCCGACTGACCGACGGCCGCTTCGTGGAGCTGAAAGCCATTTTCGTCGGCGCCAGCGTCCGCGTCGCCAGCCCCTTCGCCGAGCGGCTGGGTTGCGAGATGACCGACACGCCGATGGGCCGGGTGATCAAGGTGGACGCCATGCAGGCGACGTCCCAGCCAGGCGTCTTCGCCGCCGGCGACCTGGCGCGCGCCGCGTCCAACATCACCCTGGCGACCTCGGACGGCATGGTCGCCGCCCACGGCCTGTTCCGCTCATTGGTCGAGGAAGAGACGGCCCCCGCCTAGCTTCGGCCGCCTGATCCGACCTAGCCGATGGTCGCCTCGATGGTGATTTCCGCGCGCACCGAATGGGCCATTTCGCAATGCTCGTGGGCGGAATGGTGCAGGGCGTCCAGCTCGGCCTGGTCCGGCTGGCGGCCGGAGAAGGCGGTCACGGGGCGAAGGGCGACGCGGGCCAGGTATCTTTGGCCCGCCGCGTTCTTGTCCAGTTCGCCGGAGGCCGCATCGCGATAGGAATCGACCACCAGACCGGCGTTGGCGGCGAAGGCCAGGAACCACAGCATGTGGCAGCTGGACAGGGAGGCGACCATCGCCTCCTCCGGATCGACCGCCGAGGCGTCCGACAGGGGCACGGGCACGCCGGCGGGCGACGACGACCCGGGGACCACCGCCCCGCCGTCGAAGGTCCAGCTGTGGCCCCGGCTGTAGCGCTTGTCGGTGAAGGGCTGCTCGCCCCGCATCCATTCGATGGTCGCCCCGTGCGCGCTCATGGCCCGTCTCCCTGTCAGTCGGCCAGGATCGTATAGACCATCGGTGCCCGAACCTCGAAGCCCAGCGAACGGTAAAAGGCGATGGTCGCCTCATGATCGGCGAAGGCGTGCAGGAAGGCGGCCTCGCCCGAGGCGTGGATATCGCCCACCACCGCCCGCGACAGGGCGGCCGCATAGCCCTTCCCCCGGTGGTCGGGGTGGGTGCAGACCCCGCTCAGCTCGGTGAAGCCGTCCACCCGCAGCCGCCGCCCGGCCATGGCGACCAGTTCGCCGTCCTGCTTCACCCCGATGAAGGGGCCTAGTTCGCGCGTTCTGGAGCGGAAGGGACCGGGCCGGGTCAGGGTGGCCAGGGCCAGCATGGCCGGAGCGTCGGCCGGGGTCAGGGTCTCGAAGGCGATCACCGGCGCCTTGCCCGGCGTTAGCGCGACAGAGGTCATCTGCACCAGGCCGATGCGGCGATCCACCGCGATCCCCTCCGGCAGGACGTCGGCCATCGGTCCGTCGGCGTGTTCGATCAGGCCCGCGCCCGGGTGCAGGCGGGCAAGTTCTGTCAGGCGGGCGCGGCTTTCGCGAGAGGCGTCGGCGGCCGACAGGAAAACCCCGACCTCGCGATCGATGCGCACGGCGCGCGTGTCGGAATCCGGCGTCGTGAACGACGACAGCCGCGTCGTCAGGCCGTTCCAGACGGCGCGGTCGAGAGGATGGCTCATGGCCAGGCTTCTAACCCTGGGAATGCGCGGGCGGAACCGGTCGCTGTGACGCCGCGTCCGGAAACCGCCAGCGGCCTATCCCCGCCAGAAGCCGACGATCTTCTTGACCTCGTCCACGACCGGATCGGCGATTTCGGCGGCGCGTTCGGCGCCGTCTTTCAGAACACGGTCGATCTCGGCCGGGTCGTCCATCAGGCGGCGCATTTCGGCCGTGACGGGGGCCAGGGACGCCACGGCCAGGTCCGCCAGGGCCGGCTTGAAGGCGCCGAAGCCCTGGCCGCCGAACTGTTCGATCACCTGTTCGCGGGTCAGGCCCGCCAGGGCGGCGTAGATGGCCACCAGGTTCTTGGCCTCGGGCCGGTCGTTCAGCTCGTCCAGGGTTTCCGGCAGGGTCTCGGGATCGGTCTTGGCCTTGCGGATCTTCGAAGCGATCGTGTCGGCGTCGTCGGTCAGGTTGATGCGGCTGTTGTCGGACGGGTCCGACTTGGACATCTTGGCCGCCCCGTCGCGCAGGGACATGACGCGCGTCGCCGGCCCCTGGATGATGGGCTCGGGCACGGGGAAATAGCCGGGAACGCCGAAGTCGTTATTGAACTTGGCGGCGATGTCGCGGGTCAGTTCCAGATGCTGTTTCTGGTCCTCGCCGACCGGCACCTCGGTCGCCTTGTACAACAGGATGTCGGCGGCCTGGAGCACGGGATAGGTGTAGAGGCCGACCGAGGCCCGTTCCTTGTGCTTGCCCGACTTCTCCTTGAACTGGGTCATCCGGTCCAGCCAGCCGAGGCGGGCGACGCAGTTGAAGATCCAGGCCAGTTCGGCATGGGCGCGGACGGCCGATTGCGGGAAGATGATCGACTTGGCCGGGTCCAGGCCCGAGGCCAGATAGGCGGCGGCGATCTCGCGCGTCTGGGCGGCCAGCTTGTCCGGCTCCTGCCAGACGGTGATGGCGTGCAGGTCGGCGACGAAGACGAAGACCGGCGCGCCCTGGTCCTGCAGTTCGACGAACCGCTTCAGCGCGCCCAGATAGTTGCCCAGGTGAAGCGCGCCGGAGGCCTGGATGCCGGACAGGATGCGGCGCGGGCCGGTGTAGAGGGCCGGGGGAGATTGATCAGTCATGGATTCGGGTCTCGAAAAGTCGGGGTCAGGCGTGGCGAAGGGTGCGGCGGTTCAGCCGCGCCATCGCCGGTCGGAGATCAGGCCCGAAAGGATCATGGCTCGCGCTTATCGTCTTGGCGGGGTTCAGTCCAGACCGGACACGCCGCCGCCGCCCGGCTCGCGGCGCAGCGTCGCCTTCAGCTCGGATAGGGTGACGGCGC
The DNA here is from genome assembly GCA_046314055.1 of Brevundimonas sp. GTDB lineage: Bacteria > Pseudomonadota > Alphaproteobacteria > Caulobacterales > Caulobacteraceae > Brevundimonas. Next base: position 9,279 of record JBKBXN010000083.1, read on the forward strand.
GGAAGGCCAGCAGACAGATGCCGTAGACGCCGGCGCCGACGCCGCAGACCGCCAGGACGGCGATTTCCTTGGCGAGCAGCGCCTGACTGAGGAATCCATAGTTGATTCCCGCCAGCAGCAGCAGGCTGGCCATGACCGCGCTGGCGGTCAGGACGCGGGCGATGCGCGAGACGAAGGCCGGCGACGGCCGCCAGCTGTTCTCGCGAACCAGAACCCCCGCCAGCAGGCCGACATTGACCCAGGCCGAGACGCTGGTGGCGATGGCCAGGCCCAGCACCCCGTCCCAGCCCTGGGCGCGGAACCAGAAGAACAGGCCGGAGCCCAGGACCACGGTGATGATCACGGCGGCGACGGCGAAATACATGGGCCGGCGCGTGTCTTCGCGGGCGAAGAAGGGCGGTGTCAGGACCTTGGCCAGGACGAAGGCGGGCACGCCCCAGGCGAACTGGCGCAGCACGTCGGCGGTGCGGGCGGCGTCCGCGCTGGTGAAGGCGCCGCGCGTGACCGTGGCGTCGATGATGAAGAAGGGAATGACGAACAGGGCCACGGCGGCGGGCAGGGTGAAGGCCATGGCCAGGTTGATCCCGTCGTCTAGGGTCTTCTGCCCGCCCTCGTGATCGCCCGAGACGAAGGCCCGCGTCAGGCGCGGCACCAGGGCCAGGCCGATGGCCACCCCGACCAGGCCCAGCGGCAGCTGATACAGGCGGTCGGCGTTGTAGAGGACAGAGCGGGCGCCGGCGTCAGACCCGGCCAGGACCTGGGACACGACCGAGTTGACCTGCATGGCCCCCCCGGCCATGGCGCCGGGCACGGCCAGGGCCAGGGCGCGTTTCACATTCGGGGTCAGGCGCGGCAGGCCCAGCTTCAGCTTCACGCCCAGACGGCGCACGCCCCACCACAACAGACCGGCCTGGATGACGCCTGAGACCGTGACGGCGGCGCTGGTGGCCAGCAGCACGGTCTCCGGCGAGACCGGCAGGACGAAGCCGCTGATCAGCGGGGCCAGGGTGCAGAGGTTCAGGAACACCGGCACCGCCGCCGACAGGGCGAACCGCCCGCCGGTGTTCAGCACCCCCGACAACAGGGAGGCGATGGTCATACAGGCCAGATAGGGCATGGCCAGCTGGGTGGCGATCACCGCCACTCGCATCACCTCTGCGTCGTCCTTCCAGGCCGAAAGCAACAGGGGCACGATCCAGGGCATCGCGACCTGCAACAGGATGCAGAAGGCCGCGACCACGGCGAACATGAAGGACATGGCCTCCGACGCCGTCACCGCCGCCGCCGCGTCGCCCTCGCGCGTCTTGACCCCGCCATAGACCGGCACGAAGGCCTGGGCGAAGGCGCCCTCGGCGAACAGGCGGCGGAACATGTTGGGCAGCATCAGGGCCGTGGACCAGACGTCCATCAGCGCCCCTTGGCCGAAGTTGGCCGACAGGGCCAGGTCGCGTCCGAAACCGAGCAGGCGGCTGCCCAGGGTCAGGCTGGACTGAACCAGGGTGTTGCGGGCGAGGCTCATGCTGACCGGGAGGGGGAAGGCTGGAGAAGACCGAGGCTTAGCGCGCTTCCGACGGCGGCGATACGGCCTTCGCGCGGGTGCGGCGGCCCAGGTCCGAGACGTCGCGCGCGCTGGCGCGGGCCGAGGCGACCTTGCGACCCTCGGGGGCCGGGGCGCGGCTGTCCAGCACGGCCTCCAGGGCGGTGCGCAGTTCGGCGATCCGCTGTTCGGACGTCACCTTTCGTCCTTTGCGGTCCACCACATAGAAGCTGTCCACCGCCCGCTCGCCATAGCTGGCGACATGGGCCGAGCGGATGTTCAGCCCCTCGTCGTTGAAGACCCGCGACAGGGCGGCCAGCAGTCCGGGCCGGTCGGCGCCGGACACCTCGACCACGGTGGCGGTTTCGCTGGCGTGGTGATCGACCATGACGACGGGCCGGACCTCGAACGCCGCCTTGCGGGCGTTGCCGGTCGGGTCCGGGGCCTTGCCGATGCGGCCGTCGCCACGCGCGGCCTTTTCCAGCGCCTCGACCAGGGCCTTGAGCCGGCGCGGTTCGGCCTGGCCATAGGGCTGGCCCGCCCCGTCCTGCACCCGGAAGACGTCCAGCACTACCCCCTCGTTCGTCGTCGCCACCCGGGCGTCGGTGACGTCGGCGCCCAGGGCGGCCATGGTCTGGGCCAGGTCGGCGAACAGGCGGGGCCGATCCAGGGCGGCGATGGAGATTTCCGTGGCCTGGACCGGCAGGCCCTCGACCGGGGACACCGGCGTGGCCTGGACGGCGGCGCCGGTCTGACGCGCCCGTTCCACCAGGGCCGGATGGGCCGCCAGCGGGTCCTCGCGCGCCACATCCTCGCCCCGGAACAGGGCGGCGACTTGATTGTACAGGGTGCGCATCAGTTGGCCCTTCCAGCCGTTCCAGACGCCCGGCCCGACGGCGCGGATGTCGGCGACGGTCAGGACCAGCAGCATCCGCAGCCGTTCGGGATCGCCGACCAGTTCGGCGAAGGCGCGAATAGTGGCCGGATCGGAAAGGTCGCGCTTCTGGGCGTAATCGGACAGGGCCAGGTGGCTGCGCACCAGCCAGACCACCAGTTCGATGCGGCGCGGATCGACCCCCAGCCGTTCGCAGGCCCGGCGCGCGGCGATGGCCCCGTCCTCCAGCTGCCCCCGCTCGCCGCCCTTGCCGACGTCGTGCAGCAGCATGCCCAGCATCAGGGCTTCCATGTCCGAGATCAGGTGGACGATCTCCGACGCCATCGGGTGGTCGGTCTTCAGCTTGCCCCGGGCGATGTCGTTGATCACGCCGATGGCCTGGAGCGTGTGCTCGTCCACCGTATAGGCGTGGTACATGTTGAACTGGGTCTGGCCGACGATCCGCCCCCATTCG
>JBKBXN010000084.1:0-12002 GCA_046314055.1 Brevundimonas sp.
GTCGGCGACGAATCCGTACTCCGGCACCACCGTGTCGAGATAGGCGTCCACCTCGGCAGGCGGGTACTGGGCCAGGAACGCGAGATCGAACCGCACGATCGGCACCGCCACGGGCCGGTGGCCGGCCTCGGCCAGGGCCAGGGCGATGCCCTGACCCAGGCCCACATTGCCGCCGGTGACCAGGGCGACCTTGCCGGTCAGGTCGAATGGATTGCTCATGACGGGCACGTTTCCTCTCAGATCTATTTCAGGCGCCGGAACGGACCCGGCTTGTCTGTGTTGGTAACCGGTGTCATATACCGATGCAAACGCTTAGACCATAACCGAAACACAGGCTCGTCGCCCCGCCGCACCGGAAGGCCAGCCATTGCTGATATTGTCGGCAGCGTCCGCAACCGCCCCAAAAGGATCCCCCCATGAAGATCGCGCTCATCATTGAAAACAGCCAGGCCGCAAAGAGCGAGACGGTGCACACCGCCTTGACCGCCGTCGCTGAGCCTATGGGCCACCAGGTGTTCCACTATGGAATGTATGCGGCTGAGGACAAGGCGTCCCTGACCTATGTCATGAATGGCCTGCTGACCGGCATTCTGCTGAACTCGGGCGCCGCCGATTTCGTCGTCACCGGATGCGGCACCGGCATGGGCTCCATGCTGGCCTGCAACAGCATGCCGGGCGTGTTCTGCGGCCTGGTCATCGATCCGACCGACGCCTTCCTGTTCGGCCAGATCAACGACGGCAACGCCATCTCCATGCCCTACGCCAAGGGCTTCGGCTGGGCGGCGGAACTGAACCTGCAGGACGTCTATCGCAAACTGTTCGAGGGCGAGCGTGGCCTTGGCTATCCGAGGGAGCGCGCCGAGATCATGCGCAAGAACCGCGGCATCCTGAAGGATCTGAAAGCCGTGACCTGCAAGGACATGCTGACGGTTCTGAAATCCATCGACCAGGATCTGCTCAAGGCGACCGTGGCGGGGGAGCGCTTCTCTGAATACTTCTTCGCCAATGCGACGGACGAGGGAATTCGCGAGTATCTGAAGGGCGTCGTCAGCACCTCTCCGGCGCTCGAAACGGCCTGATCGACCGTGGGCGTTCGGTGCGTGTGAAATCGCGCGCCGAACGCCCTCTTGTCGGCAGTCTTGATCAGTCGCCCGACGGGATCGCCGACTTGCGCGTCACGAGCGCCGGACGAACCTCCTGCTGTTGCAGCTTGGCCGGATCGACGCCCCGCAAAGGCGCCAGAAGCTTTTCGGCCGCCATTCGTCCCATGTCGCGAATCGGAAGCCGGACCGACGTCAGGTTCGGCCAGACTCGCGCCGCCATCGGCAGGTCGTCGAAACCCACCACCGAAAGGTCGCGCGGCAGTTCGAGACCCCGCTCGCGGGCGGCCTGCATGACGCCGATGGCCATGTCGTCGTTCAGGGCGAAGATGGCGCTGGGCTGTGTGGTCAGAGAGAGAAGGGCGTGCCCGGCCTCGACCCCGGATTCGAACGTATAGGCGCCCTTGAAGTCGAGCTCAGGGTCCAGCGGGATGCCGCGTGCGGCCAGGGCGTCGACGAATCCCTTGCCGCGCACCGCCGAGGATCGGAACAGGTCCGGGCCGCGCACCAGGCCGATGCGGCTGTGGCCCAGGTCCGCCAGGTGATTGGCCGCTTCCGCCGCGCCGACGCCGTCGTTCGTCACCACCATGACCTCGGGTTCATCCAGGGCCACCGACGCGATGCGGACATAGGGGCAGTCCAGTTCGCGCAGCAGATCGATGACCCGCTCGTCCTCTGACACCGAGGGGGGCATGATGACGCCGTACAGGCGCTGGCGCTCAACGAAGCCGCGGATGTCTTCCAGCAGGGTCGGCGAATTGCGGTTGCAGGGATGGACGACCAGCTCCAGGCCCGAACCCTTCAGGGCGTCCAGAACCCCCTGCTGCATGTTGACGACATAGGTCGGACTGGGGTTGTCGTAGATCAGGCCGATCAGGAACGAACGCCCGAAAGCCAGGCCGCGCGCCTGGGGATCAGGGGTGAAACCCAGCTCCTTGATGACGGCGTTGACGCGTTCGCGGGTGTCCGTCTTCACGAACGGCGACTGGTTTATGACCCGCGAGACCGTCTTCTTGGAGACCCGCGCTTCGCGCGCGACATCGTTGATGGTGGCCCGCTTTCCGGGTTTGCCGGCGCGCGGATCGTCTTGAGCCAAGGTCCGGCTCCTTCCTTCTTGTCGAGCCCAAGCCATAGCCGCGACTCGCGTCGGACGCCATGGGCCTGTTCTAAACCGGATTGACACCGGTTTCCTTCCTGGTTCTTATCGAAGCTTGTTCAAGAGGCGACGGCTTTGACTTCCATCCCCCAATCCGCGAGCCGCGCAGCATGAGCGCGACGCCCGTCACGACGTCCGGCGCAGCCGACCTGACCGCCGAAGCGACGGCGATCGCGCAGCAGTTTGTTTCCGCGCGCCTGGCCCGGCGCTGCACGCCTGACTATCCAGGCCGTATTCCGCAGACCATGGCCGAATCCTACGTCATTCAGGACATCGCCATCGGTCTGGCGCCCGATACGGTCGTGGGCTGGAAGGTCGGAGGCGTGCCGCCCGCCCAGCGGCCCAAACTGGGCGTGCATCGTCTGGCCGGAGCCATTTTCGCAGCCAATGTCTGGCCCGCGACGGCCGACACGGCCACGCCCCTTCCCGAGATCGAAGGCGGATTCGCTGCGGTTGAAGCCGAATTCATCGCCCGGATCGGGTCGGATGCGGACCCCGCCAAGACCGAATGGACCATCGACGAGGCCCGGGCCGTGATCGACCAGGTCTTCGTCGGCGTCGAACTGGCCAGCAGTCCCCTGTCGGCGATCAACGACCTGGGCTCGGCCGTGGTGGCGTCGGACTTCGGCAACAACGGCGGACTGGTGGTGGGGCCCGAGCTGGAAGACTGGCGCGATACGCTGGACGATATTCAGGTCGAGACCTTCATCAACGGCGCCAGCGTCGGCGTCGGCGGTTCGCCGTCGCTCGAGGGCGGGGCGCTGGAATCGGTGCGGTTTCTGCTGGAACACTGCGCGCGCTGGGGGCGACCGCTGACAGCCGGGATGCTGGTCTCGACCGGCGCGGTCACCGGCGTCCACCGGGTGCACGCCGGCGATCAGGCCGTGTGCATCTTTAAGGATATCGCTGAACTCCAGTGTTCGGTCGTCAGGGCCGAAGCGAAGTAAACATCATCTGGCGCGGAACCCGTTCGCCCTCGCGGTCGAACAAGAAGACGGGACGCGCCGAGGAACATCAGGAACGGGTAAGAGTCATGACTGACGCGTCGAGCGCAGGTCCGATCAAGATAAAGGCGCCTTCGCCGGGCAAGTACCGGTGGGTGATCATGTGGCTGCTGTTTGCGGCCATGGTCATCAACTACGTCGATCGGCAGATGATCGGCTTCCTCAAGCCGACCCTTTCGGCGGAGTTCGGCTGGTCGGAGACGGACTATGCCGACATCGTCTTCTGGTTTCAGGCGTCCTACGCCGTCTTCTACCTGTTGTGGGGGCGGATCATGGACAAGGTCGGGGCCCGCTGGGGTCTGGGCGTGGCCTTCGGCATCTGGCAGATCGGCCATATCCTGCACGCCGGCGCCCGTGATCTCACTCACTTCATCATGGCCCGCGCCGTCCTCGGCGCCGGCGAGGCCGGTGGGTTCCCGGGCAGTATCAAGGCGGTCGCCGAGTGGTTCCCCAAGAAGGAACGCGCCCTGGCGACCGGCCTGTTCAACGCCGGCACCAATATCGGCGCCATTGTCACGCCGCTGATCGTGCCGGGCCTGGTGCTCGCCTTCGGTTGGCAGATGGCCTTCGTCATCACCGGCCTGCTGGGACTGATCTGGCTGCCGATCTGGCTGCTGGTCTACCGCCGTCCCCGCGAGCAGAAGAACCTGTCTGCGACCGAACTGGCCTATATCGAGCAGGATCCGGCCGACGTGGTCGAGAAGGTCAAATGGACCAAGCTGCTGACCGTCAAGGAAACCTGGGCCTACGCCCTGGGTAAGTTTCTAATCGATCCGATCTGGTGGATGTTCCTGTTCTGGCTGCCGGACTTCCTGGGCAAGAGGTACGGACTGGACCTGAAGACCTTCGGCCCCCCTATCGTCGTCATCTATCTGATGTCGGATGTCGGTTCGGTGGGCGGCGGCTGGCTGTCTTCGCGCTTCATGCACCGCGGCATGGGCGTCAACAGCGCGCGCAAGATCACCATGCTGATCTGCGCCCTGTGCGCCGTACCGGTCGCTTTCGCCGCCATGGCGTCGAATCTCTGGGTCGCGGTGGGCATCATCGGTCTGGCGACGGCGGCGCACCAGGGCTTCTCGGCCAATCTTTATGCCTTGCCGGGCGACGTCTTCCCGCGCTCGGCGGTGGGATCCGTCGTAGGCATCGGCGGCATGTTGGGGGCCATCGGCGGCATGGCCATGGCCAAATACGCCGGTTATGTCCTGGAGAAGATCGGCAGCTATACGCCCATCTTCATCGTCGCCGCCTCGGCCTATCTGATCGCCCTTCTGGTCATCCACCTGATCACGCCGAAGTACGAACAGGCCAGGGTCTGATCCCGCAAGCGGCCGGGGATTTCCCGGCCGCCGCCTTCCCTCGGGGATGACATGAAGATCGAACGCAGAAGTCTGCTGGGCCTGGCCGCCGCCGTGGCGGCGGCGGGCGCCGCCCGTCCCGCGCTGGCTCGCCAGGCCGTCGTCGCGCCGGCTCTGGCGCCGCCCGATCCTACCGAAGTCATCCGACTGTGGCCGAACGGCGCGCCGGGCGGGGAGGGGGTGTCCGTCACCCCCATCGTGCCGGAACGTTCGACCGACCCGGCCTTCCATGACCGATACGCCCAGTACACGACGGACCCGATCCTGACCGTCTTCCGGCCCGAGCGACCGAATGGATCGGCCCTGCTGCTGATTCCCGGCGGCGGCTACCGCTGGGCGGTGCTGGACAAGGAGGGCTATGACGTCGCCCGCGTCTTCGCCGCATCGGGCACGACCTGTTTCGTGTTGCGCTATCGCCTGCCCGCCGACGGCTGGAAGGCCGGGGCCGATGCGCCGCTGCAGGACGCCCAGCGCGCGCTTCGCCTGATCCGCAGCCGTTCGGCCGACTATGGTCTGAACCCCCGCAAGATCGGCGTGCTCGGCGCCTCCGCCGGGGGGCATCTGGCGGGTTTGGTCAGTGCGCGGACGGATGCCGCCTATGATCCCATCGACGCCGTCGATGCGGTTTCGCTGCGGCCAGACCTGACGGTTCTGATGTATCCCGTGGCCACCATGGCGGACCCGTTCGTGCACGCGGGGTCGCGCCGACACCTGCTCGGCGATGCGCCGACGGCCGAGCGGATCGCCGCCTATTCACTCGAGCAGATGGACTGGGCCGGCGCAGCCCCGGTCTTTCTGCTGCACGCCATCGACGATGAGGCGGTGCCGGTGGAGAACAGCCTCCAGCTGCTGTCCGCCCTCAAGTCCGCGAAGGTCCCGGCCGAGGCGCATCTGTTCCAGGAAGGCGGGCACGGATTTGGCGTCCGCCTGATCATGGGCCGACCGGCGGAGGTGTGGCCTGACCTCGTTCGCGCTTGGGCGGGACGGGTCGACTTCGCTCTGTAACGTGTCAGGCCGCCGGGGCGGGTCTGGCGAAATCTGCCTCGGCATCGACAGACGAAGGGGACAGGAGCGCCTGTATCTCGCTTAACAGCAGGGCCAGCGTAAACGGCTTGCCCACGTGTCGGTCGGCGCCGGCCTTGCGGGCGGCGGCCACATGTTCGGGCTGCGTATTGGCGGTCAGCATGATGATGGGGACAGGGGATTGGCCCGTCTCGCGTTCCGCCTGACGAATGTGGGCGACCGCAGTGATGCCGTCCATCCGCGGCATCTGGATGTCCATCAGGATCACGTCGAAGCGTTCGCGTTGCGCAGCCTCCAGGGCCTCGACGCCGTCTTCGGCTGTGGTGATCTCAGCGACGGTCTCCAGCATCATTTCAAGGATGCGCCTATTGGTCGGATGGTCATCCGCAACCAGAATTCGCCACCGCGCGGCCGGAACGAGCGCGGATTCGGTCGTCGCATCAGGCGGAGGAAGGTCCAGCCAGAAGATCGAGCCTCCCGCCTCTCGCGGGGCGGCGTCGATCACGCCTCCCAGCGCGCGGGCGGCTTCCTGCGCCAGAGATAGACCCAGACCCATGCCGCCGAACCGGCGTGTAAGGGCGTCGTCCTGCTGCCGGAAGGCGGCGAACATGGCGTCCTTCATCGCGGGATCGAAGCCAACACCGGTGTCGATACAGACAAAGCGAAGGCCGCCGTCGAAGCGCGGTCCGACGGCCAGGCGGATTTCCCCCTCCTGTGTGAATTTGACGGCGTTGTTCAGCAGCGGCGTCAACACCCTTCCCAAGGCGGCGGGGTCCCCCGTGAAGGTGGAGGGAAGATCCGGCGCAATCGTCACGACGATCTTCAACCCCTTGGCGGCGGCGGGGCCGCGAAGCGGTTGGACCAGCCGCTCGATCAGATCCACGAAGGGGCAGGTTTCCAACTGTGGCGGCGACTCGTCGCCATCCAGGTGAGCGACGGCGAGAAGCTCCTGAAAGCGATCCTGCAGAGCCGCGGCTGAGGATCGGATCATTGTCGTCACCTCCTCGAGCTCTAGCCCACGGGATCGGGCCGCGAGCAGATCCGCGCCGGCGATGACGCCGTTCAGCGGCGTTCGGATCTCGTGACTTATGTTGCTGACGAAGGCGCTGCGCGCCTGATTGGCCTGTTCGGCCTCATCGAGCGCAATCCGCAGGGCGTCGGCGTCGCGATGCTTTTGAGTGATATCTTCGGTCAGGCCGATGAGATGACGAACGCCCTCGTCGTCATAGGTGGCGACCTTGGTGGCGGATAAATATCGCACCCCGCCAGGGGCCGGCGCCTCGTGCACCGCTGACTGGGACCCCATGCCAGGCGTCGCGTCGGCCGCCCATTCCGCAAAGGCGGGCGGCAGGACCTCAGCGGCCAGGAGACCGGTCAGGCCTTCGAACTTCCCGAACAGCTTCTCCGCAGCGCGATTGGCCAGAATATAACGACCTGATCGCGCGTCCTTGACCGTCAGCGCCAGAGGCAAGACGTCGATGACGGTGTTCAGGAAGGCGGCGGATTCCGTTTCGGCCGTGACGTCCTCGGCCTTGACCAATAGGCGCACGATGCGGCCGGTTTCGTCCCGCACGGCGCTGACCGTGGTGTTCAGATACACCGCTTCCGACGCGTCCGTTGCGAAACGCGTCCGGAAGGCGAACGCCCTGCCGTCCTGCGCCTCCTGCACGCCCCGCTCGATGGAGAAGCGGCAGTCTGCCGGCCAGGCGTCTTGCCAGGCCATGGTGTGGGGAAGGGGAACGTGCGGCTGAAAACGGCGGGCGGCTGGATTGACGTGGACGATCCGCCCCTGGGGATCCAGCAGCCAGATATAGGCGGGCGAGGCGTCAGCGATTTGCGCGTGAAACCGGTCGCCCTCGCATGGGAGGCCGTCCTGAACAGCCTCCTGTCGAGCGCCTGAATTCTGCACGCCTGAGTCGAGCAACTGAGAACCCCGTTTGGCCATTCTGGCGACGGACGAGTTTTAGCGGGGCTGAATGAAATCTAGGTTAAGCACATCCTTGCATTGCTAACAGTCAAGCTAATGGCAAAGCTAAGTATAATTGCGTATAAACGCCTTGAGGCCGATTTAACCGCGCTCGTCAAACATGTTCCCATAATGCGCAGCAGTAGGCCGCGCTTGTAGGGACGAGGCATGACGAAACGTTTGTCCATAGATGCTGCGCTGGTGGTGAAGAACGCCGCTGTCATCCGGCAGTCTATCCTCGACGCCTTTGAAGAAGACGACACGATCAGCCTCGACCTCGTCGATGATCAAGCCGTCGATCTGTGCGGCCTGCAACTGATCGAGTCCGCCCGGCGCCAGGCGCGCGCCGTCGGCAAGACCCTGGTTCTTGAACGTCCGGCGACCGGTTTCCGGTCCGTTCTGGACGCCGCCGGCTTCCTGACGGACGCCCCCTCCGACGATCTTCAGTTCTGGTTTCACGAAGGATCCGCTCAATGACGGCTTCGATTCTCACGGTCGATGACTCGCCCAGCATTCGCGTCGCGCTGAAGATCGCGCTGACGAACGCCGGCTATTCGGTGGCCGAGGCGGTCAATGGCGCCGAGGGTATCGAGAAGGCCAAGGCCAGCGCCTTCGACCTGATCATCACCGACCTCAACATGCCGGTCATGGACGGCCTCACCATGATCGAGGAAATGCGTCGCATGCCCGATCAGATGGGCGTGCCGATCGTCTTCCTGACCACTGAATCCGACGAAGGTTTCAAGGCCCGCGCCAAGGCCGCCGGAGCCACGGGTTGGCTGACCAAACCCTTCGATCCCGATCAACTGGTGCGTGTCGCCAAGAAGGTGCTGGGCAGATGAGCGATGAAGCCATTGCGGTCTTCCAAGTGGAGGCTCGGGAAAATCTGGAGTTGATCGAGCAGGGGCTTCTGGACCTGCTGGACCGACCGGAGGATCGCGATCTCGTCGACGCCGTCTTCCGCGGGCTTCACACTCTGAAGGGTTCTGGGGCGATGTTCGGCTTCGACGCCCTGGCCGGCTTCACCCACCATTGCGAGACCGCCTTTGATCGGGTCCGCAAGGGCGAGGTGGCGGCCACCACCGATCTGGTGTCGGCCGTTCTGGCGGCGCGGGACCATATGCGTCAGCTGATGGAGGACCCGTCGGGCGACTACGGCGCGGCGGGCGACCTGCTGCTGGCCGATCTGGAACGGGCCGTGCAAGAGGCGGACGGCGCGGGTCCGCCCGCCGTCGTGACGCCGGGCCTGACGACCTGGCGCATCAAGTTCGACCTGCCGGCCAACGCCTTCAAGAACGGAGCCAATCCCCTGGCGCTGCTGGCCGAGCTGCGTGAAATGGGCGAGGCGCGGGTTGTCGCCGACGCCTCGCGCGTGCCGCCGCTGAGCCAGATCCAACCCACCGACCACTATCTGGCCTGGGACGTGACCCTGACCACGGATCAGGACCGGGCGACGATCGAGGATGTCTTCATCTTCGTCATCGACGACATGAACCTATCAATTGAGGCGCTCGACGGCGCGTCGCCGCTCGAGGCGGCGTCCGTCGCTGAACCGGTCGAGCCGACGCCTGCGCAGGCTGCTGCTCCCGTTGCGGCGCCCGCGCCGGTTCAGGCTGCTGCGGCGGTCGCCAATGATCCGGTCGAAGCCGGCGCCGCCAAGACGGCCAAGGCGGTGGAGAGCGTGCGCGTGCCCGCCGACCGCCTGGACGAACTGATGGACCGGGTCGGCGAACTGGTCATCGCCCAGTCGCGCCTGACCCAGATTTCCAACTCCGGAACCGACACCGCCCTGCGCGCCGTGTCGGAAGAGATCGAGCGGCTGTCGGGCGAACTGCGCGACACCATGATGGTGCTGCGCATGGTTCCGGTGGCGACCCTGTTCGGTCGGTTCCGTCGCCTGGTTCATGACCTGGCGCGCGAGACCGGCAAGGCCATCGATCTGTCGACCGACGGCGAGACGACCGAGATCGACAAGACCGTCATCGAACGTCTGGCCGACCCCCTGGTCCACCTGATCCGCAACGCCGCCGACCATGGGCTGGAGACGGCCGAGGATCGGGCCGCCGCCGGCAAGCCCGCCACGGGCCGCATCCGCCTGTCGGCGCATCAATCGGGCGGCGAGGTGGTCATCACCATCCGAGACGACGGTCGGGGCATCGACCGCGAGCGCGTCCGCGCAAAGGCGGAATCGCAAGGCCTGATCGAGCCCGGCGCGGCGCTCAGTGACCACGACCTGCTGCAGATGATCTTCCACCCCGGCTTCTCCACGGCGGCGGCGGTGACCAATCTGTCCGGCCGCGGCGTCGGCATGGATGTGGTCAAACGCACCATCGAGGCGCTGCGCGGCTCCATCGACATCGCCAGCCGTCCCGGCGAGGGCTCAGAGGTGTCGCTGCGTATCCCGCTGACCCTGGCCATCATCGACGGCCTGCTGGTTCGCGTCGGCCAGGGCCGCTACGTCATCCCGCTGGGCGCCGTCGAGGAATGTCTGGAACTGTCGCTGGACGAAGATCTGCGGTCGCGTGGCCGCAGCTTCATCTCGCTGCGCAACAGCCTGGTGCCCTATCTGCGCCTGCGCGAAATGTTCGAGACCGGAACGCCGCCGGAACTGCACCAGAAGGTCGTCGTGGTTTCGACCGGGACCGAGCGGATCGGCTTGGTCGTCGACCAGATCATCGGCGACCACCAGACCGTCATCAAGTCGATGTCCAAGCTCCATTCCGGCCTGCCGACCTTCTCGGGCGCCACCATCCTCGGCGACGGCGGCGTGGCCCTGATCCTGGACGTCGGCCATCTGGTCGCCAAGGGCCAGCAGCAGGAGGCGCAAATGCGTGAGGCGATATGAGCACCCAAAGCGAAGCCGTCACCGCTCCCGGCTGGACCGGCGCCGAACAGGTCGAGGTTCTGACTTTCGAGTTGAACGGCGAACTGTTCGCCCTCCACGCTATCGGCGTTCAGGAGATCATGGACCTTGTGCCCGAGACCGTGGTGCCCGGCGCCGGGGCCTTTGCGGGCGCCGTGATCAACTTCCGGGGCAAGGTCATTCCGCTGGCCGACCTGCGCGTGGCCTTCGGGCTGGAGCGGGGCGCCCCCACGATCGACAGCCGGATCGTGGTCATCGAGATCGAACTGGCCGGCGAACCCACCCTGGTCGGCCTGCGCACCGACAAGGTCCACGAAGTCACCACCCTGGCCCGCGCCGACTCAGAGGCGCCGCCCAGCGTCGGCATGCGCTGGCGGCCCGAGTTCATCCAATGCCTGGTCAAGCGGGGCGGCGAGTTCATCGTCGTTCCCGACCTCCAGACCATCTTCAACCAACAGCAGGACGCCCGTCAGACGGCCGCGTCCACCACTCGTCATTGACCGGTTATCGGGGGAGATCAGCCATGCGTTTCACCATCAAAGCAAAACTGGCCGCGGGCTTCGGGATGATGATCATCCTGCTCGTCGGCATCGCCGGCCTGGGCGTCTATAGCCTGGGCAACCTGAACCAGGCCATGGACGACGTCCTGTCGGGTCCGGCGGAGCGCCTCTCAAACTCTCAGCAAGCCAATATACGGCTGCTTGAGTCGGTCCGCGCCGAAAAGAACCTGATCCTGTCACGCTCCGTCGAAGAGATGACAACCCATATCGCGACCGGTGAAGAAGCGCGTGAAGCGATGGCTGAAGTCGTGGCCAAGGGTGAGGAGAAAGCCAATGCAGAAGGCAAGCCGGACTGGCAGCGTCTGCAGGCCCTGCTGACCCGTATGACGGCGCTTGAGGCCCGCATGGCCGAGCTGGTGCGGGGCGGTCAATCGGCGGAAGCTGTGGCGCTTTCAACCGGTGAAGCCCGCAGTGTCGCGGTCGAAATGACCGAACTGTTCGGCAAAATCGTTGAACGCAACCAAGCCGGCATGATCAAAGCCGAGGCCGACGCCGAAAAACAATACAACGACACCCGTAACCTGGTGATCGCCCTGACCCTGGCCGCCCTGGCCATCGCGGTGGCCTTCGCCCTATGGATCGCTCTCGGCATCAGCGCCGGCCTGAGCCGCCTGATGACTGTGGCCGACGCCGTCGCCATCGGCGACCTGGACGAGCGGGTCGAGATCAAGTCGAACGACGAGATCAAGGATCTGGTCAACGCCTTCAACAGGCTGACGGACAATCTGAAGGCCACCGCCACCATGGCCGACGAGATCGCCAACGGCGACCTGACCGTCCAGCCCAAGCCGCTGTCGGACAAGGACACCCTGGGCATTTCGCTGCAGACCATGGTGGAACGCCTGCGCGGCGTCGTCACCGACGCCCTCTCGGCCTCCGACAACGTCTCGTCGGGCAGCCAGGAACTGTCGGCCACGTCGGAACAGATGAGCCAGGGCGCGACCGAACAGGCCGCCGCCGCCGAACAGGCTTCGG
>JBKBXN010000085.1:0-11978 GCA_046314055.1 Brevundimonas sp.
GGCTCCTTCTCTATGGTATAAGAGACGACCGCGGGGCCGGGATGGCGACAGGGCCGCTCGATAACCATGATCGCTCATGGGGCCGTCGGAATCAAATCCGAGATTCGGGCTCGTCGGACGCCGCGCGGGGGAGCGGTCCCTTGCCGAACGCACGCGCCAGCGGCCCGATCGCCAGCAGGCCGGCGAAGAAGCCGAAGGCGTGCGCCTCCCAGGCGATCCGGGCGCCCTCTGCGCCTGGCGCATAGCCGATCAGGCCCGTCACCGCATTGACCGCCATCCAGGCGAGGGAGGCGCTGACCACGCGCCGGTCGAACAGACTCAACACCCTGCCCTGCCCGCCCATCAGACGGGTCGCCCCGCCGATCAGGCCGAACACGGCGCCGGACGCCCCCACCATGGCGTCGTTCGCGCCCCAATGCACCAGTCCATAGCCCAGGGCCGCAATCACGCCGCAGCCTACATAGAAGAGCAAAAAGACCGTCGGCCCGATCCTGTCGCCGAACAGGCGAGCCACGGGCGTGCCGAAAGCCAGCGCGCCGACCGCGTTCATGATGGCGTGAGTCCAGCCGAGATGAAGCAGCATGGCCGTGAGCAGCCCGCCCCAACGTCCCCGCTCCAGATCGATGGGCGCAAAGGCCATGGCCGCCCCCATGTCGGGCAACTGGCGCTGGAAGAAGAATAGGACAGGCATGGACAGGGCGATCAGCACCACCGTGACCGGGGCGTTGAACATCCTCTCGGATCGGGGCTCCCGAGATTGGGGAGGCGCGTCGAATCGACCGTCGGGCTCAGACATTCGTCACCCATGCGCAGGGTTTTCCCTTATCTCAAGCGCTTCTTAATAACCTTAACGCAGTTTGGGGGCGGATCCTGCTGTCGGTCCGTGGTTCGTTTGTGCGCGAGGAGCAACCCCGATGCTGATCAAGAGGCTGATCGCCCCCCTGCCGACAGTGCTTGCGGCCCTGGTCCTTGCCGCGCCGGGCGTGGCCGCCGCTCAGACCACGGGATCCAGCGGCGCCGGGCGATTCCAGCAGGGCTATGGCGCCGCACGCAGCGCGACCAGCAGCGCGGCGACCGGTTCGACCCGCGACGCCAACGGCAACCGCGTGATCGTCAACGGCCTGATCCAGTCGGGCGCCTCATCCTATTCCAGCCAGTCCGGCGGCGTGGCCTCGGCCTATGCCGGCGCAGGTTCATCCAGCAGCAGCGGCACGACCGTCGGCGGCTCGACCGCTATCGGCAATCAGCTGAACGTCGTGGTCCAGGGCAGCCACAACATCGTCATCGTCAACTCGAAACAGACCAACAACGGCGACGTCAACGCCGGCACGGCCCTGAACGGAAGCCTCAACCTGCCATGAGCCGACCTGTCTTCATTCGCACCGGCGCCGTAGCGACCGCCGCGGCCCTGCTGCTGGCCGGCTGCGTTAGCCCAGTCGCGGGGCCGTCGGGCCAGTATGCGACGCCGATCGGCAACGCGCCGGTCACGTCCAATCCGACCCCCTATTCGACCGCCCTATATTGCCTGGCCGACTACGCCCGCCGCTACAACCTGCCCTCGCCGCGCATGGCCGTAGGGCGGATCAGCGACTACACCGGCACCGTCTCCTCCGACGGCGGACGCCAGATCACCGGCGGCGCCTCGCTGATGGCCAACTCGGCCCTGGCCAAGGCCGGGGCGCGGATCGTCGAACGCTACGATACCTCGGTGTCGGAGCTGGAGTTGCGGTACGCCAACAACAAGCTGATCGGCGACAACACTCCCGGCGCTCAGGGCCCAGAAGACACCCAGTACCGCCGCATCCTGGCCGGCCAAGTGCCGGGCTCGGACTTCTACATCGTCGGCGGCATCACCGAGGTGAACTACAACATCCGCTCAGGCGGGTTCGACGCCGCCATGGGCGAGGTGGACAGCGACCGGCCCGGGTCGGGAATCGCCACCTACCGCACCTATGTAATGAACATCGCCATGGACTTGCGGCTGGTGCAGACCACCACGCTCGAGGTCGTGGACGTCGTTTCGTACCAGAAGCAGATCATCGGCCGCGAGATCTCGGCGGGGGTGTTCGACTTCCTGAACGGCAATGTCTTCGACATCTCGGCGGGGTCCGGCGGGATGGAGCCGACGCAGTTGGCCGTTCGCGCCCTGGTCGAACGGGCCACGGTCGAGTTCATGGCCAATCTGTACGGCGCCCCCGGGCCCGAAATCTGCCTCGACGCCGCCAATGATCCGCTCGGCGACAGCGCCGTCGGCCCGACCGGCGGCTTCTATCCGGCCTACCCAAACACGGAGACGAACAATGGCCAGACCCGCGCCGATCCGTCTCGCTGGCATGATCGCCGCGACGGCGACGTTCGCCCTAGCCGCTACTGAGGCGACGGCCCAGACGACGGGCCAGCCGACGCCGCTCTGCGATCCGCAGGCCGGCTCGACCTGCTCCAGCACCCAGACCATGTCCGGCGAGGTCACCGGCGCGGTCGATCTGAACGTCACGGTCGATCAGCTGGAGGTGACGACCTACGCCACCGGCAACGCCCTGTCCGGCGGGATCGAGGACACCTCGGGCGCCCTGACGTCGCGCCAGACCATGACCGGCGCGACCCGGGCCCAGACGACGCTCGTCCTGAACGGCGAGTCGGACGGGGTGATCGGCACGACCACCCAGGCCCAGGCCAACCAGCTGTCCGTCGCCACTGACGGCGCGACCTTCGCCCTGGACGCGACCCAGACGGCCACAGGTCCCGAGGTCACCGCCCGCACGGTCCTGAGCGCTCCCACCGGCCATATGCTGGCGGGCGGGTTCGCCGCGACGACGGCTGTGGCCAACGGCGTGGCCCTGGGCGGCCCCTCGTCGTCGATCACCGGCGCCGTGGACCAGTCGGCCCAGACCACCGTCCTGGCCGAGACCGTCGCCGACGTTCAATACATCCCCGCCCCAGGCGACTTCTCGGCCCAGGCCGTGGCCAACGCCGTCCAGACCTCGACCACCGGCGCCTCGCACCAGGATCTGACGATCCGCCAGACCAACGCCCCATCGACCATCGAGGCCCGCACCGACGTCTATGTCGACAACGCCTGGAACCTGGCCGCGCGCGCCAACGCAGGGGCCAACCAGACGGTGCTGTACAACGCCGGCGGCTCGCTGGTCGCGGCGACCGACCAGACCAACCAGGGGCGGGTCCGCGCCTCAGCCCAGGCCCAGACCAACCTGCAGGGTCAGACCACCGTCTCGGCCCGCGCCGTCGCCAATGAGGTGATCGCCGGCAACCAGGACATCTATCTGGAACTGAACAACACCCAGTTGAACACCGGCGGGGTCGAGGCGACCGCGACCTATACGGGCGTCAGCGGCTATGACGCCTATGTCGGCGCCGAGGCCGTGGGCAACAGCGTCACCGGCTATGCCTGTTCCCAGTGCGGCGGCGAGGTCAATGTGACCAACAGCCAGACCAACGACGCCAATGTCACCGCCACGACCACCGCGACCATCGGCGCCGGCCGCGCCGCCGTGGTCGGGGCGACCGCCGTGGGCAACAGCGCGACCTTCTATGTCAGCCGGCCGGGCGGCTGAGGAATAGACTCAAGTCTTCGCGGGACGCGGGGGCTGCGGGAAATGGCGCTGGCACGAAAACAGGGTGACAAAGCGCCAAAAGCGCCATTTCCCGAGAGGGCGACGGGAGGGGGATTTGGTTTTCAAAGACCGTGCGGGAAGAGTGTCGCACGGTTTTGGGGCGTGATGGGTTGAGGGGTGGTTTCGGGCGGTAAGGGCCTGAAAAGACCGGAGTCTGGCTGCGGAATTAGGATGGGTGGCAGGCGTGAACCCCCTTCAATCAGGAAGCCGCTCCCCCTCGATCAGCCGGTCACGAACCTCCGCCGGCGCCGCTTCCGCCCAGGTCAGCAGCTTGTCGAGCACGGGGCAGAGCGACTGGCCCCACTCCGTCAGATGATACTCGACCTTCGGCGGCACCTGCGGATGGACGATCCGCGCCACCACGCCGTCGAGCTCGAGTTGCCGCAATTGCTGGATCAGCATCTTCTGCGACACGCCCGGGATCGCCCGCTCCAGCTCGGAGAACCGACGCACGTTCGAGCCGAACAACTGGAACAGGATCACCAGCTTCCAACGTCCTTCCAAAATCCGGATGACGTTCTGCGCGCTCGATGCCGCCGTCTGCGGCGTGTAGTCTAGGCGCTCACCTTCAGGTGTGTACCTTACTTTTTCGTCCGTACTTGTCATCTCCGCAGCATATTTCCAGTTTGGGTCCAGACGCAACACCCAAGCTGGAGAGACAGATGACGCCCGCCCTTCCCAAACCCATCGCCGACTATGTCGCGGCCAACGCGCGACTCGACCTGGATGAAATGCTCCATCCCTTCGCTCCAGACGCCGTC
Source organism: Brevundimonas sp. (assembly GCA_046314055.1). Classification (GTDB taxonomy): domain Bacteria; phylum Pseudomonadota; class Alphaproteobacteria; order Caulobacterales; family Caulobacteraceae; genus Brevundimonas. The sequence continues at coordinate 4,394 of JBKBXN010000085.1, forward strand.
GTGCGCGACGATGGTGGTGAGCATCGCGGCCACGCCGAACTCCGGAACTGGATTCAGGACGCCACCATCGCCGCCCGCGCGATCTTCACGCCGGACGCCAGCCGCGAAGAAAACGGTCAGTTCGTCGTCGAAGGCCTGACCAGCGGCGCCTTCAAGGGAAGTCCGCTTCGGTTCACGATGCGATTCACCCTCGCCGACGACGCTATTCGCGCGCTGGAGATTGGATGACCATGGCCCGTCTCGATTCCCAAGAGTTCGCAGGCCGTCGGATCCTCGTGACCGCAGGCACCAAGGGCGCCGGCCGTGCGACCGTGCAGCGCTTCCTCGCCGGCGGCGCCCGCGTCATCACCGCAGCGCGAGTCGCGCCGGAGGTCGCGAACGGCGCGGAGTTCGTCCAGGCGGATCTCACAACCCCGGAGGGTTGCGAAATCCTCGCCGAGGCCGCCATCGGTCGCTTCGGCGGGATCGATGTCCTGGTCCATGTCGTGGGTGGATCATCCTCGCCGGCGGGAGGATTTTCCGCCCTGACCGAGGCGCACTGGCGCGCGGAACTCGATCTCAACCTGATGCCGGCCGTGCGTCTCGACCGACTGCTCATCCCGAAGATGCTTGAGCGCGGCTCTGGAGCCGTCGTCCACGTCTCGTCGATCCAGGGACGACTGCCGCTCCCGGACTCGACCACCGCCTATGCTGCAGCCAAGGCGGCCCTGACCACCTACAGCAAGGCGCTGTCCAAGGAGGTCGGCCCCAGGGGCGTACGGGTCAATGTGGTGTCGCCCGGCTGGATCATGACCGAGGCGTCGGGCCATTTGCTCGAGCGGATCGCCCTGGGCTCCGGAGGCACGATCGAAGACGCTCGTCAGAGCGTCCTGGCGGGTCTCGGCGGCATTCCCCTCGGCCGCCCCGCCGAACCGGAAGAGGTCGCCGAACTCATCGCCTTCCTGGCCTCGGACCGGGCTGCGGCGATCCACGGCGGCGACTTCGTCATCGATGGAGGGACGATCCCCACGGTGTAGCCCCGCCGCCGCTCAGCCGCCCGGCGTCTTCCGTCCGCCCAGGCTCTCGTAGATGGCGTCCCTGAGGCCCTTCATCCGTCCGTTGATCTCGCCGAGTTCGGCCGGCGTCGCTCCCGAATGTTGGAGCAGGGCCTCGGCGAGGCACCCCGCCCGCTGCTTCAGAGCACGGCCTTCATCGGTGAGGGTGACGACGACCTGGCGTTCATTGCCCGGGTTTCGCATCCGGCTCACGAAACCGGAGGCCTCCAGCCGTTTCAGGAGCGGGGTCATGGTGCTGGGCTCCAGCGCCAGCTCCTCGGCGATGTCGCCTACGGTCCGGCCGTCCTCGCGCCACAGCACATTCATCACGAGATACTGGGGGTAGGTCACGCCCAGGGCGTCGAGCAGAGGCTTGTAGGCGCGCTGGATCGCCATGCTGGTCGAATAGACGGTGAAACAGAGCTGGTCCTCCATCGGTATGGGTCCGGTCTGTCGGGTCATCAGGAACACTCCGCTGCGTGACGTTTCGCGAGAAAACACATATCGCGATAAATATTCGGTTGACAAGGCGCGGCCCGTCCCGGATATGACGTTTATCGCGATAACAGTTCGCGGAATAACATTCTCAACCGGGCAGGCCGAGGCCTCCCATTCTCACGGAAAGGACCACCCCATGATCAAGTTCCGCAACATCCTCCTCGCCGCCGTCGGCGCCGCCAGTCTCGGCGGAGCCGCCCTGGCCCAGACGACCGCGACCCTGCCGGCTGACCAGTCCGTCCGCAACGTGGTGCTGGTTCACGGAGCCTTCGCCGACGGCTCGGGCTGGCGCGGGGTCTATGACGACCTGACCGCTCGCGGCTATCGGGTGACGATCGTCCAGAACCCCCTGACCTCGCTCGCCGACGACGTCGCCGCCACCCGGCGCGCCCTCGCCCGTCAGGACGGCGGCACGATCCTGGTCGGCCACTCGTGGGGCGGGGCGGTGATCACCGAAGCCGGCGTGGACGACAAGGTGAAGGGCCTGGTCTATGTCTCGGCCTTCGCGCCGGATGCGGGCGAGACGGCCGGCGACCAGTATGCGGGCTTCGGCATTCCCTCGACCTTCGTCATCGACGAACAGGCCGACGGCTTCGGCTTCATCAACGCAGAGCGTTTCAAGGAAGGCTTCGCCGCCGATGTGAGCGACGCCGACGCCGCCTTCATGCGCGACTCCCAGGTGCCGATCGCTCTGTCGTCCTTCGCCACCCCGCTGACCCAGGCCGCCTGGCGGACGCGCCCCAGCTGGTTCATCGTCGCCACCGAGGACGCCGCCATCAGCCCGGCCATGCTGAACCAGCAGGCCGAGAAGATCGGCGCGACCAAGGTCGAGATTCGCGCCAGCCACGTGCCCATGGTCTCGCAGCCGCACGCGGTCGCCGACGTCATCGATGAAGCAGCGCGAGCCGCATCTGGAGAGGGTTTGTTTGGGAGGCGGCGGCCGCGCCGCCGGCTCCGCCCGCGCCTCATGTAGAAGGACCGATAGGCGTCCGAAGCGGCGCTCGTCCATTCGACCTGCACCATCTGTGAATCGACAGGCGTTCGCAGGTCTCGCTGATGGTGAAGAGGACCACTCGGTCAAAGCGACTCGCGGCCCCGACGCGCCACCGCCCCGCCCTCAAGCCGCCCCAAATGGGCGGGGCCAAACGTCGCCTTGCCCTGCCGCCCGCCCTCGCCTACTCCAGAGATCGGCCGCTCCATCGGGGGTTGCGGCGTTTCGGAGTGATCTCATGCGTTCTGCGCGTCGTCTGCTGCTGGTCGCGGCCTCGGGGTTGGCTCTGTCGGTGGGGGCGTTCAGCGTTCCGGCCCCCGTTCTGGCCCTGGCTTGGGCGCCCGCCGCCGCTCAGACTGATACCCAGGTTGCGCCGTCCGATCCGTGGGCGCAGGCGACCAGCGATATTCCAGCCGATCCGGCGGTGCGGTACGGCCTGTTGCCGAACGGCATGCGATACGCCCTGCTGAAGAACGCCACCCCGCCCGGTCAGGCCTCGTTCCGACTGAGGATAGACGCGGGCTCGCTGATGGAGCGGGACGACCAGCAGGGGCTGGCCCACTTCATGGAGCATATGGCCTTCAACGGGACCAAGGATATTCCCGAGAACGAGATGCTGCGGATCCTGGAGCGGCTGGGCCTGGCCTTCGGGGCCGACACCAACGCCTTCACCAGCTTCGACCAGACCGCCTATATGCTGGAGTTGCCCAACACCCAGGACGAGACGGTCGATACCTCGCTGTACGTGATGCGGCAGATGATGGGCGACGCCCTGATGGCGGCCGAGGCCATCGACGCCGAGCGCGGGGTGATCGTGGGCGAGGAACGGACGCGCGACACGCCGCAGTTCCGGGTGCTGAAGACCCAGCTGGGCCTGCTTGCGCCGGGCCAGCGCTTGTCGCAACGCCTGCCGATCGGCGACCTGGAGGTGATCCGCACCGCGCCGCGCGACCGGTTCGTGGACTTCTATGACGCCTATTACAGGCCGTCGCGGGCGACCTTCATCGCCGTGGGCGATTTCGACGTGGACGCGATGGAGACCAAGATCCGCGGGGTCTTCGGCGACTGGACGCCCAAGGCGGCCGACGGGCCTGAGCCCGACCTGGGCGTGGTGGCGCAGCGCGAGCCTCAGACCAGCATCATCGTCGCGCCCGGCGTGCAGTCGTCGATCCAGATCAACTGGATCAAGGCGCCCGACCTGGATCCCGACACGGCCGCCGAGCGGGCCGAAAGCACCCGCCGCAACCTGGGTCTGGCCGTGCTGAACCGCCGGCTGGGCGAGCTGGCGCGGGCCGACAATCCGCCCTTCCTGGGGGCCAACGCCGGCTATCAGGGCCTGTTCGACACCCTGGACGCCGGGGTCCTGGCGGTCGCCTTCACCCCCGGCGAATGGAAGCGGGCGCTGGAGACGGTCGAGCAGGAGGCGCGTCGGCTGAGCCAGTACGGCGTCACCGCGCCCGAACTGCAGCGCGAGATCACCGAATACCGCACCGGACTGCAGAACGCCGTGGCCACGGCCGCCACCCGCTCGACCCCGGCCCTGGCCGGCGCCCTGCTGAACGCCGTCAACGGGGACTCGGTCTTCTCGACCCCGCAGGACAGTCTGGCCCGGTTCGAGGCGACCGTCGCCGACCTGACGCCGGAACAGGTCAACGCCGCCGTCCGGCCGGTGTTCGAAGGCCAGGGGCCGCTGGTCCTGTTCACCAGCCCGGTCCCGGTCGAAGGCGGCGAGGCCGCCGTAACCGCCGCCCTGGAGGCTTCGCGTCAGGTGGCGGTGACCGCCCCGGCGGCGCAGGCCGAACTGAAATGGCCCTATGCCGACTTCGGCCCGGCGGCGGTTCCGGAGGCGCGCGTCGAGGTCGCGGACCTGGGGGCGACCCTGGTCCGTTTCCCCAACGGGACGCTGCTGAACATCAAGAAGACCGACTTCCGCGACGATCAGATCCTGATCAGCGCCTCGACCGGGATCGGCAGCCTGGGCATGCCGACAGACCGGTTCTCGCCCCTGGCCGCCGCCAATACCGTGCTGGACTCGGGCGGGCTGGGCAAGCTGACGGTGGATGAGATCAACCGGGTGCTGGCGGGCCATGTCTTCACCACCAGCATCAGCCAGGGGGTGGACAGCTATAATCTGGGCGGGGTGACGCGGCCGGAGGATCTGGCGCTGACGATGCAGATCCTGACCGCCTATCTGACCGATCCCGGCCTGCGGCCGGCGCCGCTGCAACAGGCCAAGGCCGCCTATCCGCAGTCGCTGGAACAGCGGGCCTCGACGCCTGGCGGGGCCTTGGGGCTTCAGGCCGGCGAACTGCTGGCGAGCGGCGACAAGCGGGCGGGCACGCCGACGAACGACGAGTTCCAGTCGGTTGAGATCGAGACCCTGCGCGAACAGATCAAGGCGGCCCGGGCCCAGGGCCCGATCGAGATCACCGTCGTCGGCGACGTGGATGAGGATGCGGTGATCGCCGCCGTCGGTTCGACCTTCGCCGCCCTGCCCCCGCGCGGCCCGGCCCCGACCCCGGCGCCGGCCTCGGCCCAGCGTCGCTTCCCCGCCCCGACTGCGACCCCGATCCGCCTGACCCACACCGGCCAGGCGACCCAGGCCCTGGGCGTGGCGGCCTGGCCCACCACCGACCAGATCGGCGACCGCACGACGGCCCGCCAGCTGGGCGTGCTGCAGGCCGTGCTGCAGCTGCGGCTGAACGAGGAGATCCGCGAGAAACAGGCCATCGCCTATGCGCCGAGCGCCAGCGGGACCACCTCCGACACCTTCGCCGGCTATGGCTATATGGTCGTGGCGGCCGAGACGCCGCCGGAATCGCTGACGAAACTGTTCGAGGCCGTGGACCTGATCGTCGCCGACCTGCGCGACAATCCGGTGGGAGACGACGAGCTGAACCGCGCTCGCCGTCCGGCGGTGGAGCGACTGCGGCGCAGCATGGCCGACAACAGCTACTGGCTGGGCCAACTGTCGGAGGCCCAGTCGAACCCGGCCTCGCTGGACCAGACCCGCAACAATATCGCGGTGCTGGAGGCGGTCACCGCCGCCGACCTGCAACGGCTGGCGCAACAGTATCTGAAGCCCGACACGGCCTGGCGCGCCGAGGTCGTCTCGGACAAGCCGGCCCAGTAAGAAAAAATGGCCCCGGTTCGTAAGAACCGGGGCCAGTCTTCAGGATCGTCGACGGAGAGCCGACGGTCTTATGTCTCGCACGTCCGGGCTGAGCCGGGCGTGAACGGGTTGCGTCAGGTCCGGTTCAGAACACCCGGCCGCCGACGCCGCCGTCCAGGGTGATGGCCCCGGTGATGACGGTCGCGCTCTGGACCTGTTCCTCGCGGTATTCGGTGTATTCCTCTTCGCGGTACATGGTCAGGATCTTCACCCCGGCCCCGTAACGGCGCAGCAGCGAGCGTTCGTTGCAGTCGCGCTCGGCCTTTTCGGGGCGGCACTCCAGCTTGCCCTCGCCGCCGAACCACAGGGCCTCGTGCTTCCTGCAGGTCAGGGCCGTGCCGTGGTCGAATTTGATCTCGCCCTCATAGTCCGCGATCGTGGCCTGGAGCCAGGTTCCGGCCAGGCAGCGGTAGAGCTCGCCCTCGTAGCCGTCGGCGATCTCGCGATCCGGCCGGACCTGCGAGGCCGGGTGCGGCACCTGGCGGTCGTCGATGCAAACGGCCTGGATCACGACCCGCTTCATGGTGCGGCGCCAGGCGGTGAAGGGGGCGCGGACCGTCTGGGTCAGGCCTTCGACGGCCAGGCCCTGGATGGTGGTCGGATAGGGCTGGTCCACGCTGACATAGGCCGAGCCGCCGCCCCCGCCGTAACTGCCCGAGAAGCCGCCCGCCCGCGCATTGACATAGGCCCGCGCGCCGGCGTTGGCCGTGGCGCTGGCGCCCGCATTGACGTTGACGTTCACATTGACGTTGGTGTTCGAGTTCCAGCCGCCATGCCCGCCGCCGCCGCAAGACCCGCCGCCGCAGGACGGGGGCGTTGGCGGAGGCGGAGGCTCACAGGACGTGCACGGCGGGGGCTCGCACGCCGGTTGGCCACAGCTCTGCGCCGTCGCCGCGCCGGCGACGCCGAACACGGCCACGCCGGCCGCCAGACCCAACATCCAATTCCTGATCCGCTGCCGCATCGGCGGGACTCCCGAACGAATTCTTACGTCGTCTGGACAGACTTCCGGACGATCCAACCTTAACCAAGACCCCAAAAGCCTTTCGTTTCTATTGAGACGCTGCGGTCTTCGGGGATGGCGCAATGCCGCATCCGTCTGCTAGACCGCCCGCACAATGACCGTCCGCGTCTTTCTTCGCCTGATTTCGATTAGCCGCCCGGCGTAGCGCTTCTGGGTCTTGCCCAGCGCACGTCGGGACGACCGCCCCCACGAAGGGCGAAAGAAGCCGCCCTCAAGCAGCGCGAAGCGCGATAGGGCGACCGAAGACTGCGAACGCTCACCCCACGACGCCGAGACGACCCATGGCCGACGCCACCGACACCACCGACACCCCCTCCGGCCGCGACTATCGCGACACCGTCTTCCTGCCCGAGACGCCCTTCCCCATGCGCGGCGGCCTGCCGCAGAAGGAACCGGTGATCCTGGAGCAGTGGGGCGACCTGTACGGGCGCCTCCGGGCGCAGCGGCAATCCGAAAACGCGCCCCTCTATGTGCTGCACGACGGCCCGCCCTACGCCAACGGCGACATCCACATCGGCCATGCGCTGAACAAGACGCTGAAGGATTTCGTGGTCCGCAGCCGGTTCCTGCTGGGCTATGACGTCGATTACGTCCCCGGCTGGGACTGCCACGGCCTGCCGATCGAGTGGAAGATCGAGGAACAGTTCCGCGCCAAGGGGCGCCGCAAGGACGAGGTCTCCAAGGACGAGTTCCGCGCCGCCTGCCGCGAATACGCCGGCAAATACATCGACCTGCAACGCGACCAGTTCAAACGCCTGGGCATCACCGGCGACTTCGCCAACCGCTACGCCACCATGGACTTCACGTCCGAGGCCGCCATCGTCGCCGAATTCCACAAGTTCAAGAACTCGGGCCAGCTCTATCGC